>NZ_JAWLIQ010000007.1:0-241508 GCF_033485175.1 Sporosarcina sp. YIM B06819 | reverse complement strand
GAACCTGCTAATGTGTAGGATTCGTTGCATCCGAATTTACGCCTGTGGAGTGTCATACCAAATGCGAGTAGCTTCGGCAAAAGCAGGCACGATGAAGTAGGAAGCAAACAAGGCTTATAAGATTTTTATAGGTTTTTGGCAACGGGGACATGGATGGGATAATTTCAACAATTTTTGGGGGATTAATTCTGTTCCCTTACATTGTCATGCTTGTATTCCTTGTCGTTATGAGAAAGATGGGGAAGGCGCCCGCATCGATTATTGGACTGGCTGCCGACATGACTACCCCGTTGCTATTCCTGACAGTTTATTTAGTATCCCGTGAAATAATGGGTGAAGGGGTAGGTATCTATATAGCGGGAATCGCCGTGATAATTGCCATTGTTCGTATCGTTCTTGAACGGATGAAGGTCAAAGAATTTCAAATCGTCCATCTGTTACGAAAAACATGGCGTTTGTATTTTCTTGTCTTAACAGTGAGTTACTTGCTTTTATTGCTAGTTGGTATGATCTTAAAAATGGTCGAATATACAACTTGATTTGCAAGTGTTTAAGCGTTTATTTTTCATTCCTATCGATTGAAATGCTATACTTTGTTCATACTTAAAGTGACAAAGGGGCATGGATGATGAAATTGGAAGTATTAGCATTACAAGGGACTAATGAAGTGATGCAGGCCTATCATAACGATAAGGAATTTGTACATACATTTTTTGATTATGGAAATGAAGAAAATTCCTTTCCCAAGAGGCTAAAAGAACTCGAAGGTCGACCGTTTGAAAGACGTCAACTGGCAGAAACGGTCCGCTCATTCATGGAGCCTTTTGGACTATCTGCAAATGCGGATAAGCATATTAAAGAGCTGGCGGAAAATGCCGTTGCTGTCATCGGTGGTCAACAGGCGGGCGTTTTGACAGGACCTCTATACTCTGTTCATAAAGCCATTACGGTCCTCCTACTGGCAAGGCAGCAACGTGAGGCGCTTGGTGTTCCTGTCGTTCCAGTGTTTTGGGTGGCGGGTGAAGACCATGACCTGAATGAAATTAATCATACCTATACAGAGCTGAACGGTCGTGCGGTGAAGCAACAATACCATGAGAAATTTGTTTTGAAGTTGATGGCATCAGATGCCGTTTATGACAGTGTGAAGATGACTTCATTTGTTAAAGGTGTTTTTGGTAAATTTGGTGAAACTTCATACACAAAAGACTTATTAGATGAGGTGCTGTCAGCTGTTCGGCAAGAAGAGACGTTCACTCAATTTTTTGTCCGACTGATGAATGGTCTTTTCCAGGAGGAAGGGTTGTTGTTCATCGATTCAGCGTTTAAACCGTTACGTCAACTGGAGACGGACTATTTTATAAGACTGATTGAAGAGTCTGAACAACTTGCGGGGAAAATTGCAGACAAGGAAGAGCTGTTTGCTGCACAAGGATTTGGGTCTCCAATTGGTGCTGATATGGATGCTGCAAATTTATTTTATGTCCATGAAACGGGTCGTGTGTTGTTATCGAGAAAAGACGGTTATTTTGTCAATGACAGCTTGGGTCTTCGATTTACGACGGCTGACATGCTTGAGATTGCTAAAGAACAACCATGGCTCTTAAGCAATAATGTTGCGACGCGGCCTATCATGCAGGATTTGGTGTTCCCAGTATTAGCTTTCGTCGGCGGTCCAGGGGAAATCGCATATTGGGCAGTGTTGAAAGAAGCCTTTCACCATCTAGGTTTGAAAATGCCGATTATTGTGCCGCGAATATCGATAACGCTAGTGACACCGCTAGTGAAGCAGGCGTTAGATAAAAAATCCTTCACGGTCGAAGACGTTATGGCTGGACAAATATTTACTGCAAGGGAGCAATTCGTCGAAGATCTGAGGGATGAAGAGTTTAACATAGCTTTGGATGAAACAGCAGAGATGCTGAGTGCCCAATATGACAAGATTGCGCAACTGTCACAACGGCAAGGTGCGATGATGCAGGAATTAACACAAAAAAACCTGCTATTCCATACGAAGCAGTTGAATTATTTAAAAGCGAAGGCTGAAGATGCACTGTTGGTCAAACATGATGCTGCACTTCGCGTGTTCGGTATGTTAGAAGGTGAACTGTTCCCAGAAGGTGCATTGCAGGAACGACTTTATGCACCTTATGCTTATTTGAATAGTTATGGACCGACGCTTATCCAAGAACTTCTTCAATTACCTTTTGAAATTGATGGCACTCATAAAATTGTTTATCTGTGAGAATAGACCTATAAGAATCTCTTGCCCACATCATTGTGTGGGCAAGAGTTTTTTTGTGGGTAAGAATGGGCTGTTTTTATGCATCATATTGTCTATAAAACGCATATTAATCTATTATTTTCTGAATAATCTCATTGAAACAAGTACTATTGACACATTTTCAGGGAAATGAGCATTAATGTTGGGAAACAGGTGGAGGAATGTGGGGGGATGTGGTACATTTATTTCACATAGTGGGGTGAAGAGTATGTTCATGGGCGAATATCAGCATACTATCGATACAAAAGGTCGCCTGATTGTTCCATCTAAGTTTCGGGAGCATCTGGGGGATGGTTTTGTATTGACTCGCGGCTTGGATAATTGTCTCTTCGGTTACCCTATGGATGAATGGAAACGCCTTGAAGAAAAATTGAAGGCATTGCCGGTTACGAAAAAGGATGCACGCGCATTTACCCGTTTTTTCTTTTCCGGCGCAACGGAAGTTGAACTGGACAAGCAGGGACGCATTAATATCCCATCTTCATTGCTCCAATACGCGAAAGTTGAAAAAGATTGTGTCGTCCTTGGTGTTTCGGGGAGGATTGAAATTTGGGCCAAGCCATTATGGAATGCTTATTACGATGAGTCCGAACAATCATTCAATGACATCGCAGAAAATATTATTGATTTTGACTTTTAACTCAATTAAGAACAATACTCTAAAGGAAGTAGGCGGTTTCAATGTTCAACCACACTACAGTATTACTTCACGAAGCCGTCGAAGGTCTGAATATTAAAGGTGATGGAATTTATGTAGACTGTACGCTCGGAGGGGCTGGTCATAGTAAAGAAATTGCAAAGCAATTATCACCGCAAGGCAGGCTAATTTGTTTTGATCAGGACACAACGGCAATTGAAGTTGCCAAAGAGCGCTTGAAGGATTATCTTCCCCAAGTGACGTTTGTCCATTCAAACTTTCGAAATTTGAAATCCGAACTGGATAAAATCGGCATCACATCTGTCGATGGAATCCTTTATGATCTAGGAGTGTCATCGCCACAACTCGATACACCAGAACGCGGGTTTAGCTATAATCACGATGCGCCGCTCGATATGCGGATGGATATGGCAGCTCCGTTAACAGCTTATGATGTTGTCAACGACTGGTCATTTGAGGATCTTGTGCGTATCTTTTTCCGTTACGGTGAGGAGAAATTTTCAAAAAGCATTGTCCGTAAAATCGAGGAAGCACGTGAACAAGCCCCGATTCGTACAACTGCTGAACTAGCTGAACTTATTAAGTCAGGCATCCCCGCGGCGAAGAGGCGGACGGGTGGTCACCCAGCCAAAAGGGTGTTCCAGGCCATCCGAATTGCAGTGAATGATGAACTGGGTGCAGCGGAGGAGTCCATAGTGGATGCGATTACATTGTTGAATCCAGGAGGACGAATTAGTGTTATCACGTTCCATTCATTAGAGGATCGGTTATGTAAAACAATTTTCAAAGAAGCGTCATCCTACCCAGATTTACCACCGAACTTACCGGTGATACCGGAGGGGATGGAGCCGATATTGAGGCTAGTCACAAGGAAGCCGATTCTACCAAGTGATAAAGAAGTAGAGGATAATAAGCGGGCTAGATCTGCGAAGCTTAGAATTGCTGAGAAAAGGTGAAGGGGGAATTTGGTAAATGGCACTAGAACAGAGAAAGTTTCAAACGTCTTACGTACGCGAGCTTGAAGTACCGGAAGTACCGAAACAGCAACCGCATATACGTCCTGCACGAAAAGTGTTTTCTGTCGGAGAAAATTTCCTGTTCGTGCTGTTTGCAACATCCCTTGTCCTTTTTTCAACGATGATTTTACATACGCAAGCCCAAATTATTGATACGAACAAAGAAGTGCAATTAATAGGGAAAGATATTTCGGAAATCTCCAAGCAAAACATGGAGTTATCCATCCAAGTAAAAGAAAAATCTACATATGACCGGATATGGGAGAAAGCGAAGGAGCTAGGTTTGAATCCGAACGAGAACAGCGTAAAGGTTGTGCCAGGACGATGAAAAAGAAATTTCGATTTCAATGGGGAGCCTTTCTGATGTTTTTGATATACGGAGGGCTCTTTTTCCTTTTGTTCGGAAGATTGTTTTTTATTCAAGCAACCGGGCAGGCGGAAGGAAGAGTAATGGCGGCGCTTGCGGAAGCGAAATACGCAAGGGAAACAATATTGAAAGCTGATCGAGGGACGATTGTTGACCGTAATGGGGTACTGATTGCTGCAGATACTTTGAGTTATAAATTGATAATTGTAGTGTCTGAGAAAGCGAGTAAAGGCTCCCACACACCGAGACATGTGCTAGCAGAGAATTTTGACGCAACGGCCGAAGTGCTTGCTAAGTATATACCGCTTGAAAAAGTAGATATTTTTTCACGCATGACAGATTACGCAAAGCGAGAAAGATGGCAATTAGAGCTTGGGAAAGCAGGGCGTGATCTTAGTCATGAAACGGTTCTTGCGATTCGGGAGGAGCTCAAAGAAAAAAAACTATCCGGTATTCTTTTCTTAGAGGATCAAAAAAGATTTTATCCAAATGGAAATTTTGCTTCGTATTTAGTTGGTTTTGCCATGCGAGAAGAAGATGCCGACGGGAATTTATCGACGGTTGGGAAAATGGGACTGGAGTCGACGTATAACAAAGAGCTAACGGGAACGGATGGCAAAGTGAATTTCAAATCAGATAGCTGGGGCTTCAAATTACCGAAAGCAGAAGAAGTAGTGACCCCTGCACAAGACGGTTATGATATTCAACTGACAATCGATAAGACGATTCAAAGTTTTGTAGAAGATGCGATGACCCGGGTGGAAAGTGAATATTCACCTAAAAAGATGCTAGTAGTTGTTGCCGACCCAAAAACGGGTGAAATACTCGCAATGAGTCAACGTCCTTCTTTTCATCCGGGGACGAGAGAAGGGTTGACGGAGAACTGGTTGAATGATGCACTTGAAACAACGATTGAACCAGGATCAACATTGAAAATGTTCACGTTAGCGGCTGCTATTGAAGAGAAAAAATGGGACCCAAATGCTTATTTTAAGTCGGGGCAATATACGATTTATGATCGAACGATACGAGATGTCGTACGAGAAGGTTGGGGAACAATTACCTATTTGGAAGGCTTTCAAAGATCTTCGAACGTCTCTATGGCTTACTTATTAGAACGATTAGGTGATAGAACATTCATAGAATATATGCGGAAATTTGGTTTTGGTGAAAAAACTGGAATTGATTTACCGAATGAAGCACCAGGTGTCATTTTGGATCAGTATCCTTCTGAAAGACTAACAACTTCCTATGGACAAGGTTCAACTGTGACAGCCATGCAGATGGTTCAGGCCGCGACTTCGATTGCGAACAATGGTGTCATGATGAAGCCTTACGTGATTGACAAAATTACGAATCCTAATACAGGAGAAGTAGTGAAAGATCAACAACCGGAAGAACATGACAGTCCAATATCAGCGGCTACTGCAAAGGAAGTAAGAGAAGTTCTTGCTTCAACTGTTACAGGAGAAAAAGGGACAGGGAAGAAGTTTGCACTGAATGGTTATACGGTCGGTGGGAAAACAGGGACTGCGGAAATACCGAAGCCTGTTGGTCGTGGTTATTTGAGCGGTAATGGTAATTATCTGTATTCATTTCTTGGTATGGCACCTGTGGAGGATCCTCAATTGATTACGTATGTGTACGTACAGCAACCTACATTGAAGGTCGGGAAATATGGTGCGGATCCAGTTGCAGAACTGTTTACTTCGATTATGGAAAATAGTTTAAGGTATATGAATATCGTTCCAAGTGGGGAAGATGTTGTCGAAGCAACGGTTGTTCTTGACACAGTTGGTAAGGATTCAACCAAAATGATTGCAAAATTGAAGCAAGATGGCTTCTATCCGATTGTGGTTGGTGAGGGTGGCGCAATTGAACAACAATATCCTCAAGCAGGTACAAAGCTTGCAGAAGGGTCAGTCGTGCTGTTACAGACGGCAGGACCGACTACACTACCCGATTTTACGGGCTGGTCAAAAAAAATGGTGCTGTCCTTTAAAATGTTATCCGGGCTTGATATTCGCATCAATGGAGATGGTTATGTCACGGAGCAAAGCTTGTCAAAAGGGACGGTTATTGAACTAAATGACCCAGTTGTACTCCAACTGAAGTCACCAGCCGATATTTATAAACCCGTAGAAGACCAAGAAGAAGAGAGTATTGTAGGTGGCTAACGAATAGCATTCCGTAACGTATCATACGCTGATAGAAAAACGAGAGGTGTAGGCGCTGCGGACTTTAATAGGTTTACAATCTAAAAAGAGATTACGAGCTGTCTTTGTTATTTTCGTCATCTTGCTAGTAATGGTCATTGGCAAGCTGTTCCATGCGCAAATTATCAAACATGAATTTCTGAAAGAGCGCGCGGAAGCGAACTGGGATCGTGAAATTCCGTTCGGTGGCATGCGCGGGGATATTGTGGACCGCAACGGGAATCTTATCGTTGGGAGCAAGTTAGCACCCACATTATATTTTATGCCTTCCCAAAATCGTGAAGTGACTAGTGCAGCAACCGCGCTTGCACCTATTCTGGGTATGGACGCTGCTGAATTAGAAAAGAAAATGGATCAAGTGGAGTATATGGTTAAATTGGCTCCAGAAGGAAAAAACATTACTAAAGAGCAAGCGGATGAGATTGCGCGTTTACAAATCGATGGCTTGTATACGGGAGTCGATTTTGTCAGGGATTATCCGAATGGTGAGCTATTATCAAGATTAATCGGCTTTACGGGCTATGATAATACAGGCCTGGCTGGTATCGAATATGCTTACGATGAAATCTTACAAGGCACGGGTGATAAAATCCGTATGTACACAGATGCCGTAGGAATCCCATTGCCACATGTCGACGATGGTTTCAAGACGGGTAACAAAGGTGCGAATCTCGGATTGACCATTGATTTGGCTATGCAGAAAGTCGTTGAGCGTGAGTTGTTGCAGGCAATGGAAAAGTTTGATGCTACTCAAGCGCTTGCGATTATAATGAACCCGAAAACGGGGGAAATACTGTCCCTTGCCTCGGTACCGACTTTCGATCCGGCGAATTATCAAAAGGTGGATCCAAGTATTTATAACCGAAATTTGCCTGTCTGGATGACATTTGAGCCGGGATCTACTTTTAAAATTATTACGCTTGCTGCGGGGCTTGAAGAAAAAGTGATTGATCTCAAACACGAACAATTTTATGATCCTGGCTATGTAATGGTTGCCAATGCAAGACTTCGCTGTTGGAAAAGAAGCGGGCATAAGGATCAAACATTCCTACAAGTCGTTGAAAATTCCTGCAACCCTGGATTTGTGGAAATCGGTCAACGTTTGGGCGCAAAAAATTTGAATAAATATATCCGCGACTTTGGTTTTGGTCAATCGACAGGATCGGGAATAGCCGGGGAATCTAAAGGAATTTTGTTTTCAGAAAAGAATTTTGGTCCCGTCGAACAGGCAACAACAGCATTTGGGCAAGGCATTTCAGTGACGCCTATTCAACAAGTGCAAGCTGTCGCCGCAGCGGTAAATGGCGGCTATCTATATCGTCCGTATATTGTCAAAGAAATTACGGATGATAAGGGCAAGACGCTTCAATCATTCACTCCTGACATGCAACGACGAGTGATTAGTGAAGAAACCTCCAAGCAAGTGCGAGAGGCGCTAGAATCGGTTGTTGCCAACGGTTCTGGTGGTAAAGCTTTTGTCGATGGACTACGCGTTGGAGGCAAGACGGGGACTGCGCAGAAAGTTGTTGATGGTCACTATAAAGATGGTGATTATATTGTGTCATTTATCGGTATTGCTCCGGCGGATGATCCAGAATTACTTGTTTATGTTGCGGTTGACAGTCCGAAAAATTCCGTTCAGTTTGGTGGTGTCATTGCGGCGCCGATCGTCGGACGAATTATGGAGGAGATTGCCCCACTGGCAGGTATCGAAAAGCGGCAAGGTCAAATTGAAAAATTATATAAATACGGCGATGAAATGACACATCGAGTTCCTAATTTGGCAGGCATGACAAAAAAGGAAATCACGGGCACGTTGTATACGTATCGTCTGGAATGGCATGGTTCTGGAGATAAAGTAAAATACCAGTTACCGGTTGCTGACACGTTGATTACGGTCGATGATGTGATTCATCTATATACGGAATAAATACACCATAAAGTTTATAAATGAAACGTCTGAAGTAGTCAAATTATGGCTGCTTCAGAAGATAGAAGGAGAAAAGAAGCATGACACTCGTCACAATATTGATGGCTATTGCCGTCGCATTCATTATCTCAGCACTATTAGGGTATTTGATCATCCCAACTCTTAGGACATTGAAGTTTGGGCAAAGTATCCGTGAGGAAGGGCCTAAAAGCCATCTGAAAAAAGCAGGCACGCCTACGATGGGCGGACTGATTTTCATTGGCTCAATCATTCTGTCGACGCTTAGCCTTTCATACATAAACGACGTATTGACGACGCAGACGATTGTTCTGTTACTCGTGTTTGTCGGTTTTGGCATCATTGGTTTCCTAGATGATTTCATCATCGTCGTGTTGAAAAGGAATTTGGGATTGACATCCATTCAAAAGCTAATCGGCCAAATTATTGTTGCAGTTATTGCATTCTTCCTTCTGAAGCTAGGACCTTTTGACACGGCAGTCCAAATTCCATTTACTCATTTTGAAATAGAACTTGGCGTATTCTACGTGGCATTTCTTATTTTCTGGCTCGTTGGCTTCTCCAATGCCGTTAATCTATCAGATGGGTTAGATGGGCTTGTTGCGGGGTCATCATCGATAGCCTTTGGCGCATTTGGTGTGCATGCATGGATTTTTGGTCAACATGATATCGCGTTATTTGCTTTTGTTGTGACAGGGGCTATGCTCGGTTTCCTTATATTTAATGTCAAGCCGGCCAAAGTGTTTATGGGCGATACGGGATCATTAGCGCTTGGTGGAGCGCTTGCTATGTTATCGATATTGATTAAACAGGAATTCTTGTTGCTCGTCATTGGAATTGTCTATGTCATTGAAACACTGTCTGTCATTATTCAGGTCATTAGTTTCAAGACGACAGGGAAGCGGGTTTTTAAAATGAGCCCGATTCATCATCATTTCGAATTATCAGGTTGGTCGGAGTGGAAGATTGTCATTGTTTTTTGGGGAATTGCCTTCTTAGCGGCCATTATCCCTGTCTTGTTGGAGGTGATATAAGTGGAAAATGTCAATCAGTTTAAAGGAATGAAAGTGCTTATCTTAGGCCTTGCCAAAAGTGGTTGTGCTGCATCAAGGTTACTACATTCACTTGGAGCTACTGTGTTGGTGAACGATGCGTCGCCAGAAGATGGCAATGAGGAAGCCGCTGCGCTGCGCATTGAAGGAATTCAAGTTATCTGTGGTGGTCACCCTGCGGGGATTCTTGATGAAGGATTTGATCTGGTCGTTAAAAATCCAGGAATTCCTTATAGTAATCCTGTTGTTGCACAAGCGCTGGAGAAAAAGATTCCTATATGGACGGAAATTGAACTTGCTTCCAGAATCAGTGAGGCTCCAATCATAGCGATTACGGGATCCAATGGTAAAACGACAACGACAACATTGCTGTACCATATGCTTAATATTGGGGGCAAACAGCCACTAATCGCTGGGAATATCGGGACGGTGTCCTGTGCAGTTGCTGAAAAAGCGACGAAAGATCAGGTTATTGTACTAGAGGCATCATCGTTTCAGTTGATGGGAACAGAGACGTTCCACCCGCATATTGCGATTTGGACGAATTTGTATGATGCGCACCTCGATTATCACGGATCACCTGAAGCATACGCCCTAGCGAAATCTGCTATCACGACTAACCAAACGCAAGATGATTATGTCATTTACAATGATGATCAACCGGAGCTTCGTCAGTATATGCAAAGCTCCTTAGCGACTAAAGTTCCTTTTTCCCTTACAGGTATGAAAGAACAGGGGATATCAGCTGACGATGAGCAAATATACTGGAACGGTCAACCTTTTATGAAGCGTTCCATCATCAAGTTGCCGGGTCAGCATAATCTTGAAAATATTCTTGCGTCGACTGCGGCAGCCATTCTTTCGGGCTGTGACAAAACGGCCATCGAAAATGTGCTGAGCTCCTTTACAGGCGTTCGACATCGGATGCAATTCGTCAAGGAATTAAAAGACCGTAAGTTTTACAATGATTCAAAAGCAACGAATACGTTGGCAACCAAAAGCGCCTTAGCAGCGTTTAATACACCTACCATTCTTCTTGCAGGTGGGCTAGATCGCGGGCAATCATTTGAGGAATTAAGACCTTATATGACCCATATCAAAGCCGTGGTTGTTCTTGGGGAAACTGCTGAAAGATTTGCTGATTTTGCTACTTCATGTGGCATTAAAGAAATTGTCCACGCTGACGATGTTAAGGATGCTGTGGAGAAGGCCTACCCGCTTAGTGAGGTGGGGGATATTATTTTGTTATCACCTGCTTGTGCAAGTTGGGATCAGTATACAAGCTTTGAAGTACGGGGAGACCAGTTTATTGAAGCCATAATGCAGCTGCAATGATTAAGTAAATTTGCGGAAGGATGCGTTCACTGGAAGGCAAGTTGAAAACATTGTTTACCGTTTCGGCCGTGGCGCTGTCATTCATCGGATTGGCTTTTGTCTATTCGGCGGGTTCGTATTGGGGAGCCGTCCATTATGCAGATTCATCGCCATTCATTGTGAAACAAGCTATTTATATGGCAGTATCCATAGGCATTGCAGTTGTCATTATGAAAAGTCCATTGACATCTAGCCCTAAAACATGGACAGTGTTTTATTTTGCGACCATTCTGTTACTGGTTGCGGTGCTCATTCCTGGTATTGGGGCGGTGCGGAATGGATCTCAAAGTTGGATTGCTTTTGGTCCATTTAGTCTACAGCCAGCTGAATTCATTAAAGTTGCGCTGATTGGGAAACTGGCATGTAGCATGAATGATACGAGTGGCAAAGGCGTTTTCCGGCTAAGACATTTTGGTTTAATCCTCTTGCCGGCTGGTCTTATCATGCTTCAACCGGATCTTGGGTCTGCCGTTATTATGATTGTTTCAGCTTTCGTTATTTTATTTGTTGCTGGCTATCCGTTGAAGTTTTTTGCGTTTCTAGGTGCAGGAGGGATTGCTGCCTTTATCGCGCTAATTGCTGCGGCACCGTATCGCTTGGCTCGTATCAAGTCTTATATCGATCCCTGGAGCGATCCACGAGGCACGGGCTTTCAAGGGATTCAGTCGTTGTTTGCTATCGCACCGGGTGGATTGGTTGGGCATGGTTACGGCAATAGTCGCCAGAAGTATTTATATTTGCCGGAACCCCAAAACGATTTTATCTTTTCAATTATTGCAGAAGAAACAGGATTCATTGGAGCAACTGTCGTCATATTGTTATTTGCTTTGCTGTTGGTAACCACTTTCGGCATTGCAATTCGAACGAAAGGGCGTTATGCATTTTTGATGGTGGCTGGTATGGGTTCGATGATTATTTTTCAAACATTTTTGAATGTCGGCGTCGTATCAGGACTGTTGCCAGTAACAGGTGTAACATTGCCATTTATTAGTTACGGGGGTTCATCGTTGATGACGACATGGATGGCAGCCGGAACCATTATGCATTTTACTGCAAAAAAAAGTTCTAGTTGAGGAAGGAGGAGCCAGAATGGATAAAGTCATTGATATTGAAGAGCGAATTCCTTCTATGCGGGAAAAGCGTCGCAGGAAGACGAATAAGAAATTCCTGTTCATGTTGACTGTGTTTGTTGTTGCGCTCCTCGCTATCCTTTATTTCCAATCACCGCTCAGTAAAATAGGGAGCATTATTGTGAGCGGTGCAGTTCTCCATGAGCAGTCGTTTTACAAAGAGCAAAGTGGTTTAACAATGGACAACCCTTTATGGAGTTTCAGTACTGAAAAAGTTGAAAAGACTCTGACGGCCATTAATGGCGTTAAGCATGTAGATGTGTCACGAAAATGGTTGCGCGACATCGAAATTGTTATCGAGGAATGGGAAACCGTCGCCTATCTCGAAGAAGCGGGACAATATAGCTTGTTGTTGGAAAATGGTGAAAAGTTCCCGGCTGGTGGGATAGCACTAGAAGCGGAAGCCCCTATATTAAATAACTTTACTAACGAAGACAGCTTGAAGCAGATGTCTGCTCAGTTGTTAAAGATGGAAGACAATGTCTACCGGTTAGTATCCGAAATTATTTTTGATGGGACGTCGGAAGATGCGGATAGCATTACTGTTTATATGGATGATGGATTTGAGGTCCGTGCTGTCATTGCAACATTTGCAGAAAGGATGGATTTTTATCCAGAAATTACTGCGCAATTAAAAGGCTTGGAAAAAGGTGTGATTGATATGGAGGTCGGTACATTCTTTAGCCCATTCAGTAAAGTCTACGGACTGGAAGGTGATGAAGAGGAGGCTAACCCACTTGACGAAGAAAATGAATGATGAGTACAAAAAAAGGGGAAGACATATTCTTTTTTCTGTCGTTTTTCTCGTCTTTGGCTTTATTCTTGCATTTTCTTATCGGACTCTGGGTGTACATGAAGACACCGATAATATTCAATCGGCCTCTTTTCTTAATGAAGAGAAGTATCGAGAAGATTTAATAAGCCAGCAAGAGCGCAATAAAGAGTTAGCCGATGAAATTGCTGCCAAGCAGGAGGAGATACGTGAGTATGAGCGTTCTTTTTCTACAAGAGAGGAAGATCATGCCGAACTTGTTGAAGAGGCACAAGACCTTCGCTTGCTGCTTGGTGTGATTCCCGCTATCGGACAAGGTGTTAAGGTTACACTAAAAGATGCTGATTATGACCCAGTCGAACACAATCCAAATGATTATATTGTTCATGAAAGTCATATTTTTCGGGTTATCAATGAACTCAAAATCTCGGGTGCACAAGGATTAGCGATAAACGGACAGAGAATAACGTCAAACTCTTATATTAAATGTACAGGCCCTGTTATAACAGTCGATGGTCGAACATTTCCTGCTCCATTTATTATCGAGGCAATTGGAGATATGAACGTCCTATCTTCTGCCCTGTATTTAAAGGGCGGTGTGATTGATAGTCTCGTTCGGGATAACATCGTCGTGACAACAGAACAATTGAAAGAAATCCAATTATCCGCATTGAGGACTGAAAATTGAAGGTAGGGGGGTGGACGGGTGAAAAAAGTTATCCATTGGAAATTCACATTAATCCTACTAATCGTCGGGTTTATGACAGCCGTCCAATACAATTCAATGAAAAGCCCCGAGCAACGCGACACGCGGGATATTTGGACGATTCGTCAAGAGCTATCGAACGAAAAACAGTTTCACTCTGAATTGCTGTCCGAAATACGTGAACTAGATAATACTATTAAGACCTATAAATCGCTAAGTGATGAGAACACAGGGAAAGCTTTGATGGAAACAGTGGACAAGCTACATCGGCAAGCAGGTATGACGGATGTTGAAGGGCCAGGCATTATTATCGAAGTGAGGCCATCAGCAGAAAGTATTGCGTTAGGCGCGCCGATTACGGATATATCTCCAGATTTGCTGACCCGTTTCGTTAATGAAGTGAACCGCTACAAAGGATTCACCCTTGAAATTGATGGCAAACGGTTTACGACGTTAAGTTCGATTAGGGATATTAATGGCATTACAACGGTCAACGGACTGAATGTGTCAAAACCACCTTTCTCGATGAAAATCATTTCCTCCTCGTTAAAAGAGAGCGAAAAAATGTACAATTATTTAGCAGCTTCACCTATTCATGATGATTTCTATCTTGATAATCTTCTTCTGGATATTAGAAAACCGGAAGCATCCATTGAAATCCGTGGCTTTCCGGAGAGATTCGACAATCAGTTTTTGGAGGAAATGCCGAAAGGGGAATGACAATGTGGTTGCCTTTGCTCGGGCTTATGCTTGGGATTTCACTTGGTTTGTTATCGGACATACAAATTCCACAAATATATAATAATTACTTGTCGATTGCTGTACTTGCTGCTCTCGATACGCTATTTGGAGGCATCAGAGCTTATTTACAGCAAGTATACGATGATAAGGTATTTGTATCGGGATTCTTCTTCAACATCGTCCTTGCCGCAGTTCTAGCGTTTCTAGGCGTACATCTAGGCGTCGATTTGTATCTGGCTGCAGTTTTTGCCTTCGGTGTTCGGTTATTCCAAAATATTGCGGTAATTAGAAGGATTCTTTTGACAAAATGGACGGAGCGTAGCAAACATTCTAATACAAATGCTCCAGAATAAAGGATTTAGGCAAGAGATGTCGAAAATATTTAGACAATGCACCTGTAATACAATAGAATAAGAGATAAGTGTAATGTAGTGTAAGTATTATGCAAGAGTTGCAATGGGAGGTGCTAGTTTGAGCCAATCAGAATTATATGTATCACTTGATATAGGTTCTTCAACAGTTAAGGTGTTAATCGGCGAAGTGGACGGTGGATCTTTGCACGTCATTGGAGTCGGCAATGTCCAATCTGCGGGGATTCGGAAAGGAACAATCATCGATATTGATGCAACCGTCCAATCTATTCGGAAAGCGGTTGACCAAGCGGAGCGAATGATAGGGATGCAAATCCGCGAAGTCATTCTTGGAATTCCTGCAAACGGTATCTTATTGCAGGATGTGAAGGGGGTTGTGGCCGTTAACTCGGAAAATCGTGAAATTACGGATGATGATTTGGCACGGGTTATGAAATCAGCGCAAGTCATGTCGGTTCCACCAGAGCGAGAAATTGTTAATATTATTCCAAAACAATTTATTGTAGATGATTATGATGAAATTACAGACCCGCGTGGCATGATTGGCGTTCGTTTAGAGATGGATGGAACGCTGATTACGACATCTAAAACGCTGGTGCATAATATCTTGCGTTGCGTCGAACGGGCTGGACTTACAATCCGTGAAATTTACTTGCAGCCATTAGCGGCAGGTACATTTGCTTTAACGGATGATGAAAAAAATCACGGAACTGCATTCATCGATATTGGTGGAGGTTCTACAACAATTGCTGTATTCGGAGAAAATCGTTTTATGTCGACAGCCGTTATCCCTGTGGGTGGCGACCATATTACCAAGGATCTATCCATTATTTTAAAAACGCCAACTGAACAAGCTAGGAAAATCAAACATCAATATGGCCATGCTTTTTCTGATGATGCTTCTGATGATGAACTGTTTGAAGTCCCTATCATTGGCGTAGATTCAAAGGATCAGTACAGCCAACGATACATATCGGAAATTATCGGTGTCCGACTTGAAGAGCTTTTTGAACTTATTTTGGAAGAGTTTTATCGGATGGGGATACGCGATTTACCTGGCGGTGTAGTATTAACTGGTGGTATAACGAAACTGGATGGTATTTTACAATTGGCGAGACATGTGTTGAAAACGAGGGTTCGTATCCATACACCAGAATACATTGGTGTACGTGAACCGATGTATACGACAGCGGTAGGACTGATTCGTTACGCGTATATGCAGGATTCCTATTTTGGTCATGAGTCGGCTTCAGAGACAGCGACAGCGATAGACAACCATGCACCCGCCCCAAGTAATAAGAAAAAGCCTATTGAGCGAAATCAAGAAAAGAAACAAGGAATTTTTGATAAGGCGAAGAAAGTTTTCGACAATTTCTTTGAATAATGACAGATAGACAACCTAATGAATAGGTGGAATAGTTGAGGAGGAGAGACGATGTTAGAATTTGATACAAATATCGACGCGCTTGCGGTTATCAAGGTAATCGGTGTTGGCGGCGGTGGAAATAATGCTGTCAATCGAATGATTGAACATGGTGTACGAGGTGTGGAGTTCATAGCGGTGAACACGGATGCACAAGCTCTCAACCTATCAAGTGCTGAAGTGAAATTGCAAATTGGCGGTAAATTGACACGAGGGCTTGGAGCAGGTGCGAATCCGGAAGTTGGTAAAAAAGCTGCCGAAGAAAGTAAAGAACAGCTAGAGGAAGCTTTACGTGGAGCAGACATGGTATTTGTGACTGCTGGTATGGGTGGCGGAACGGGTACGGGTGCCGCTCCTGTTATCGCACAAATTGCTAAGGATCTAGGTGCATTGACAGTTGGTGTTGTCACAAGACCGTTTACATTTGAAGGGCGCAAGCGTTCTACGCAGGCAATTGGCGGTATCACTTCGATGAAAGAGTCTGTGGACACGCTTATTGTGATTCCAAACGATAAATTACTAGAAATTGTCGATAAAAATACGCCGATGCTAGAAGCGTTCCGTGAAGCAGATAATGTACTACGCCAAGGGGTACAAGGTATTTCGGATTTAATTGCTGTACCAGGTCTTATCAACCTTGACTTTGCTGACGTTAAGACAATTATGTCAAACAAAGGATCTGCCCTTATGGGAATTGGGATGGCTACGGGTGAAAACCGGGCGGCTGAAGCAGCGAAGAAAGCAATTTCCAGTCCATTGCTTGAAACGTCTATTGACGGTGCTAAAGGTGTATTGATGAATATTACGGGTGGCTCCAACCTGAGCCTATTTGAGGTACAAGAAGCTGCGGATATTGTGGCTTCTGCATCAGATGAAGAGGTCAATATGATCTTTGGTTCTGTCATCAATGATGATTTGAAAGATGAAATTATTGTTACAGTTATTGCTACTGGGTTCAACGAAGCGCAGCTGATGCAAGCACGTCCTGCAAGAAGCTCTGGCTTCGGTGCAAGCCGTTCGCAATCTGAAAAGCCATCAACACAACAAACGCCTACGCGTGAACGTAGAGAAGAAGCGCCGCAGTTCCAGCAACCAGAACCAATGCGCCAACAACAGAGCAGTCAACAAGATGATACGCTAGATATCCCAACATTTTTACGTAATCGACGTCGGTAATTTTAGTAAAGCAGTGTCTTTGTCAAATTTGACAAGGACACTGCTTTTTTTTATCCCCCAAGTGTCAAGAGAGTGCAATATATGTCGATTATTTCATGGGTTTTCATCCCCGTTCCGACAAACATTTCAACCCATAGATGCTATCGTTATTTGCAAGGAGGGCAGCTTATGTATGGGGAACTCATTATTGGAGTGAATATGCTGTTCAATTATGCCATCCTGTCATTTGCGAACAAAGTAGGGAACGTTCAAGCCGCCCGCGGACGAATGTTGTTCGCTTCCTTTGTAGGCGCATTGCCTGTCACCATTTTTCCATCATCCGCAATCGCGGTTGTCCTATCTTTTATAGGTATGACGTTATGCGCTTTTGGCAAGGCATTCGAACCGTGGAGGAAATCCGCAACAATGGTGTTGATTGGAGCGGTATTTGCTGGAGGATTATTGACAGCATTCCACTTTCGTATCCAGACAATAAATTCATCGCTGAACGTCTTGAGCTATGCAGTTGTGGCATATGTCGCCCTTTATTTCATGAAAAAGAAATGGATAGATGTCAGGACAGCCCGTCATGTATCAGAACTGAAATCGTCATCCGTTCTCCGTATCTGGGGACAGGATATCCCGATAGATGTGTTCATCGATTCAGGCAATAGTTGTACAGAGCCATTGTCAGGTGCAGCAGTCCATTTTGTATCGCTGAAAGCAGTCGAGAAGGATATTCCCAATGATTTAAAGGAGACGCTGCTTGCTTGGAATGGTAGTCCAACGCTTGCAGAATTCCCTGATTGTTATCAAAAATCATTGCGGTTGATTCGATTAATGACGATTCAAGGGAGGTCATGGGCGGTAGGTTTGAAATTTGAACGATGGACAATTGGAGCAGGCAATTCGCTACAACCTGGTTATATCGTACTTACTAAAAATGACCGTCGCTATCCTGACGGCGCCGAAGCCATTTTACACGTATCCGCAATGGAATCATTAAAAGGGGGAACTGTACATGTTGCATGAATTGAAAAAGTGGATGTCGGTACTTGCAAGCTTTTTTAAACAGAAAAACGGCACATACTATATTGGAGGCCACGAATCATTACCGAAACCACTGACGCGCGAAGAAGAAGCTAAAACTATTCATGCCTTTATGGAAGGTGATATGAATGCACGTGATACGCTCATTGAAAAAAATTTACGCCTTGTCGTTTACATCGCCCGACGTTTTGATAATACCAATACACATATCGAAGATCTTATTAGTATTGGCGCTATTGGGTTAATCAAAGCTATTGAGACATTCAAAATCGACAAAAATATTAAATTGGCTACGTACGCATCCCGCTGCATTGAAAATGAAATTTTGATGCATCTTCGCAAAACAAATCGAACACGTTCAGAAATTTCTTTTGATGAACCCCTCAATTCAGATGCGGATGGCAATGAATTACTGCTATCTGATATTCTTGGCACAGATGAAGATATTATTACAGATGATGTTGAAAAGAAAATTGAAAGACAACATATGATTGAAGCGATTGGCACACTCGATGAGCGAGAGCGTTATATTATGGAATGTCGTTTTGGTTTGACGGGACAAGTGGAAATGACACAGAAGGAAGTAGCAGAGCTACTCGGCATTTCCCAGTCTTATATTTCTCGACTTGAAAAGAAAATTATTATGGATTTACGCGAGCGATTAAATCATTCACTTGCGTGATGGTTGAAATTGGAGAAGTGCTTTTTCGCATATTCTGGACGACTGCGGACAAACTACTGTTACAGTCATCTACAGAATACGGAGGAAGAGCGAATGGTACGTACAAGAGTAGAAATATGTGGAATAGATACGTCCGAATTGCCATTACTCACGAATGAAGTGATGAAAGCAACGTTTATCAGGCTGCAAAGTGGCGATCATTCTGCGAGAGAAGAACTTGTTATTGGTAATTTACGACTTGTGTTAAGTTTAGTTCAACGATTTGCTTACAGAGGGGAACAAGCGGATGATTTATTTCAAGTCGGTTGTATTGGCTTATTAAAATCGATTGACAACTTCGATTTGAAACATAATGTAAGATTTTCCACTTATGCTGTCCCGATGATTATCGGGGAAATTAAAAGGCATCTGCGTGATCATCATTCCATACGGGTTTCAAGGTCACTGCGTGATATTGCATATAAGGCGATCAGGGCAAAAGAGCAATTTATCAATGATCATCAAAAAGAACCACGCATCTCGGATTTGTCCGAAGCGACGGGAATTCCAGCGGATGATATATTATTTGCACTCGATGCAATTCAAGATCCTATGTCGTTGCATGAGCCTATCAATAGCGATGGCGGAGATCCAGTTTATATGATGGATCAACTGCAAGATAAAACAGTCTCTGAAGATCGCTGGTTGACATATGTCGCTGTGAAGGAGACTGTTTCCGAGATGGATGAACGGCAACAGGCGATTCTTTCTAAAAGGTTTTATTTAGGACAAACGCAGACAGAGATTGCCAAAGAACTAGGAATTTCGCAAGCTCAAATTTCCAGATTAGAAAAAAATGCAGTGAAAATCATTCGGGATGGCATGGATCAAAAAAAATAATCGCCTAAAACGAGATACCTTAATGGTATCTCGTTTTTTATCATATAGTCATTCTAAGGAGGGATTTGCATGAGGTTTTCGGAAATTCAAAAGAAAGAAGTTATTGACGCTACGAAAGGGTCATTCCTTGGATTTGTGCAAGATGCAACGATTGATATTAAAAACGGTAAAGTGGAGTCATTACATGTCGGTGGCGGGGAGCGCGGTATATTTTTTGAAGCCAAAGATAAGGACGCAAAACGAGTTCGTCTTGACGACGTCGCGACTATCGGAAAAGATATTGTTTTGGTTGGCAAAAAAGACGACAAAAAATGACTTATCATTGATATGTAGTCGTCCACTTGTTACAATGAGATGTAAGAAACATGAAAAGTAGTGATAATCATGAGTAATTTACAACAGCGAATTGAAAAAATTGAATATGATATACAAGATGTTTGTCAACGTATCGGTCGGAAGCGATCGGATATTACGGTTGTCGCCGTTACCAAAGAAGTGTCAGCAGCAAGAGCATCCGCTATGATTGAGGCGGGTTTTGCCAATCTTGGTGAAAATCGTCCCGAAGTTTTACTGGATAAACAGGAAACGATTCAAAGTGGTGCTAAATGGCATTTCATCGGTAATGTCCAAAGTAGAAAAGTGAAAGACATCATTAATCGAATTGATTATTTACATTCTGTTGATCGAATAAGTATTGCAAAAGAGATTCACAAGCGAGCGGATCATATCATCGATTGCTTTATTCAAGTGAATGTTTCAGGCGAGGAAAGTAAATCAGGTGTTACACCAGCTGAACTTAAGAATTTTATTGAACAAATGGCGGCTTACGATAAAATCCGCATCGTCGGTTTAATGACGATGGCTCCTTTCACGGAGGATGTGGATTTGATACGGTCAGTCTTTCGATCGTTACGACAACTCCGTGATGGAATTGCCGCACTAGAATTGCCTTATGCACCATGCACACAATTGTCTATGGGAATGTCTAATGATTTCATAATCGCAATCGAAGAAGGTGCAACTCATGTCAGAATCGGGACTGCACTTGTCGGAGCAGAAAGCGGGGAGGACGCATGAGCATCAAAAACAAGTTTGAGAAATGGTTTTACTTAGATGATGAAGAGGATGATGTCGGGGAACAGCAGCCGCGTCGAGAAGAACCGCGTGCCGTTCAAGAGCCGCAACAGCCGTTGCGTAAGGCGCAACCTCGACGACAGCAGCAACCAATGGGCGAGCCGCAACAAGCTGGAACCGTTGTCAGTCTGCAAAGCATCCAGAAATCCTCAAAAGTGATCTTAATTGAACCGCGTGTGTATGCCGAAGCACAAGATATATCAGAACATCTGAAAAACAAACGGGCAGTTGTTGTCAATTTACAGCGAATCGAGCGCGACCAAGGCATCCGCATTGTGGATTTTCTAAGTGGTACGGTCTATGCGCTTGGCGGAGACATTCAGCGCATTGGAACGGATATATTCCTATGCACGCCTGAAAATGTAGAAGTTGCCGGTGCAATTTCGGATTACTTTGAACGATAGAATTTGAATGAGGTGTATGAATTAGTATGGTAGGTTTAATTTTTAATGGTATAGCATGGGCATTTCAAATCTATACGATATTACTCGTTATTTATATTTTGATGTCATGGGTACCATCCACACGCGAAACAAAATTCGGCCAATTTCTTGCGGCAATTGTAGAGCCATATTTAGGGTTTTTCAGGAAATTCATCCCGCCATTAGGTATGATTGATATTTCACCAATTGTTGCGTTATTTGCATTAAGTTTAATTCGAACGGGTGTTTTTTCATTACTAAGTATTGTTCTTTACTAAAATATAACAAATCATGCATATCCTCACCTTGGTGGGGATTTTTTAACTTCATTCAGGAGGGTTCAAATCCCTCCTGAATGAAGTTAAAGCCTCCGGCGGATGTCACAAATTTTGTAGGGAGTTAATTGCGCAAGCGCAATTCAAAATTTGGACGCAATTACGCCGAGGCGTAATTGATTAAAAGGAGGTACAGTCAATGGAAACGATATTACAGCATTTTCGTAAAGATGAGCAGCCGTTTATTGAGATGGCGATTGGTTGGATACGTGAAGTTGAAGATAGCTATGCCCCCAAGTTGACGGGGTTTTTAGACCCGAGACAGCAATTCATTGTGGAGTCGTTGGCTCGTAATTCTATGTTGTTGGTCGGCTCATATGGGGCTTTTGTGGAGGCGGAGCGACAGCGTATTCTTATCTATCCCGATTATTATGTACCGGAAAAGGAAGATTATCAAATCGCGATGTTCAATGTCAAATACGCTTCGAAATTCTTGAAGCTAGAGCATAAAGATATTCTCGGATCGATGATGTCACTTGGGATTGATCGTTCGAAATTCGGTGACATTCGTGTCGGGGAAGATGAAGTGCAATTTGCAGTTGCTGATGAATTAAAAGATTATATGACCGCCAATTTTTTATCCATCGGCAAAGCAAAGGTAACGGTTGAGGAAAGTAATCAACCTGAAGACTGGATTGTAGCCACAGATAGTTGGACGGAAGAAATGCATATTGTCAGTTCATTGCGACTCGATACGGTTATTGCGGCACTCGCCAACATTTCGCGTCAGAAGGCGGCATCGCTCATTCATGGCGACAAAGTAAAAGTGAACTGGGCAGTACGGGATCAACCTGCTTTTGAATTGCAAGAATTGGACATGCTATCCGTTAGAGGTTCAGGAAGATTTAAAGTGATGGCGATTGAAGGAAGAACGCGAAAAGATAAGATACTCCTAATTATTGGAAAGTTAGAATGACTTTTCAGATAATAGTTTTAAAAAATGCTGTTTTCTAATGACGCAGCATGTATAATAGAATATAAACGATGTTGTAGGGGGATGCTTTAAATGGCTCTGTCACCAATTGATATACATAATAAGGAATTTACAAGCAAATTCCGTGGTTATGATGAAGATGAAGTCAATGAATTTTTAGAGCAAATCATGAAAGACTTCGAAAATATTCTTGAAGAAAATAAAGCGTTGAAGAGTAGTTTGAAGCAATCGAATGAGCAAGTTTCTCATTTTAATTCGATTGAACAGACATTGCAAAAATCAATCCTGATTGCCCAGGAAGCGGCAGAGGATGTCCGTCGCAACTCCATGAAAGAATCTAAGCTGATTGTCAAAGAAGCAGAAAAAAATGCAGATCGAATTGTCAATGAAGCTCTTTCTCGTGCGCGTAGAATTTCTGTTGAAATCGAAGATCTGAAAAAGCAGTCAAAAGTGTTCCGCACCCGTTTCAAAATGCTAATTGAAGCACAGCTTGAACTGATTCAAGCAGATGACTGGGATCATTTATTGGAGTATGAAATGAATACGGAACAGTTAGAAATGGTAGCGGATAACGAGTAAGCTTGACTTTATTCTAAATTCACATCTATAATAGTGTGCATAATTAATACAGGTAAAAACAGCGTTGAAAGAGAGAGTACTTTCCAAAAATTGTGCTTAGCGAGTCGGGGATGGTGAGAGCCCGGTCAACAAATTGGAAACGAAAATCACTCTTGAGCTGGATTGCGGAAATTGTCCACAATCCCGGAAACACCCCGTTATGGTGTCTGAGTGGTAGCAAATTCGTTTGCTGCAAGTAGGGTGGTAACGCGAGAATAATTCTTCGTCCCTTTTTAGGGGCGGGGATTTTTTTTATGCCCGCAGGATGCGGGTATGCGGCCTTTGCCAATCGAACTGCGAAGGGTTCGATTGGCCGTATTTCTGTGCTTTTTGCAGAAATTAAGGCACATATCGCGGGAGTTGTGCACTTAAGCTGCCTTCCCTAGAGTTTTTCAAAATTAAAAGGAGGAATACAAGATGGAATACAAAGATACATTACTAATGCCGAAAACAGACTTCCCAATGCGTGGAGGTTTACCAACGAACGAACCGAAAATGCAAGAAAAATGGGAACAGATGGACATTTATAAACAAGTACAAGAACGGACTGCTGGTCGCCCGTTCTTCATTCTCCATGACGGACCTCCATATGCTAACGGTGATCTTCATATGGGGCACGCACTCAACAAAGTACTAAAAGATATGATTATCCGCCATAAATCAATGACGGGCTTCCACGCACCGTACGTTCCAGGTTGGGATACACATGGATTGCCAATCGAGCAGGCACTTGTCAACAAAGGAGTTAAGCGTAAAGAACACTCACTCGCTGAATTCCGTAAAATGTGTGAGGACTATGCGTATAGCCAAATCGATAGCCAACGTTCACAATTTAAACGGATTGGTGTTCGTGGCGATTGGGATAACCCATATATTACGTTGAAGCCTGCATTTGAAGCGCGTCAAATCAAAGTATTTGGTGATATGGCGAAAAAAGGCTACATCTATAAAGGCTTGAAGCCCGTTTATTGGTCACCTTCAAGTGAATCTGCACTTGCAGAAGCAGAAATTGAATATCAAGATAAAAAATCAGCGTCGATTTATGTTGGTTTCCCTGTGAAAGACGGTTTAGGTGTCATTGATACAGACGTGCAATTCCTAATCTGGACGACGACTCCATGGACGATTCCTGCAAACCTTGGGATTTCGGTGCACCCAGAATTCACATACGTTATTGTGAAAGTTGGAGAAGAGAAGATTTTAATTGCCAAAGACTTGCTTACTTTTGTGGCAACAGAAATTGGCTGGGAAGACTACACTGTTGAACGTGAGCTGAAAGGTTCTGAACTTGATCGTGTTGTTGCGAAGCATCCCCTGTATGATCGTGATTCACTCGTCATGCTTGGCGAACACGTAACAGCTGAAGCGGGTACTGGTTGCGTCCATACGGCACCAGGTCACGGGGAAGATGACTTTTACGTATCGAAAGCTTACGGCATTGATGCATTATCACCGATTGATGATCGTGGTGTGATGACTGACGAAGCACCTGGCTTTGCAGGATTATTCTACGAAGATGCGAATAAAGCCGTTACAGAAGCACTCGAAAAAGTAGGCGCACTGAAGAAATTATCATTCATCACGCATTCATATCCGCATGATTGGCGCACGAAAAAACCGGTTATTTACCGGGCGACTGCACAATGGTTCGCTTCGATTGAATCGTTCCGCACTGAATTGCTAGATGCGATCAACAACACGAAATTCACGCCAGCATGGGGTGAAACTCGTCTTTATAACATGGTTCGCGACCGTGGCGACTGGTGTATTTCACGTCAACGCGTTTGGGGTGTTCCAATTCCTGTGTTCTACGCAGAAAATGGCGAGCCAATCATTACAGATGAAACGATTGATAATGTTGCAGCATTATTCCGTGAGCATGGTTCAAATATTTGGTTTGAACGTGAAGCAAAAGATCTTCTACCAGAAGGTTTCACGCATGCGGGAAGCCCGAACGGAGAATTTACAAAAGAGACGGATATCATGGACGTTTGGTTTGATTCAGGGACGACGCATCAAGGTGTGCTTGTCGAAAGAGACGACCTTGTCTACCCAGCTGATTTGTATTTAGAAGGATCTGACCAATACCGTGGATGGTTCAACTCATCCCTAACGACAAGTGTTGCCATCAACGGTCATGCACCTTACAAAGGCTTGCTAAGTCATGGTTTCACACTGGACGGTGAAGGGCGTAAAATGAGTAAATCCATCGGTAATGTCATCGTACCTGCAAAAGTGATGAACCAGCTTGGTGCAGACATTCTTCGTCTGTGGGTTTCTTCTGTGGATTACACGGCGGATGTGCGGGTTTCAGATTCGAACTTCAAGCAAGTATCTGAAGTGTATCGTAAAATCCGTAACACACTGCGCTTCTTGCACGGTAATACATCGGACTTCAATCCTGCAACAGATGCAGTTGCATTCGCAGACCTTCGCCCAGTAGATCAATTTGTCTATGTGAAATTACAAGATTTGATCAAAGAAGTACGCGCGGCGTATGACAACTATGAATTTGCAACAGTTTACCATGCAGTGAACAACTTCTGTACGGGTGAATTGAGCTCATTCTACTTGGATATTGCCAAGGATGTTGTTTATATCGAAGGTGCTGATCATCTGCATCGTCGTGCGATGCAAACAGTGATGCATGAAACATTGATGGCGTTGTTGAAACTGTTGACACCTATCGTGCCTCATACGACGGATGAAATGTGGGCGTATCTTGAGCATGTGGAAGAAGATAGCATTCAGTTAACGGATATGCCAGAAGCGCAAGATCTTGGAGAGCAAGCGCAAGCACTGCGTGAACGTTTTGCAACGCTTATGCTTGTCCGTGATGATGTTTTGAAAGCACTCGAAGAAGCACGAAATAGCAAAGTCATCGGTAAATCACTTGAAGCAAAAGTGACGGTTGCAGTTCCAGAAAACTTGCAGGGTATCTTTGCAGCAGAAGATATTGACTTCGCGCAATTCTTCATCGTATCGCAATTTGTAGAAGGCAATGTTGCTAACATGCCTGAAGGAACGTTGAAGTTAGATACAGTTAGCGTCCTTGTTGAACATGCAGACGGTGAGAAATGTGAGCGTTGCTGGACAATTTCCGAAACAGTTGGCCAGGATGACACACATGCAACACTATGTGTACGTTGTGCAGACGTTGTGAAAAAACACTACGCGTAATGATATAAAAATAGAACGGCTGTGGCAGTCTTATTAAAAGACTTGTCATAGCCGCTTTTTAATACTGACACCCTCGCCCCTTAATGTGGTAAAATAATACGTAACCTGTTGGACGGAGGTAGTATATTTGTTTATTTATTATGGATTGGCAGTATTCGTCATCCTTTTAGATCAATGGACGAAATGGCTTGTCGTTAAAAACATGGAACTTGGCGAAAGAATTAGTATCGCAGATCCTTACTTAGGCTTACTTTCACATCGCAATAGAGGAGCAGCATGGGGAATGCTTGAGGGGCAAATGTGGTTATTTTATATCGTTACAGTCCTAGTCGTGGCAGGCATCATCTATTTCTTCCATAAAGAAGCGAAAGGCTCTGTCCTTTTCGGATTTAGTTTAATGTTTCTTCTTGGAGGGGCGATTGGTAACTTCATCGATCGACTATGGCGTAAAGAAGTCGTTGATTTCGTCGACGTCATCATCCCAGTTATCAACTATGATTTTCCGATTTTCAATGTAGCCGACGCAGCACTGACGGTCGGCGTTGTATTAATCATCATCCATGTCATTCTGGATGAAAAAAAGAATAAGAAAAAGGTGTCCTAATGGATAAGTTTGAAGTTGTAATAACAGAAGAGCACGCAAATAGCCGTATTGACAAAGCGTTGACAACGGTTAACCCAGATTGGTCACGGACGCAAGTCCAGCATTGGTTGAAAGAAGGCTTTGTGATCGTCAATGATGCACAAGTCAAACCCAATTATAAAGTGAAACTAGGCGATACGATAATCGTCGATGAGCCCGAAGCTGAAGAGCTCGATGTCATTGCTGAGGACCTGAACCTCAACATTATCTATGAAGATAAAGACGTCCTAGTTGTCAATAAACCGCGCGGCATGGTTGTTCATCCGGCGCCGGGGCATGCAACTGGAACAGTCGTTAACGGCCTTATGCACCATTGTAAAGACTTATCAGGAATTAACGGTGTGATGCGCCCTGGAATTGTTCACCGTACCGATAAGGATACATCCGGCCTGCTAATGGTTGCAAAAAATGATGTAGCGCACGTATCATTAGTAAATCAACTAGTTGCTAAATCGGTGACACGTGTTTATACAGCACTTGTCCACGGTCATATTCCCCATGATAATGGGACGATTGATGCGCCGATTGGTCGCGATAAACGCGATCGTCAAAGTATGGCGATCGTCGACAAAGGGAAGCATGCCGTCACTCATTTTAAAGTGCTAGAACGATTTGGTAATTATACGCTCGTTGAATGTAGGTTGGAAACGGGAAGAACACACCAAATTCGTGTCCATATGAAATATATTGGCTACCCACTTGTAGGTGATCCAAAATATGGCCCGAAAAAAACGCTTGAATTCGGCGGACAAGTATTGCATGCGGGAACGCTTGGTTTTAATCATCCTGTAACGGGAGAATATATGGAGTTTACAAGCCCTCTACCTGAGGATTTCCAAACATTGCTTGACAAAGTTCGAAAAAACGTTGACAAAACAGAAGACTAAAAGCTATACTAAACAAAGAAATTAAATAGCGATACCTTTAACATCAGTCCAGAGAGGCTGGGAAGGTTGCACGGAAGTACAACAGAACTGCTGCGCGCAGTTTCTTTGTACAGTTTTTTCTGCACGTATACCCTCCCGCCGTCTAAGGCAGGAGGGTTTTTTAACTTGATTCAGCAGAAGTTCCCACTTCTATAAACGGTGGGATGAATGCCAGAAAAGCATTTTAATCAAAGGGAGTTCAAACTCCCTGCTGATTCAAGTTAAGCCTCCGGCGGATGTCAGGGATTTTGAAAGGAGTCAATTGAGCAAGCTCAATTCAAAATCCCGACGCAATTACGCCAAGGCGTAATTGATTTTGTCAAATCCTTTGCCTTAGACCTAATTGAAGAAATGGGGGATAGAACAGTGGCGGAAAAAGCAAGTATTTTAGATGAACAGGCAATTGGTCGGGCTGTCACGCGAATTGCCCATGAAATTATTGAACGTAACAAAGGGATTGACGATTGTATTCTTGTCGGCATTAAAACTAGAGGTGCATATTTAGCGAAAAGGCTGGCTGAAAAAATCGAGCAAATCGAAGGCAAACCTATCAAGACAGGAGAACTCGATATTACCTTATATCGTGACGATCTACTGCCGAAACATGACAATGAAGAGCCGCTTGTTCATCAAGTGGACATTAAGCATGATGTATCAGAAAAAAAAGTGGTACTTGTTGATGATGTGTTGTATACAGGTAGAACGGTACGCGCAGCGATGGACGCAGTCATGGATTTGGGCAGACCGGCATCCATTCAACTTGCAGTGCTTGTCGATCGGGGTCACAGAGAATTACCAATTCGTCCGGATTATGTAGGAAAGAACATTCCAACATCAAGCGAGGAACGCGTTGTTGTCAGTGTACAAGAGACAGATGGCAAAGATGGCGTATCTATCCATTCGAATTAAATAAGCAGTATATACGGGGGAAATTGATAATGACTGAAAAAGTATTGGATGTTCATGAAAAGCCTAGAGCAGCTAGATGGCTCATCCTTAGTTTGCAGCATATGTTTGCCATGTTTGGTGCAACGATTTTAGTACCACAGCTTGTTGGGTTAAGCCCGGCAATTGCGCTCCTAACAAGTGGAATTGCAACAATCGTTTTTGTAGTTGTAACGCGCTTTCAAGTACCGGCATACTTGGGTTCATCATTTGCTTTTATTATCCCAATTCAAGTGGCAACTGAAACAGGTGGTATTGGCAGTGCGATGATTGGCAGTATGTTCGTTGCCTTGGTCTATGGAATTGTATCCTTAGTTATTTGGAAAACCGGCCATAGTTGGATTATGAAAATATTGCCGCCCATTGTTGTGGCACCTGTTATTATCGTCATCGGTTTAGCCTTATCGCCGACAGCGATTAGTATGGCGAGTACAATCATGGTTGACGACGAATCAGTCTATAGCATGCTGCACTTTTCGGCAGCATTAGTAACATTGGCAACTGCCATCGTTTGCCTGATGTTTTTCAAAGGCATGATTAGCTTAATGCCTATCTTAATAGGGATTATCGTTGGCTACATCTACTCAGCATTCATCGGTATTCTTGATTTTACAAAAGTGCTGGAAGCAAAGTGGTTTGAATTTCCGAAAATGCTCATTCCAGGTATCGATTATGACTTTGTTATTACACCTACATTGCTAATGGTTATGGTGCCCATCGCGATTGTCACGATTTCCGAACATATAGGCCATCAGCTCGTCTTAGGACGAATTGTGGAAAGAGATTACATAGAAAGTCCAGGGTTACATCGATCACTTCTCGGTGATGGACTCGGCACACTTATTAGTGGATTTGTTGGTGGGCCACCGAAAACAACTTACGGCGAAAATATCGGTGTTTTAGCACTTACGAGAGTTTATAGTGTCTACGTCATTTTAGGAGCGGCAGTATTTGCCATCGCCTTCTCTTTCTTAGGCAAAGCAATGGCATTGATTGCAACCATTCCAACAGCCGTGCTCGGAGGTGTGTCGATTCTTCTATTTGGGATTATCGCTTCATCTGGATTACGCATGCTGGTCGATCATAACATCGATTTTGGTCAACAGCGTAACCTTGTTATCCCATCGGTCATTTTGGTCATCGGTATCGGTGGAGCTTCTATCAAGTTCACTGAAACATTCCAGATCGAAGGAATGGCATTGGCGGCCATCGTTGGAGTCTTGCTCAATCTGGTGTTACCTGGAAAAACAAAACAAATAAAATAACTACCTTTTAAGATTGTCCAGAGAGGCAAAGAAAGGTTCGTTTGACACCCGTTCTCTACATTATGTAAAGAATGCGGATTGTCATGTGTAACGAGCCTTTCCGCCTGTCGGGAAGGCTCGTTTTTTAGCACCAAGCACGAATAGAGGAGGAAGCATAATGGATCACCTAGTATCAATGAAGCAACTGACAGAAGCAGAAATTATGGCACTTCTTGAACGAGCAGAAACGTTTAAAAAATACGGTATACGAGAATTTCCCGGGAAATACACGGTTAGTAACTTATTCTTCGAACCAAGTACAAGAACAAAAATGAGTTTTGAAATGGCAGAACGACAACTGGGTCTTGACGTACTACCCTTTGAATCTAGTTTCTCTAGTACGCTTAAAGGGGAAACATTGTATGACACGGTGAAAACACTGGAAGCAATCGGCGTAGAAGTACTCGTCATCCGGCATCCTGAAGATGGTTACTACGAGGAACTTGTCGGTCGCACAAGCGTGTCCATCATTAACGGAGGAGACGGTTCGGGGCAACATCCAACACAGTCGCTGTTAGATTTATTCACAATAAAGGAAGAATTTGGTTCTTTCGAAGGGTTGAATATTTTGATTGCAGGGGATATTGTCCATAGCCGTGTGGCGCGTTCCAATGCGGATGCCCTAAAGAAATTAGGCGCCAATGTGACCTACCTGTGTCCGACTGAGTGGGCGGGTGAATTCCACAGTGTTGATTCGTGGGATGAAGTGATTGAAACAAGTGATGTTGTGATGCTCTTGCGTGTCCAGCATGAAAGACATGAGGGAGAAGAACTCTTTACGAAAGAAAGCTACCATGAACAATATGGATTAACAGAACAACGTGCAAGTCAAATGAAAGAACGTGCAATTATTATGCATCCAGGTCCTTTTAACCGGGGCGTTGAAATAGCAGATAGCTTAATAGAATGTGCTCAATCAAGAATTTTTAAACAAATGGAAAATGGTGTATTCATACGGGCAGCCGTATTGGAAGCAATTTTGAAAGGGAGGAATTAACATGGAGAAATTGATTCAAGGCGTACAAATGTTAAACGAAGCAGGCGAATTGATCACGGGGGATGTCAAAATCACAGGTGATAAAATTTCAGCAATTGGTAACGAACTTGACAAGGGCAATGCGGAAGTCATCGAAGGTAACGGGCTATTCTTAGCACCGGGCTTCATCGACGTGCATGTGCATCTTCGTGAACCAGGTGGTGAGCATAAAGAAACCATCGCAAGTGGTACGCATGCAGCTGCAAAAGGCGGCTACACAACGATTTGTGCGATGCCGAATACACGCCCTGTACCAGATACGAAAGAAAATTTAACACTTGTTAATGAATTGATTGCGAAAAATGCACGTATCCGTGTCCTACCTTATGCATCTATTACAATTCGCGAAGCAGGTAAAGAACGTACGAATCTTGCTGAGTTAAAAGAACACGGCGCATTCGCTTTCACGGATGATGGTGTCGGTGTGCAGGAAGCAGGTATGATGTACGAAGCGATGCAAGATGCAGCAGCAATTGGTATGCCAATTGTCGCACATTGTGAAGATAATACATTGATTTACGGTGGTGCAATGCACGAAGGTAAGAAAAACAAAGAGCTTGGCTTACCAGGAATTCCTTCGATAGCGGAATCGGTTCATATTGCACGTGATATTTTATTGGCAGAAGCAGCAGGCGCGCATTACCATGTGTGTCACGTTAGTACAAAAGAATCAGTTCGCGTCATTCGCGATGCGAAACGGGCAGGTATCCATGTAACAGGAGAAGTCAGTCCGCACCATCTTCTACTCTGTGAAGATGATATCCCTGGTGACGATGCAGATTGGAAAATGAATCCCCCACTTCGTGGACAAGAGGATCTTGATGCACTGCGCGAAGGTTTACTTGACGGAACGCTTGATTTCATCGCAACAGATCACGCACCACATACAGCAGAGGAAAAAGCGAATGGTATGAAAACAGCACCATTCGGCATTACAGGATTTGAAACGGCATTCCCATTACTTTACACAAACTTTGTGAAAAAAGGGACTTGGACGTTGAAGCAACTGATCGATTGGATGACGCAAAAACCGGCTGATGTATTCGGAATGCCATATGGCAAACTTGAAGTCGGCGCAACAGCAGACTTGGTATTAATTGATTTAACTAAAGAACAAAAGATTGACCGCACAACATTCGTATCACAAGGTAAAAATACACCGTTTGACGGCTGGGCATGTGCAGGCTGGCCAGTGACAACAATTTACGGCGGACAAGTCGTTTGGGAGGATGGAAAATGATGAAAAAACGAATGCTCATATTAGAAGATGGTACGATTTTTGAAGGAATCGCATTTGGTTCTGACGCAGCTTCAATTGGAGAAACAATCTTTACAACAGGGATGACAGGCTACCAGGAAACGATTTCAAATCCATCAGGTTGTGGACAAATTATCGTCATGACGTACCCGCTAATCGGGAACTACGGCATTAACCGAGATGACTATGAATCCATCGAGCCAGTGGCAAGCGGTATCGTTGTTCGTGAATTGGAAAACGAACCATCTAACTTCCGTAGCGGTATGACACTATGTGAATTGTTGTCAATGAAAGGTATTCCGGGTATTCAAGGGATTGATACAAGAAAGTTAACGCGTCTGCTACGCGACAAAGGGCCGCTAAAAGGCATCTTGACAGCAGCTGGAGAAGAAGTAAATGTTGAGGCAACGATTGCAGAGGCGGCTAGCTATACACTACCGACAGATCTTGTCGCGCGGGTATCTACGAAAAAATCGTATGCAAGTCCAGGTAGTGCCGAACGTGTTGTTCTCATTGATTACGGTATGAAGCACGGAATTTTACGTGAATTAAATAAACGCGACTGCGACGTCATCGTTGTTCCATACAATACATCTACTAAAGACATTCTATCGTTATTCCCAGATGGTATTGTGCTGTCAAACGGACCAGGTAACCCTGAAGATGTCGAAGGTGCTGTGGAAACCATCAAAGAATTACTTGGCAAAGCACCGATTTTCGGCATTGGTCTTGGTCATCAATTGCTAGCACTAGCAAGTGGTGCTAGCACAGAGAAGTTGAAAAATGGTCACTATGGCGGCAATCATCCTGTCAAAGATTTACTAACAGGTCGTACAGAATTGACTTCACAAGGTCATGGTTACGCAGTTATCGAAGCATCACTTGAAGGAACGAATCTTGAAGTGACGCATAAAGCGCTAAACGACAGTTCAGTCGAAGGGATCAAGAGCACAGAGTACGAAGCGTTTTCTGTACAATTCCATCCAGAAGCTTCACCTGGACCAGAAGATTCAAATCACCTGTTTGACCGCTTTACAGATGTCATGAAAACGAGCAGCCGAAAGGAGAATTTCAATGCCTAAACGTCAAGATATTGAAACTATACTAGTAATCGGGTCAGGTCCAATTGTCATTGGGCAGGCCGCAGAGTTTGACTATGCTGGAACACAAGCATGTCTATCTTTAAAAGAAGAGGGTTACCGCGTTATTCTTATTAACTCGAACCCTGCAACGATTATGACAGATACAGAAGTAGCCGATAAAGTTTATATCGAGCCAATCACACTTGAATTTGTTAGCCGTATCATTCGCAAAGAACGTCCGGATGCACTATTGCCAACACTTGGTGGACAAACGGGTCTTAACATGGCGATCGAATTGCATGAATCAGGTATTTTAGAGGAGCTTAACATTGAAATTCTAGGGACAAAGTTAAATGCCATTCATCAAGCGGAAGACCGTGATTTATTCCGAACTTTGATGAATGACCTTGGCGAGCCTGTTCCAGAAAGTGATATTATCCATAACCTTGAAGAAGCTTATGCATTCGTTGAAAGAATCGGCTATCCGGTTATTGTTCGTCCTGCATTCACACTTGGTGGAACAGGCGGCGGGATTTGTCATGACGATAAAGACCTTGAAGAAATCGTGACAAGTGGTTTGAAATATAGCCCGGTAACACAATGTCTACTGGAAAAATCGATTGCTGGCTTTAAAGAAATCGAATACGAAGTCATGCGTGACTCAGCAGATAATGCCATCGTAGTTTGTAACATGGAAAACGTCGATGCGGTCGGTATCCATACAGGTGACTCCATCGTTGCGGCACCAAGCCAAACGATGACAGACCGTGAAAATCAAATGCTACGTAATGTATCCTTAAAAATTATTCGTGCGTTAGGTATCGAAGGTGGCTGTAACGTTCAGCTAGCACTTGATCCGCATAGCTTCGATTATTACATCATTGAGGTAAACCCACGTGTCAGCCGTTCTTCTGCACTGGCATCGAAAGCAACAGGCTATCCGATTGCAAAATTGGCAGCGAAAATTGCAGTTGGTTTGACGCTAGATGAAATGATGAACCCAGTCACAGGCACAACATACGCTTGCTTCGAACCAGCACTTGATTACATCGTGACAAAAATTCCTCGCTGGCCGTTCGATAAATTCGAATCAGCAAAACGGAATTTGGGTACACAAATGAAAGCGACTGGCGAAGTCATGGCGATTGGTCGCACATTCGAAGAGTCTATCTTGAAAGCAGTGCGTTCACTTGAAACAGGACAATTCGGTTTATCGTTGAAAAACGGTGCGGAAATGACAGACGAATGGATTGAAAAACGAATCCGTCGTGCTGGTGATGAACGACTATTCTTCATCGGTGAAGCATTCCGTAGAGGCGTAACGGTAGCAACAATTCATGAGTGGAGTCAAATCGACGTCTTCTTCTTACGTAAGTTAGAAAAAATCGTTCAATTTGAAGCAGTACTTCAAGAAAATCCGTTCGATTTTGCTACATTGCGTACAGCGAAACGTATGGGCTTCTCCGACGTAACGGTTGCAGAACTATGGAATACGGATGAGCGTGCTATCTATGATTGGCGTAAAGAGCAAGGACTTATTCCAGTTTATAAAAAAGTCGATACATGCGCAGGTGAATTTGAGTCGGATACACCATATTTCTACGGAACGTATGAAGATGAGAATGAATCAGTCAAATCTGACAAGAAAAGTGTCATCGTTCTAGGATCAGGTCCAATTCGAATCGGACAAGGCGTTGAGTTCGACTATGCAACAGTACACTCTGTATGGGCAATCCAGCAAGCAGGTTACGAAGCAATCATTATCAACAACAACCCAGAAACAGTATCAACGGACTTCTCGATTTCCGATAAATTATACTTTGAGCCACTAACAATTGAAGATGTTATGCACATCATCGATTTGGAGCAGCCAGAGGGCGTTATCGTTCAGTTCGGTGGACAAACAGCTATCAACTTGGCGGATGGATTGGAAGCACGCGGCGTGAAAATTTTAGGAACAACTTTGGAAGACATTGACCGTGCAGAAAACCGTGATAAGTTTGAGCGTGCATTGCGCGAAATCGGCATTCCACAACCACTTGGAAAAACGGCTCTGTCAGTAGAAGAAGCAGTTGTTATTGCCAATGAAATCGGTTATCCCGTACTCGTCAGACCGTCCTATGTACTTGGAGGACGCGCGATGGAAATCGTCTACCGTGAAGAAGAGTTGCTACATTATATGGAGCATGCTGTAGAAACAAGTCCTGACCATCCAATTCTTGTTGACCGTTATTTAACGGGTATCGAAATTGAAGTTGATGGTATTTCTGACGGGGAAAACGTCCTAATTCCGGGCATCATGGAGCATATCGAACGTGCTGGAGTTCACTCAGGCGACTCGATTGCTGTTTATCCTCCACAAAACTTGTCGGCTTCTCAAATGGAAACAATTACGGATTATACGACACGATTGGCAAAAGGACTCAAAATCGTCGGCTTGCTGAACATCCAGTTCGTTATTTCAGAAGGGCAAGTATACGTCATCGAAGTGAACCCACGTTCGAGCCGGACGGTGCCATTCCTAAGTAAAATTACTGACATCCCAATGGCTAATATCGCAACAAAAGCGATTCTTGGGCAGTCAATCGTTGAACAAGGCTACAAAACTGGGCTTGCAGAAGCACCTGCTGGAGTTTACGTCAAAGTACCGGTGTTTTCATTCGCGAAATTGCGTCGGGTTGACATTACACTCGGACCTGAAATGAAATCGACTGGGGAAGTTATGGGACGCGATACAACTCTTGAAAAAGCGTTGTACAAAGGCCTTGTAGCAGCGGGTATGGAAATCAAAGAATACGGCTCCGTGCTTATGACGGTATCGGATAAAGATAAAGAAGAAATGATTGGCATCGCGAGACGCTTTACTGCAATCGGCTATCGTATTTTGGCAACAGAAGGTACTGCGAAAGTATTGAGAAATCTAGGCATCCCAGTGAAAGTTGTCGACAAAATTGGTTCTGAAGGGCCAACACTTCTAGATGTCATTCAAAAAGGAGAAGCGCAAGTAGTCATCAATACGCTGACAAAAGGCAAACAGCCTGAGCGTGATGGCTTTAGAATTCGCCGTGAATCAGTCGAAAATGGCGTTCCTTGCTTCACTTCACTTGATACAGCGGATGCAATGCTACGTGTTATCGAATCAATGACGTTCCAAACGGAGGAAATGGGGAAACAGCTATGATTATTCAAGACCGTATGAAGGTCATATCACAACAGCAAATTGCCCATAACATATTTGAAATGACAGTGGCTGGAAAACTGGTTGGGGAAATTTCTTCCCCAGGCCAGTTTGTCCACATTCGTGTGGCTGATTCATTTGAACCTTTGTTGCGCCGTCCGATTTCGATCGCGTCAATCGATCAGGAAGCTGGTGAAATGACCATCATTTACCGTGCAGAAGGACGTGGAACAACACTTCTCTCGCAAAAACGTGCGGGGGATGAAGTCGACGTACTAGGTCCACTGGGCAACGGTTTTCCTGTGGAAGAAACCGCATCGGGAGAGACGGCTATCTTAATTGGTGGGGGCATCGGTGTACCTCCCCTCTATGAACTATCGAAGCAATTGACGGCACAAGGCGTTAAGTGCATTCACGTACTTGGCTTCCAATCGGATAACGTTGTATTTTATGAAGAAAAGTTTGCAGCACTAGGGTGTACGCATATCGTGACGGTCGATGGGACTGCTGGAACAGCAGGATTCGTTACGAATGTTATGGAGACTCTCGGTAATGACTTCGAAACATATTATAGCTGTGGCCCAATGCCAATGCTGAACGCTGTGCAAAATATGTACGCAGGTAAAAAAGGCTTTTTATCATTCGAACAACGAATGGGCTGTGGCATCGGCGCTTGTTTCGCATGTGTCTGTCAAACGACGGAAGGCAACGACAAAGCATACATTAAAGTATGCTCTGACGGTCCGGTCTTCCCAGCAGGGGTGGTGGCATTATGAATAGATTAGCGATTGACTTACCAGGTTTACAATTGAAAAATCCGATTATGCCGGCATCTGGTTGTTTTGGATTCGGTAAGGAATACGGCGGATTATACGATTTGTCGTTGCTTGGCGCAATTATGATTAAAGCAACAACGCTGGAAACAAGACTTGGCAATCCAACACCACGTGTGGCGGAAACCGCTTCAGGCATGCTTAATGCCATTGGTTTACAAAATCCGGGATTACAAGGTGTATTAGAAGGCGAATTACCGTGGCTCGAAAAGTTCGATGTGCCTATTATTGCCAACGTTGCGGGTACGGAAACAGCGGATTACGTTGAAGTCGCGAAAGAAGTATCCAAGGCTCCAAACGTTAAAGCGTTAGAACTAAATATCTCTTGTCCGAACGTTAAAGCAGGCGGTATTACTTTTGGAACAGATCCTGAAGTAGCTAAAGAGTTAACAAGAGCTGTGAAAGAAGTTTCTCAAGTACCCGTTTACGTCAAATTGTCACCGAATGTCACGGATATCGTGGGGATTGCTAAGGCGGTAGAAGCTGGCGGAGCAGATGGCATCACGATGATCAATACACTTGTCGGTATGCGACTTGATCAGAAAACGGGACGTCCTGTTATCGCCAATGGTACAGGCGGTTTGTCTGGACCAGCAGTGAAGCCAGTGGCAATTCGAATGGTTTATGAAGTGAGTAAAGTGGTCAATATTCCGATTATCGGCATGGGCGGCGTGTCAGAAACTGCTGATGTTATCGACTTCCTATCTGCGGGCGCAAGTGCTGTCGCAGTAGGAACAGCAAACTTCGTCAATCCGTTTATCTGTCCACAAATCATTGAGGAATTACCAGCGAAGTTGGACGAGCTTGGTATTAATCATATTTCTGAACTAATAGGAAGGAGCCATCGTCTATGAAAACATCACCGATTATTGCACTCGATTTTGATTCAGCTGCCAAAACGTTCGACTTCCTTCGCGCGTTTGATGGAGATGTCAATGTTAAAGTCGGTATGCAGCTCTATTACAAAGAAGGGCCAGCGATTGTCGCTCGTTTGAAAGAGCTTGGCTATGATATTTTCCTTGATTTGAAATTACATGATATTCCTAATACAGTAAAGTCGGCGATGGAAGTGCTCGCAGGATTTGGCGTTGATCTCGTCAATGTCCATGCAGCGGGGAATAAAACGATGATGGAGGCGGCACTTGAAGGGTTGGATAAAGGTACGCCATCAGGCATTGCACGCCCTTCTATCATTGCCGTTACACAATTGACGTCGACAGACGAGCGCCAAGTACGTGAAGAACAGCTAATTGGGGCTTCATTGCAGGAGTCAGTTCTACAATATGCGAAGTTGACGAAAGAGGCAGGACTAGACGGAGTGGTTTGTTCTGTCCATGAGTCAGCAGTTATTGCAGAAGTTTGTGGCAAAGAATTTTTCAAAGTTACACCAGGCATTCGCCTTGCAGACGGTGGTGCGCATGACCAAAAACGTATCGCAACGCCGGTAGAAGCACGCCTTGCAGGTTCAACACATATCGTTGTTGGACGGGCTATTACGGGTGCAACAGATCCGCGAGCGGCTTATGAACAAATCAATGCATTGTGGAAGGGGACAGAGTGATGACGCAGAAAAAAGAAATCGCCAAAATTCTATTAAACGTAGGGGCAGTTGAACTGAGCCCGAATGAGCCATTTACATGGGCATCAGGCATCGAATCACCAATTTACTGCGATAACCGTTTAACAATGTCTGACCCAGTTGGACGCAAACAAATTGCACAAGGACTTGCAGACATCATTCGTGCCCAATATCCACAAACAACAGTAATTGCCGGAACGGCAACAGCAGGCATTCCGCATGCTGCCTGGGTAGCAGACATTCTTGGCTTGCCAATGGTCTACATCCGTTCGGCAGCAAAAGGCCACGGACGTAGCCGTCAAATCGAAGGTAAAATTGATGCAGCTGATAAAGCGATCATCATTGAAGATTTGATTTCCACGGGTGGTAGCAGCTTAAATGCTGCGGAAGCACTCCGTTCAGAAGGTATCGAAGTAACAGGAGTTGTGTCAATCTTTACATACGAACTCCAAAGCGCAGACGAAACATTCGCATCAGTTGGATTGACATATACAAGCCTGACTGATTTTGGCGCACTTGCTGAAGCTGCACAGGAAAGCGGTGCAATTAGCGAAGAATCCATCGGTAGTTTGTTGGATTGGCATGGTAAATTGAAGGCTGGTTTGTTGAAATAAAGAGAAAAGCTATTCCGCAGGTGTTTGACTTGTGGAATAGTTTTTCTGTATACTCATTTGTATTTGGTTGTTTAGAAAAAGTACCGGCTCTTTGGAATTCTAGACATATAGTGAAGTGTTTGTTATAATTATTGTAGAAGTAGTATATATTAAAAAGACCTTAACGATGTTCTAGCATTGTTAAGGTACTCATAATAGGCAGGTTCCCCTTAGGGGAGTCAGCGTCACGAGATGAAATAATCCACCTGAGTCGGCTAAAACTTAAGGGTGGATTATTTCTTTTGTGACATAGTGTACGCAAGTGCCAGTATCGCAACAATTAATGTTGCAAAACTAATCATAATCACAAGCGATTCAAACATCGTCATCTTGGCAGCACCCCCATCCGTCATGGAATAACCGTGACTGGGACAAGTAGCGGGACGCTGTCCACTCTCGAAAACCTTATTCTATTATTCTTCCATTATATCATACGTTTGTTCCGGCATAACATTTTCAGTCCTTCCTTCTATTTTTTTGTATGATTGACTGGCACCGGGGTTTCTAGCAAAGGAAAGCGGTGCGATCAGCGAAGAAACCATCGGCAGTTTGTTGAACTGGCATGGTAAATTGAAGGCTGGTTTGTTGAAATAAAATAAAAAGAAGAGCTATTCCACGGGTATTTGACATGTGGAATAGCTTTTTTTGCATCCAAAATGCCAAGTATTCGAGGAATAATTAAAATAAAAGACTATTGACACTAATGAATTACTAGTGTTATTATCAACTTGTACACATAAGTGTTCAAGTTGTAAAAAATAAATAATGGAGGGTGTTAATTGTTAGATCGAAATAATTTTACCCCTTTGTATATTCAACTACATCGGCAGCTTAGGTTAAATATCGTAAATGGGGAGTATAAGCAGGGGGAGGCTATTCCATCTGAATCTGAAATGATGAAGTTGTTCCAAACTACGAGAGGAACGATTCGAAAAGCATTATCGTTGTTAGTGAATGAAGGATTGGTCCATCAAGTTCGAGGGAAAGGTACCTTCGTCCGACTAAGTCCACTTCAATACAGCATTACGAATTTTGGTGGATTTACAGATTACTTGAATAATCGTAATGAGGTAGCAGTTTCAAAGGTATTGGAACAAAGTAGGGTCACAATTGAAGGGACAGAATATTATCAATTGACTCGTGCACGAGGGGTGCAAAAAGAGGATGTCATAAGCTATCTAATGATAGATACCTCACTGCTCCCAGTAAGCTTATTCCCGGGATTAGACAAGTTTGATTTTGAAAATGAATCACTATACAAGGTGTTGCGTGAGAAATATCAAGTCACTCCGACCCGGTCGGAAATTTCATTATCACCTGTTTTAGTGGATGATCAAATGCGGGAAATACTGAAGGTTGATGAAAAAGAAGTAGCATTATTAAAAGCAGAAGGAAATATTTATGATGAAAATGATGTGAAGATTGAGATTGTGAAAATTGTTTATACGTCAAGTATAGAATTCAATATTATGACAAGTATTGCTCCAAATGTTCATAAATAATAAATCGGAAAAATGAGAAGTTTATAGCTTTCACTATAAATGAATCTCAATAATTTGTAAGCGTTGCCATTAAGGGGTGTTTTGTTGTTATTGCAGGGAATGAAAATAATGACAATAAGTATTCATAAAAATCATAACGGAAGAGTGGGAGAAGTGTAATGAAAAAAATGAATAAGTTAACAATTTTTTTGATTCCAATTGGGATAGCGGTCAACTTTATCGGGGGACAAATCGCACTTTTATTAAAATTACCTCTTTATTTGGACTCAATCGGCACGATTACAGTAGGTGCACTTTGTGGAGGAATACCAGGAGCAATTGTTGGAGCTATTACTAATATTAGTATTTCTGTTACCAACCCTACAACGCTTGCTTATATATGGTTGAATATCGGGTTTGGTTTACTCGCTGGTTATTTATCGAAAAAAGGCGTATTTAAAAAGTTGTGGAAGACAGTTATTGCCGGTTTCGGATTCGCCCTTATTGGCGGAGGCGTTGGCTCGATGATTACAATCTTACTATTTGATGGTTTAGGTGCTGGGACAACTGGCATGATTACTGGAATGCTAATGACAATCGGTTTCTCAGTACAAGCAGGAGCATTTATGTCTGAGTTGTTTGCAGACTTACTTGATAAAATTCCGACCTTAATTATAGTATTTTTTATCCTTAAGAGTATCCCAGTGAGAACGTTAGCAAAACTTCCATTAGGTCATGTGCTGATTAATACAAATAAACTGTCTGGCGCAACTCGAAAAGAAGCCTAATACTGATTATTGTGCAGTCGCATCTCCCCACCTGTAGTGGATTCCTGCGTGTTGGGAGCTTTGTTTTTAGAAAGGAGGAGCAATATAAATGGATTATCAGTTTGTCGATTCCTTTAGGAAGCCACAAGTGCAACATAATTGGTTTTTGGATCTTAATCCACTTAGTAAGTTAAATATCATTATTATTTTAGCGATCATTCCAATACTCTCCCATAGCTGGCAAGTGAGTGTGGCGGTAATTACCTTTTATTTTGTACTTGCCGTAGCATCCAATCGTCTTAAACAGTTTTCAAAGGTATATGTAAGACTGGCGCTACTAATTGGTTCGTTACTATTTATTATGAGAGCGATGTTCATACCTGGTGAAGATACCTTGATGAAAATTGGCTTTATCACGATTACACAAGAAGGTGTGGATCATGGAGCGCGGTTTGCTTCATTAGTCGTGGCGATTTGCGGAGCGCTTGTATTTTATAGTGTTGCAACACAGGCGAGAGACCTAATGCTCGCACTAGAAAAAAAAGGCGTACCCCACACGGCTACCTATGTTATTCTTTCTTCGCTTCAGTCTATTATCGATCTTGGAAGAATGTCGAAGATCATTATGGAGTCGCAGAAAGCACGAGGAATTGAGACTGAAGGAAAAGCAATGAATCGAATCAAAGCTTTTTTCCCGATATTAGGACCGTTGTTTTTAGGGGCTATCTCAAACTCTGAAGAAAAAGCAATTGCGATGGATGCTAGAGCATTTTATGCACCTGAAAAAAACACACATTTACGTGAATTACGACCAGTTCCTATGTCTGAAAAATTAATCTTGGTTATCGTCAATCTAGCTTTTATAGCGTTTATCGTATGGAGGGTAATCGGATGAATTGTATAACATTGAAAGATGTATCTTATAAGTATCCATATACTGAAGACTTTGTACTCGCAAATATAAATTATCAGTTCGAGAAAGGCAAATTCTATGGAATTATTGGTCCGAACGGTAGTGGAAAAACGACATTTTGTAATCTTCTTCGAGGAATGATTCCCCATTTTTTTCACGGAGATTTGTCCGGAGATGTATTGATTGAAGGCCAAGATGTACGGGATTGGAATAGCGATCTATTATCTACGAAAATCGGTTACATTTTCCAAAATCCTTTTACCCAAATTAGTGGCATAAAAGAAACTGTTTTCGAGGAAATTGCGCTTGGACTTGAGAATCTCGGAGTAGAAAAAGAAGAGTTGATTGAAAGAGTCGTAGAAGTTGTGAAGCTTCTTAAACTGGAAAAACTCATAAAGAAGAATCCGAATAACCTTTCCGGCGGACAAAAACAACGTGTTGCATTTGCTTCTATTATTGCTATGAATAGCGATATTTTGGTGATTGATGAACCGACTTCACAGCTTGATCCGGAGAGCACTGACGAAATTTTCAAGATCATCAACCTACTGAAGGAACAAGGAAAAACGATTTTTCTTGTTGAACATAAAATAGATTTAATTGCTGAATATGCGGATGAAGTCATTGTACTCAATCAAGGGCAAATTGCACGAAGTGGCTTGACGGCAGACGTACTTTCCGATTTGAGCTTGCTCCAAATGGGTGTCACGCTTCCGCAAGCCACTTTACTTAGTTACGACTTGCAAAAGATCGATAAGGCAATCGATACAATATCGATTACGAAATCCCAAGTGAAAGATCAGATTATGAAAAGGGTGGGCGTGTAAATGGAGGCAATTGAATTAAAGAATGTTACGTTTGCATACCCCGATGGCCATGTTGCCAACGAAGAACTGAATCTTGTTATTCGCAAAGGGGAAAGAGTAGCGATTGTCGGGCAGAACGGAGCAGGAAAGACGACAGCGGTGAAATTAATGAATGGTTTGAACAAGCCAACGAGCGGCGATGTTCTCGTCAATGGTATTAATACGAAAAATCAAACGACTGCCCAAATTTCAGCCTATGTTGGATACGTTTTTCAAAATCCAGATGATCAGATATTTAATAGTAATGTCCAGAAAGAAATTGAATACATGCTTCATTATTTGAAACTAGATCAGCAAGAAATAGAACGGCGTGTTAGTCGGGCGGTTGAACTTACTGGAATCGAGGGCTATTTACATATGAATCCATTCGATGTTCCCTATTCAATTAGGAGATTTGTAACTATCGCAATGGTTTTAGCCCTTGAAACGCCGTATATCATCCTTGATGAACCGACTGCTGGACAAGACCTAATTGGCATCAAAACTCTCTCGAACTTATTGGACCGTCTACAGGAAGAGGGGAAAAGTGTTATTACAATTACCCATGATATGGAATTTGTTGCGGATAACTTTACGCGAGTAGTAACGATGGCAAATAAGAGAATCATTTCAGATGATTCCGCACGAAATACATTTTGGTCTAAAGAAATTATTACAGAAGCCAGAATTAAAAAACCTCAAATTGGGGAAGTTGCCGAGGAACTCGGCTTGAAAGGCAATATTATTTTCCGACATGAACTGGTGGAACTATTGAAGAAGTATTAGGGAATAGATCTACAAAAATATGAGTATGAGGTGAAGGAAATGAGTACCAAAACAAAGGGATTTTTAAGCTTATTTGATGTGGAAAAACCGATAATGGCAATGATACATTTGAAAGGTGAAAGTGATGAAGAAAAAATTGAAATTGCTAAACTTGAAATAGATCAATTAATTGAAAATGGCATAGATGCAGTTATTATTGAGAATTATTTCGGCACGCCAGAAGTTGTGGAAGAAGTGTTAAGTTATGTTTATCAAGAGCGAAAAAATATTGTATATGGTGTTAATGTCCTAGATGATGATAAAAAAGCATTTGAACTTGCTGTTAAGTACGATGTTAAGTTCATTCAGTTGGATTCGGTGGCAGGACATCTGGAGTTGGAGGCTGATGCTGCGTTTCATGAATGGATTACGAAAGCGCGAAAACAAACGACAGCCTTTATACTTGGCGGCGTTAGATTTAAGTATCAACCCTATCTATCAGGCAGATCATTGGAAGAGGATCTAAAAATCGGCATGGATAGATGTGATGCCATCGTTGTTACAGGCGAAGGAACTGGTCTAGAAACCGATATAACTAAAATCAAAGAGTTTAGAAGAATAATGGGGCATGACTTCCCGCTTGTTGTCGGTGCTGGCATTACAGCGGATAATCTCGACAACCAACTTGATCTAGTAGATGCTGCAATTGTAGGTAGCTATTTGAAAGATACGTATAATGATAGTGGAAATGTATGCGTTAATCATGTTCGTCATTTTATGAATGAAGTAAAGAAAGTAAGATAAGCTATTCCAATTGGTAGTGGAGGGGTTCATATGAAGAAGGATTATTCTTTTTTTGTTGGAGACATTGCGTTAGACGAATATTATAAGTCTCCTTATTGGCCGGGGATTCGAGAAAAAGTTCTCGTTGAGACATTAGATTCTTACGTAGGCGGAATGATTGCAAATGCGGCAAGTGTCTATGCTGCTTATAATGAAAACATTTACTATCTCGCTTTACTTAACAGCGGTAATATTACTCAGGTTCTATGTAAAGATTTGCAGGATAGAGGCATAGACACGCGGTATATTCTTCACGATGACACGCTTCCGGATGCCAAGAATATTATTATATTGGCAGAAGATGACCATACATTATTTATCCCGACATTAGGTATCACACATTTTGAAGTGACGCATGAAATTATCGATGCGATGTGCAATGCCCAATACGTTTATACATGTATATCAGAAATCAGACCTTTGCGCTGTGGAGATTTGAGTGCACTCGATATTATTAGGAAAGTTAGGGCAAGTGGTGCGAAAATGGTCTATGATCTTGACGTAGCTCATTTGGAGCCTGGCGATGAACTATTTATTGAAGAGATGGACATTGTATTTTTTAATACAATCGGATTTGACGTGTATCGAGATGGAAAAACACCCGAGCAAGCAATCGCTCAGTTGTTAGCGTTTGGAACTGAAGTAATCGTAGTCACACATGCGGAAAATGGGTGCGTTGTGTATACAAAAGAACAGCAAATTTATGTCCCAGGAATTCCGGTTGAAGTTGTGGATGTCACTGGAGCGGGCGATACATTTTGTAGTTCATTTATACATGCTTTAAATAAAAGTGATAATCTAGCGCTTGTAGCTAATTTTGCAAATGCGGCGGCAGCGCGAGCAGTTACTGTAATGGGCCCTCGAGGAGGCGTTGCTACGAGTGAGAAGATTATTGATTTTATGAAAGAAAAGGGTAGGGTCAAAGGGAGTGAGTATGACTGTTTTTAGTCCGAAGAAGATAGAAAAATTTAGAGCAGAAGGTGATAGGCATGAAGATTAAAGCAGTGCCTATTTCTTCAATTGACTTCTCACCTTATGGAAAGTATTACAATATGAAAAGTGAGTCCTCGAATGTTGTGCGTTCAAAAGGTGATGGATGGGAAGATTGCATGACCGATTCTCCTCTGATAAATTCACAAGGAAGTCTAGGGTTAACCGTTGGATCGCCTCTTCCAAGTAAAACGACTAAAATGGAAAGACATCTGCATTCTGAGGAAGCGCTCTTTTGCATGTCGAATCCAATTGTGTTGGCGATTGCAAACAGCGGAAATAAGGAGCAGCCGATGGCGGAAGATATTAAAGCAATTATCATTAGTCCAGGGGAAGTTATTGTTTTGGATAAAGGGATCTGGCATGATGCTTGTCATGGAATTGACATGTCCGTGCCCTATTATTGGTTTGCAACGGTCGTTGATACACCAACAGAATGGGTTGCTATATCTGGTGGACCGGTAGAACTGTATGTATAAGATATAGGGGTAGTCATTAGAATGAATCCAAAAATTGTATATATATCATTTCCAGGAAATAAATGATATTCAGCACTAATTTATTTGACTGGTTAAATTCTACTGTAATTTGATACATAAATTCAAAAGGTGTAGTGCTTAACATCGTTTTAAGCACTACACCTTTTAATAATGCTGCATAGAGAGATGTCAAATAAGACTTGTTAGCTTCTCTAGTCGAATCGTCAAACGCTCCCGCCAATCCTGCGCCAGTTCCTGAACAGCCAACACTCGTTGAATACCTTCAATATCCTTTGGGCGGTGGAAATAAAGTTGATTGGCGAACAGGATAGATACTTGTTGTGGATGTGATTCTACTAATGTAATGGTAGAATCTTCGCGAACAATGCCTTCTTCTAATACTCGACATAAATAACCCGTAAATCCGGTATCGACCATTCCTTTGAGAAGAGGAGGTAGGTCAGTTCTTTTCGTAATGGTGCTACATGGAATTCGTCCCTGTGTGACTTGGATAACGGCTTCTCCAAGACGAAAAATATCCCCAATATGAATGTCTTGTTCAAGCATATTTGTTACGGTAATATTCTCTCCGAAAGCCGAGCGTGGGAGGGGATTGTTAAACTCCTGCTCCCAACGTGCATAGTGCTCATATGGATAGACACAAACTGCGCGGTCAAGCCCACCATGATGTTGTAAGTCTGCTACGCCATCTCCGCGAAAGCCATCTTTTGTTAGAAAGACTTCCTCAACTGTTTCTTTGCAAATAGCCGTTTCTAGTTCTTTGTCCTGTCCATACTTCATTTTTTTCGGTAAACCGATGGATAAGTTTTTTAATTCAATGATGGTTGTCATGTTATGTACCTGCTTTCTATTAATGATGATAGTTAGTTTCATTGTTCACGAGGTTCTTATAATTAAACCACAGCGGAAGATTGTTATCAAAATTTTTAAAGAGAGCAGCTGTAAATTATGTTTAATGAAAGTATGCTTATTTTGAGATGAATGTCTTGGCATAAAATGAAATGGATATGATATAGAGAAAGATGACGGGCCTGTAGATAGGGATAAAGTAATTTACAGTATGTGAGGAGTTAAAAATCATGAAAGAATTCAAAGTAACTTATTTTTTTGATGAAAATCACTACATTAGAAGATTTATTCACATGGAATCCTTTGAAAGTGCAGAAGAGCTAATCCGAAGTGAGCGAGACCAATACATATCGTTTCGGGATAGCAGAGGAATTTATCATGAGTTGAATACACAAGTTGTTCGGGTTGTGCAACTATCGGAGTACTTTAGGGATGATAAAAATAATTCAACAGTGACACCGCCAAACAGGCATTAGTAATATTTTACTTGACTACACATATAGTTTTAAATATAATAGTAAAAATTATTAAATTATAAAGTAGATAGCGATGAAGAGAAGAGTAGTTGAGACTAATTATTTTCAGAGAGCTCCGTTTGCTGTGAAGGAGTAATAATAACCTCAATGAAAAAAGACTTGGAGCTTCGTATGGGACTAAGTGACAAACTTAAGCCATCATGCGACGGGATCTCCCGTTATAGAGATAGGGTATACTCGAAAGTTGACGTACCCGAAGAGATTGATATGGCAACATATCAATAAACTGAGGTGGTACCACGAAGTTCACAACTCTCGTCCTCAAGATGAATAATCTTGGGGGTGGGAGTTTTTTGTTGTTTATAAATCTATAAATAGCTAGTGGGAAATATTTATAGTCATCAGACAATAACAGAAAATGGAGTGGTGAACATGAGTAATGAACAAATGATTCGTAGAAGAGAGAAATTAGATGTGATGCAATCACGCGGGATTCCATTGCATCCAGAAAGTTTTCATACTAATTATGAGCTGAATGAAGCGGCAATGCTTGAAGATGGAATTTCCAACGTTAAAGTCGCTGGAAGAGTAATGAGTATTAGGCATTTCAGTAAATTAGGTTTTATCACGATTTCAAACATACAAGGCAGCCTGCAACTCCTATTGAAAAAAGAAGAGGTGGGTGAGGAATCCTTTCATCAGTTTCATGATTTGCTGGACATTGGGGATTTTATCGGTGTGAAGGGGGAAATGTATAGCACCAAAACGCATGAGAAGACTCTTCGTATTGAGAATTATGTCTTTCTTGGAAAGTCAATACGTCCCCTTCCAGATAAATGGAGTGGCTTAAGCAATATTGATCTTCGCTATCGACAACGCTATTTGGATGTCATCATGACAAAGGAAACACAAAATCGACTATTAGCTCGAACGAAAATGGTCAGTTCAATACGTAGATTTTTTGAGGATCAACATTTCTTAGAGGTTGAAACGCCTGTTTTACAGCAAACACCGTCTGGTGCACTTGCTAGACCGTTTAAAACTTACCATAACTCCTTGGATTCTGAGTTTTACTTACGCATAGCTCCAGAAACTTATTTAAAAAGGCTAATTGTTGGTGGATTTACGAAAGTATTTGAATTTGCAAGGTGTTTTAGAAATGAAGGTATAAGTCCACAGCATCTTCAGGAATTTACAATGGTTGAAGGGTATGCTGCCTATTGGAACTATAAGGATACGATGAAATTAATGCGTGAAATGATTTTGTTTGTTCTTGATCGAACCTTCCAAACGACTATTCTTACTGTCCAAGGTCAAACCATTGATTTTTCATTAGAATGGGACGTTGTATCCTTCAGAGATTTGATTTTGAGCAATACGGGGATTGATATAGACCTTTATCCAGATGTGCCAGATCTTTATGAGGAAACGAAGAGAAAAAATATTATTTTGGACCATTCGGAAATTCAATCAATGGGGAGAGGTAATTTTATAGATCTTCTTTATAAAAAAACATGTCGGCCACATCTTGTACGCCCGACGTTTCTAGTTCAGCACCCAATTGATTTATCGCCACTTGCTAGGGCTAATGATGTTAATCCGACTCTAACAGACCGTTTTCAATTAGTTGTCAATGGGGCAGAAATTATTAATGCATATTCAGAATTAGTGGACCCGATTGAGCAAAGAAAACGGTTAGAGGAACAAGCGCAGCTTAGAACGAATGGAGACGTAGAGGCTATGGAGATGGATGAAGATTATCTAACTGCGATGGAATACGGCATGCCACCTATTTCAGGGTGGGGATTTGGGATTGAGCGATTGTTAATGGTCCTCAGTGATAGTGATAATATTAAGGATTGTGTGTTTTTTCCATTGACTAAAAGACTGTAAAAAGTTTTATCTCAATTACAAAGTGCCTAGCCTACAACAATTATTGTCGTAGGCTAGGCACTTTTTTAGAAAGTACGTATACGTTTAGGAAATACAAGCGAGTTTCCGAATTTACCGGCGACTCATCCGGAATCACGCATAACTCCCCAATTACTTCCTCAACTTCATCACAATATCCTCATCAGGCGTAACAAAAATCGTTTTTTGTTCAAAATAAATGACAAACCCCGGCTTCGAACCATTTGGCTTTTTCACGTGTCGCACTTCCGTATAGTCTACGGGTACAGATGACGAGCCGCGTGCTTTGCTGAAGTAAGCGGAGAGAATCGCCGCTTCGCGAATCGTTTCTTCATCGGGATTGGTATCGTGAATCAATACGTGCGATCCTGGAATATCTTTCGTATGCAGCCAAGTTTGATCCCGCGCAGCAATCTTGAATGTTAAGTAATCATTTTGCTTATTATTTTTTCCGACTGAAATTTTAACACCAGCAGTTGACACATACGTTTCAGGTGTTGGTTTTTTTGGCTTAATCTTCTTTTTCAACTTACGTGCCTTCAGAAAACCAAGTTCGGCAAGCTCTTCACGTATTTCTTCGATGTCTTCAGGGGATGCTTGCATGACTTGCTGTTTGATCATTTCAAAATAAGCGATGTCCTCAGCGGCTTTTTCAAGCTGTTCGGCAATCATAATGAGCGCTGTTTTCGCTTTTGTATACCTTGAATAATAACGCTGGGCATTATCAATAGGGGTTTTTCTTGGATCGAGTGGAATAGTTACTGTCGTTCCTTCTTCATAATAATTGTCAACGACTGCCTCCGTCATCCCTTTTTGAAGCGCATAACTATTGGCGGTAAGTAGTTCACCGTACAGCTGGAACGTATCTAGTTTCCCAGCAGCCTCTTGTTCTTTCGATAGCTTTTTTACCTTTAAATTTAATTTGGCAATTTCATTATCAAGCCAGCGTTCAAGATCTGCTGCTTGCGATTTAACGCGCTCTCTTTCAGCCCGTGCAAAATACACTTTATCCAATAAATCACCGAGAGTGCTATACTCCGCAATTGATTTATCTGCATGTGACAATGCCGCCGCGGAAAATACCGTTTTCGTCCCGATTTCCGCAATGTTGGGTGTACTTGCTGTTCCTTTAAATGAAGCGAGGAATGCAGTAAACACAGCGAATGCTTCATTCGCAGAGACATTTTTTAATCGGTGCAATAGTTCTTCCGCATTAATGGGTGAAAATCCTGAAAATGTCCCGACAACATCGCGGGCACTGTCAAACTGTGGCAGTAGCGTACTAAATTGTTGCTCAGTCACGCTAAATGGATCTGTTTTATCTTGCGGCGGCGCGGGTATGAAAGGTTGCCCCGGTAATACTGTACGATAACTATTCACAGAAGGTGGTAAATGTTTCATGCTATCGACAATAATATTGCGCTCGGGGTCAACGATCAGTAAGTTACTATGCCGCCCCATAATTTCGATGTACAATCTTCTGCTAATGTCGTCGCCGATTTCATTTTTCGCTTGAACATCGAACGTAATAATTCGGTCTGTGCCGAATTGGTCGACGGCTGTAATCATGCCGCCCTCTAAATGTTTGCGCAACACCATGCAAAACATTGGAGGCTCAGAAGGGTTTGTAAGGGCTTCTTCTGTTAGCTGGACGCGTGAATAGGATGAATGGATGGAAATAAGAAGTTTATGATTTTTTCCGCCTGAGCGAATCAAAAATACGACTTCTTGTGCGTTCGGCTGATGAATTTTAGAAATGCGTCCGTTTTTTAGAACTTGCAATTCTTGCACCATCGCCGTGGTGAATAAACCGTCAAATGCCATGCTGATTCCTCTTTCAATTCGTTTTGTCCCATTTTACCACTCTATGCGTGCGGTATGGTATAATAAGTGAAGATTGTTTTGATTGAACAATAATAATGGAGCTACCTACTAAGGGGTTTGCTCTTGCGTCAAGTAGACTAGATAAGAAGAGGGATTGCATGTACAAAAAACGTGGGCTTTTGATTGTTCTGTCCGGCCCTTCTGGTGTTGGGAAAGGGACAGTGCGCAAAGAGCTTTTTTCTCAACCTGATACGAACTATGAATACTCCATATCGATGACGACAAGAAGTCCACGCGAAGGTGAAGTAGATGGGGAAGATTATTTCTTCAAATCGAGAGTGGAATTTGAACAACTCATTGAAGAAGGTAAATTGCTGGAGCACGCCGAGTATGTCGGCAATTATTACGGCACGCCACTCGACTATGTCAATGCAACACTGGATGCAGGAAGAGATGTTTTTCTTGAAATTGAAGTAGTTGGGGCTGCACAAGTCCGAGCAAAAGCTCCAGATGGGCTATTCATTTTCCTAGCACCACCGAGTTTATCAGAACTGGAAGATCGCCTTGTGGGTAGAGGAACTGAGGCACCAGATGTTATTGCCACTCGCATCGCGAAAGCACGAGAAGAGCTTGAGATGATGAATTTATACGATTATGTCGTCGAAAATGACGAAGTTTCACATGCTTGTGATCGGGTCAATGCCATTGTTTTAGCAGAACATTGCCGTAGAGAACGTGTAGAAAAACGCTACTTACTTATGCTGGAGGGGGAATAAATTATGTTAACACCAACACTTGATTCATTAAAAGAAAAAGTTGATTCTAAATACACACTGGTCACACTTGCTTCAAAACGTGCACGTCAAATGCAAGAAGAGGGAACAAGACTTCTCACTTCGTATAAATCACATAAAAACGTTGGTAAAGCACTTGAAGAAGTAGCGGCTGGCGTTTTATCAAAAGAAAAACAAGATGATTCAATCGTTTACGAAGACGAAGTGTAATTTGGTCTAGTTTTATCACGTACTATCATTAAAATAAGCATACGCTATACTCCCTTAGAAACGAATTTTCTTTGGGAGTTTGTCATTTTAGAAAGGATGAGGACAGTGTTGGTAAACAAAAAAATCCTCCTTTGTGTCACTGGTGGAATTGCAGTATATAAAGCTGTTGCACTTGTTAGTAAGCTATCGCAAGCAGGAGCACAAGTAAAGGTAATTATGACGGAGTCGGCACAGCAATTTGTCACACCGCTGACCTTCCAAGCGATGTCTCGCAATGAAGTTTTTAATGATACGTTCGATGAAAAAGATTCTCGCGTCATTGCGCATATCGATTTAGCTGATTGGGCTGATCTCGTTGTTGTCGCACCGGCGACAGCAAATGTCATTGGTAAACTAGCAAATGGCATTGCGGATGATATGGTCACGACAACACTGTTAGCAACAACAGCGGAAGTATGGATTGCACCTGCTATGAATGTTCATATGTATGAAAATAAAGCGGTTATACGCAACATTACTACCTTGCACGCGGACGGTTATCGATTCATCGAACCATCCGAGGGCTTTTTGGCATGTGGTTATGTAGGTAAAGGGCGTTTAGAAGAACCGGAAAAAATTGTGGAACTCATTACTCAACGTTTTACAACAACGAACAACCTTCCGTTGTCGGGCAAGAAAGTTGTCATTACAGCTGGTCCAACGCGTGAACGGATAGACCCGGTGCGCTATGTGTCAAATTTCTCTAGTGGCAAAATGGGCTATGCGATGGCAGAAGCTGCCGCGGCGCTTGGGGCAGAAACGGTTCTCATTTCTGGACCTGTAGGACTAGATAAACCAACAGGTATGACTGTTATCGATGTGGAAAGTGCAGCAGACATGCTGGAAGCAGTGCGTACACAGTTTGATGATGCTGATATTGTTGTCAAATCTGCTGCAGTTGCCGATTATCGCCCAAAAGATATTCATCCGGAAAAGATGAAAAAACAACTGGGAGATTCGGTTATTGAACTTGAAAGAACGATTGATATTTTAAAAACGATAGGTGGTATGAAAACCAACCAAATCCTTGTTGGTTTTGCTGCAGAAACAACGAATGCAGTTGGCTATGGTGCGGGGAAATTAGAAAGTAAAAACTTAGATTACGTCATTGTCAATGATGTTACAGACCCGGATGGAGGATTTGGCAGTGATACAAATGTTGTCACACTGCTATCTAAACGAGGCACACATCAGCCATTCCAAGCTATGGCAAAAAAAGAATTAGCGAAAGTATTATTTGAAGCAATTCTAAATGAAGAAAGTGAACAGCTCAATGATCGCTGAAGTCATTGTCGACGTGTCGGCTTATCCGATTGATCGGCCGTTCGATTATGTTGTGCCTGACACAATGGTTGCTGTTATTGAAGCGGGTAGCCGTGTAAAAGTCCCGTTTGGGCCGAGAAAAGTATTGGGCTATGTTACAGCGTTAAAAGAAGAGAGCGGACTTGATGTAGCCAAATTGAAACCGATTGATGAATTAATCGATTTAGAGCCAATCATTTCTGCTGAATTATTAACCTTATCACGCTGGCTAGCGACGCAGACATTGGCCTACGAAATTGATGCGCTGCAAGTGATGCTACCAGCCGCCATGCGTGCAAAATACGAAAAATTCATCGTTGTGGAACAGCCGGACAATATTGAAGATGAGGATTTTCTTCGATTTCTGGCAGGACGGCAACGGGTTTCGTTAAAAGAAGCAGATACGTTAGGGCTGCTGAAAACAGTTAAACGCTATGCTGACCAAGGCATGATTACAGTCGATACGGCTGTCAATCAAAAAACGGCTGTCAAAAAAGTACGCATGATTCAAATCGCAAATGATGAGATATTGCAAACAGTACTCAACGCGATGTCTGCCAATGCGAAAAAGCAAATTGAATTGCTGCATTGGATGAAAGATCGTGCAGGACAATCAATCCTTGCGAAACAACTAATGGAGCAATCGGGCATCCAGTCTGCTGTGTTAAAAGCGGTTATCGAAAGAGGGGCTGCATCAGAACAATACACGGAAGTATACCGAGAGCCTGAAGCGCCACAGTTGAAAGATACGGCGATTCCAGTGGAGTTGACTGAGGAACAGCGTATCGCACTTGGGGCAATCAGAAATGCTGCAGATCAGCATAAGGCGGAGACGTTTCTTCTTCATGGCATAACAGGTAGTGGGAAAACAGAAGTGTATTTGCGAGCGATTAAACATGTGTTGGATAAAGGGCAGGAAGCTATCGTTCTCGTGCCAGAAATTTCGTTGACACCGCAAATGACGTCGCGTTTTAAAGAACGCTTCGGTCCACTCGTTGCTGTGATGCACAGTGGCTTGTCGGCAGGAGAGAAATACGATGAGTGGCGTAAGATTCAACGAGGCGAAGTTAAAGTTGTCGTTGGTGCAAGGTCGGCAATATTTGCCCCGTTTGAAAATATCGGTATCATCATTCTCGATGAAGAACATGAATCGACCTATAAACAAGAGGATACACCGCGTTATCATGCACGAGATGTTGCGATTAAACGATCGGAATATTATGGCTGTCCGGTTATTTTAGGTAGCGCGACGCCATCATTGGAATCCTATGCGCGAGCGACTAAAGGGGTCTACACATTGCTGACGTTGACAAGACGAGCAAAAGACCAGGAACTTCCTGCGGTAACAGTCGTCGATATGCGAGATGAATTAAAAAATGGTAACCGTTCAATGTTTTCATTGCCGTTAGCGGAAGCGGTTCGTATCCGCCTGGAGAGAAGGGAACAGACGGTTTTATTCCTCAATAAGCGAGGTTTTTCTTCTTTCGTGTTATGTAGGGATTGTGGAACGGTTGTAGAATGCCCGAACTGTGATATTTCGTTGACATACCATCGTGCGAATGAACGGCTGAAATGCCATTATTGTGGTCATGAAGAACATGTCCCTCTTGAATGTCCACAATGTAAAAGTGATTATATCCGCTTTTTTGGGACAGGAACACAAAAAGCACAAGAGGAAATTGCAAAACTGTTTCCAGAAGCGCGCGTCATTCGCATGGATGTCGATACGACCAGTCAAAAAGGATCTCATGAACGGTTATTAAGGCAGTTCAGCGAAGGACAGGCGGATATTTTACTTGGGACGCAAATGATTGCCAAGGGGCTCGATTTCCCGAATATTACATTGGTCGGTGTACTGGCGGCGGATACGACGTTACATTTGGCTGATTTCCGTGCTGCGGAAAAGACGTTCCAGCTCATGACACAAGTGAGTGGACGAGCAGGCCGTCACGAATTGCCTGGGGAAGTCTTTATTCAAACGTATTCTCCGGAGCATTACGCGATCGAATTGGCAAAGGCCCAGCATTACGAGCCTTTTTATCATTTGGAAATGGCGGCTAGGAGACAGTATGGCTACCCGCCCTTTTATTTTGTCACGCTCGTCCAGTTTACGCATGAAGATTTGTTGAAAGTAGCCGACTTTGCGGATAAAGGAGCTAGGTTCTTAAAAGGGAACTTATCGCCGAATACCGTCATCATCGGTCCAACAGCGGCTGCCATTAGCCGTGTCAATAATAGATATCGTTACCAATGTTTGATAAAATACAAAAAAGAGCCCAAGTTGACAGAGACTTTGCAACAACTCATTAAATACTACCGGACAGACTGGATCAAAGCAGGCCTCACAATGACTGTTGATGTTGAACCAGTGTCCATTTATTGAATAAACGAAAAGAGGAATTGAATTGGCAATACGTAAAATCGTAGAGCATCCAGCACCGGTGCTTAAGCAAATGTGTAAAGAAGTAGTGAAATTTGATAAAAAGCTTGCGAAGCTTTTAGATGATATGTACGACACGATGGTTGCGGCGGATGGCGTAGGCCTCGCAGCACCACAAATTGGCGAGGCGATACGCGTGGCGATTGTGGATATGGGTGAGGGTCAGGACGTTATTGAAATGGTCAACCCTGTTGTGACGGCTATTGGAGGTTCTGAAGTTGAAATTGAGGGCTGCCTTAGCTTCCCAGGGCTATATGGTGAAGTAGAAAGACCCTTTTTTGTTCGTGTAGAGGCGCAGGAGCGGGATGGTTCCTTGTACCAAATTGAAGCGGAAGATTATGAAGCACGAGCTATTCTTCATGAAATCGATCATTTGAATGGTGTGTTATTCGATTCGAAAATTATTCGTGTCGTCGATCCATCTGAATTCGAAGAGTTGGATGAAGAAGAGGAGGTAAGTGACCATGACTAATATCGTCTTTATGGGAACCCCTGAATTTTCAGTGTCAGTGCTAACGATGTTGCATGATGAAGGTCATACAATCTCAGCAGTTGTCACGCAACCCGATCGACCGGTCGGACGCAAACGCGTACTAACACCTCCACCTGTAAAAGTAGAGGCGCTTCGACTGGGCTTACCGATTATTCAGCCTGAAAAACTAACAGGTTCTAGTGAACTGGCGGAAATTATTGCACTCCAACCAGACCTCATTGTGACTGCAGCCTTTGGTCAGATTTTACCGAAGGAATTGTTGGAAGTCCCTAGGCTCGGTTGCATTAATGTCCATGCTTCTTTATTGCCAAAATACCGTGGCGGTGCACCCATCCATCAGTCCATTATGGACGGAGAAACAGAAACTGGTGTGACAATTATGTATATGGTCGAAAAACTAGATGCTGGCGATATCATTTCACAGGTGGTTGTACCGATCGCGGATACAGACCATACGGGACTGCTATTCGAAGCATTGTCCGTAGCAGGAACGCGACTATTAAAAGAAACACTTCCTTCTATACTAGAGTGTACAAATAACAAAACGGTTCAAGATGAATCCCTTGTGACATTTGCACGTAATATCTCTCGTGAACAAGAGCGCATTGATTGGTCAAAAGGCGGCAAATCCATTTATGATCAAGTTCGCGGACTTCATCCGTGGCCGGTTGCTTATACGACGATTCAAGGTGAAAACGTCAAGGTGTGGTGGAGTGAAAAGGTAGCTACGCAGGTAGATGCTGAACCAGGCACAATTATAAAAATTGAACCAGACAAAATCATCGTCAAAGCAGGCGATGACGTTGCAATTGCTATAACGGACCTCCAACCAGCCGGAAAAAAACGGATGCCAGCGGATGTATTTGTTCGTGGAACCGGATCGAAATGGAACGAAGGGGACCGATTTGAATGAATACTAGACCAAAAAAGAAAATCTGGAACGGCAACGTCCGTGACGCAGCATTATCTATCTTAATGGAAATCAATAATAACCAAGCATACAGCAATTTATTGCTACATCGAACGATTGACAAATACGGTATTGAAACAAAAGACCGTGGATTGTTGACGGAATTGACTTATGGTACATTGCAACATCGCATGGCACTGGACTATTATCTTGAGCCTTTTGTTCGTGGAAAATTGGATGGCTGGGTACGAGAATTACTAAGAATGTCGTTGTATCAGATTGTCTTTTTGACGAAAATCCCGCCGCATGCTGTTGTTCATGAAGCGGTAGAAATTGCGAAAAGACGGGGACATAAACGCATTGCGCCAACAGTTAACGGCATTCTTCGTTCTGTCTTACGCAAAGGTGTTCGTTCATTAGACGACATGGCGGATGGCATTGCGAAAACAGCAATTGAAACGAGTCATCCTGAATGGCTCATCAAGCGCTGGAGTGAACAGTTCGGTGAACAAGAAGCAGCCATTATGGCACATGAAAATAATAACCCGCCTGCAATGACGGTTCGTGTCAATACGGCAAAAACGACAGTAGCTGAAGTAATAGCATCTCTTGAAGCGGAAGGCATTGAAGTGAGAGCAGGCGAAGTGGTTCCAGAATGTATCGTTTCCATCAACAGCAATCCAGCAAATACAGAAGCCTATAAAAAAGGCTTGATTACGATTCAAGATGAAAGCTCCATGCTACCTGTATTGGCATTAGATGTACAACCAGGCATGAAAGTACTCGATATGTGTGCAGCACCAGGAGGGAAAACGACCCATATTGCCGAGAAGATGAAAGATACAGGCGAAGTGTTCGCGCATGATATCCACGAACATAAAATGGCGCTCATTGAAGCCAATGCAACGCGACTTGGTCTAACGTCTATACAAGCGCAAAGTGGAGATAGCCGGAAATTGACGGAACTGTATGCTGCTTCTTCCTTCGATCGTATTCTCGTCGACGCACCATGTAGTGGTCTAGGCGTTATACGTAGAAAACCTGAAATTAAGTACAATAAGACAGAAGCCGATTTCAATGGTCTCGTACAAATTCAATCGGACTTACTCGACACCGCACGTGAATTAATCAAACCGGATGGCATTATCGTTTATAGTACATGTACAGTGGAGCATATGGAAAACCGTGGAATGGTCGACCGTTTCTTAGCACGCCATACAGATATGGAGAAAATCCCATTGGCTCAGTTGAATGAAATTGACAAATTAGCAATCGAAGAAGACACACTCCAAGTGCTACCGCAACATTTCGGTAGTGACGGATTCTTCGTCGCCGCCTTCCGTAAAAAACAACAGTAAATCAGCGGTTTTTATAGAGAACTTGAAACAAACAAGGGGGGATGGACGTTGCAATTCGGAATCTTATCAGATGTAGGTAAGAAAAGAACAGTCAACGAGGATAGTGCCGCCGTTTTTACACTGCCAAATGGCATCATTCTAGCAGTCATTGCAGATGGAATGGGTGGTCATCTCGGGGGGGATTATGCAAGTTCAACAGCCATTCAAGTAATTGGCGAACAATTCATGGAACTCGACATGGCTAACTTCGAAGATGAACAGAATTGGGCAGAATGGCTTCGAGAAGTCGTTAATCATGTCAACAGATTACTTTATAATCATGCCAATGAAAATGAAGACCTGAAAGGGATGGGCACAACATTAGAGGCTGCACTTATCCGTGGCCGCAACTGTCTAATCTCTCACACGGGCGATAGCCGTGTCTATGCCATTAATGATAATGGCATTCTCCAAGTGACGCGAGATCATTCCTATGTCAATGTCCTGCTGGATAGTGGGGAAATTACTGAGGAAGAGGCGGCAGTTCATCCCCAGAAGAACTGGATTATGAAGGCGATTGGTTCCGAAAAGACCATTGAACCTGACCATTATTCAATCGAGTTAAATGATAAATCCTACTTATTATTATGTACAGATGGCCTTAGCAATAAAGTCGATCAACGGCTCATACAAGAAGTTATTTTAGAGGATACAACACTACATGACAAAGTGAAAAAACTAGTGGATTTAGCGAATAACAGGGGCGGAGAAGATAATATTTCCGTCATTTTGATTGATTCTACTAAATTGGAGGTGAATCATCCATGATTGGAAGTAGAATCGGAGAGCGTTATGAAATACTTAAAAGTATCGGTGATGGGGGCATGTCGAAAGTCTATCTAGCACACGACATGATTCTCAACCGAGACGTCGCCATTAAGGTATTGAATTATGATTTTGCCAATGAAGAAGAGCTCAAACGAAGATTTCAGCGAGAAGCACTGTCTGCAACAAGTCTGACGCATCCGCATATTGTCGATATTTTCGATGTGGGAGAAGAAGGAGAACTTCTTTACCTTGTGATGGAGTATGTCGAAGGGCAGACATTGAAAAAATTCATTCAATCGAACGGTCCATTGTCGCCTAAACAGGCATTGCCGATCATGCGACAACTCGTTTCAGCTATTTCAAATGCTCATCATAACGGCATTGTTCACCGGGATATTAAACCGCAAAATATTTTGATGGATACAGAAGGTAATTTGAAAATCACGGATTTCGGGATCGCGATGGCACTCAGTGCGACTGCGCATACGAAAACAAACTCTGTCATTGGTACAGTACATTATTTATCACCTGAGCAAGCGCGCGGCGGCATGGCGACAAAGAAATCGGATATTTATTCGCTAGGCATTGTCTTTTATGAATTATTGACAGGTGAATTGCCGTTTTCAGCGGAGACTGCTGTTGCCATTGCATTAAAGCATTTACAGGAAGAAACGCCTTCTGTTCGAGAGTTATTCCCGTCCATTCCACAAAGTGTTGAAAATGTTATTTTGAAAGCAACCGCGAAAGATGCTGGACATCGTTACCGTTCAGCGGATGAAATGTATGATGATTTACTGACAGCATTATCGCCAGAACGAGCAACGGACCCAAAATTTAGCTTACCGTTTGACGATGATCGGACACATGCTATACCCATTGTGACGGAAGCATCCAAGTTCGAGGTTGTTGAAAAGGTCAAAAAAATAGAGCCAGTTGTCGTTGAAACACCCCAAGCACCTGTTAAAAAGCGTAAAAAATGGCCTCTCATTGTTGGGGGAATCGCTGGTGTATTCATCCTAGTTCTACTATTATTGTTACTGCCGAGTCTGTTTGGTCCTAAAACAGAGACCATTCCAGACGTGACTGGGAAAGAAGTGGCGGAAGCAATCGATATGCTGGAGGAAAAAGGCTTTAAAGTGGATGAAAGAAATGAAGAACCATCCGAAGAATTTGCAAAAGGGCAAGTCATTCGTACCTACCCAGAAGCTGACAAGAAACGAGAAGTCGGGTCCTTGATCACTTTATATATTAGTACGGGCAAAAATATGACTACGTTTAATGATTATAGAGGGCAAGGCTTTGAGCGAGTTGCTGACTTTTTGTCGAAACAAGGCTTCCAATTAAGTGATCCGAAAGAAATATTTGCGGATGAAGAGCCTGGTACTATTTTGGAGCAGGATCCAGTAGCTGATACCGAAGTAGTGCCAGAGGAAACTATCGTAGTATTTACAATTAGTAAAGGGAAAGAACCCCAAAAGCTTGAAAATCTTATAGGACGCGATAGACAAGCGTTGAATGACTATGCCAGGACGACTGGCTTCAAGATTACCGTTGTGAAAGAAGAGTATCACCCTACAGCGCCTGCGGGACAAGTTGTTTGGCAAAGTCCTAGACAGGGAACCGACATGAAAGAGGGAGACAAAGTGGAGGTTGCTTTGTCGAAAGGTGAAGAGAAAAAGCCGGTGAAGCACATTGTCCATACAGTAACAATCGAATATGTACCTGAAGTGATTGAGCAGTATGAAATGGACGAGGATGGCAACTGGATAGAACCGGAACAAGTCCCTCAAGAGATTAAAATCTATGTCCAGGATAAGTCGAATACGATGGTCGATCCAGTAGAGGTTTTCATGATTACGGAGAATACGACGAAGCAGATTAAGATTGAACTAGAAGAAGGTCAATCAGGGGCTTATAAGATTACGCGTAATGGCAATATTATTGCCGAGCAATCGGTCGAATACAACGACTAGAAAGAAGGAATTGAATGCCGGAAGGACAAATTAGAAAAGCGATTAGTGGGTTTTATTATGTAGAACAAGATGGGCAATTGATTCAATGTAAGAGCCGTGGAGTGTTCAGAAACCGTGGTATCCATCCTCTTGTTGGAGATTTTGTGACATATGTGCCGGATGGTGATAATGATGCGCTCATTACAGTCGTTCATGAGCGTCGTAATGAGCTTGTGCGCCCGCCGATTTCTAATATTGACCAGGCTTTGCTTGTATTTTCAATGGTAGAGCCTGCTTTTAGTCCACATTTGCTGGATCGTTTTCTTGTGGTCGTCGAATCATTTGGTGTAAAGCCGGTGATCTGTTTGACGAAAAAAGATTTGGCATGCGCTGAAGAACTTGAGAAAGTGGCGGAAGCAGCGGCCTATTACAAAAAAATCGGGTACGATGTGATTGAAACCTTTATTGACGATGAATCTCTTTCGGATATATTGCAACCGTATTTGAAAGGTAAGACAACCGTTTTAGCAGGGCAGTCAGGTGTCGGAAAATCGACTTTATTAAATACTGTCTTGCCGATGTTAGCATTAAAAACCGGTGAAATTTCAGAAGCACTTGGTCGTGGGAAGCATACAACGCGTCATGTGGAGTTGCTTGAAATTGCCGGGGGGCTTGTAGCGGATACACCAGGATTTAGCTCACTTGATTTTGATCATATCGACAAGGAGCAATTATCCTATTATTTCGTAGATATGGATGAGCTATCTGCGATGTGTAAATTTCGAGGTTGCCTGCATATGAAAGAGCCGAAGTGTGCAGTGAAAGAGCAAGTGGAGGCTGGAGAAATGCCGCGTCATCGTTATGAAAACTACTTGCAATTTATGCAGGAAATACTTGACAGGAAGCCGAGGTATGACAAACATGATTAAAATAGCACCTTCCATTTTAGCAGCAGATTTTTCAAAACTTGCCGATGAAGTAAGAGAAGTAGAAGCAGCTGGAGCAGAGCTCATTCATATCGATGTCATGGACGGCCATTTTGTTCCGAATATTACAATGGGGGCAATCGCAGTAGAGGCACTTAGACCGGTAACTAAATTACCGTTAGATGTCCATTTGATGATTAGTAACCCTGATGCGTATATTGAACAGTTCGCGAAAGCGGGAGCAGATTATATCACGGTTCATGTGGAAGCGTGTCCGCATTTACACCGTACACTGCAACTCATTAAATCATTTGGTGTAAAATCGGGTGTCGTATTGAATCCACATACGTCGGTTGAAACGATTCAACATGTGCTGGAAGAAGTAGATATGGTGTTGTTTATGACGGTAAATCCAGGATTTGGCGGTCAGAAATTCATTTATTCCGTACTTCCAAAAGTAAAACAATTAGCAGCTATTATTCGTGAACGTAATCTACCGATTGATATTGAAATCGATGGCGGTGTCAATGAAGAAACGATTATTCCGTGTGTTGAGGCTGGAGCAACGATTCTTGTTGCAGGATCAGCTGTCTTTAATGCGCCTGACCGTGCAGAAGCTTTGCAACGCATTAAGGTAGCGGGTGAGGGTGCGCTTAGACCATGATAGTTGCCGTCATTTGTGCAGGGGGACCTAACCCAGAAATTGTAGATATGACGGAATTTCTGCAAGACGATACTGTATTCATTGGTGCGGACAGGGGAGCCTTACACTTGCTGCAACAAGGAATTACTCCACACGAAGCTGTCGGGGATTTCGACTCGGTGACGAGTGAAGAGTACGATCAAATTGCAGCAGCTGTTCATAAAGTGGGACGGTTTCGTTCGGAGAAAAATGAAACTGACACGGAACTAGCGGTTGACCGTGCGCTCACATATAATCCTGAACGCGTTATTTTAACAGGTGTTACAGGAGGAAGGTTAGATCATATGGAATCTGCCCTCCACCTGTTGTACCGCCTTCAGATGCAGCATAGAGAGATTGCATTTTCCATTCGCAATAAAACAAACGAGTTATCAATTCTTTTTCCAGGCGTTCATGAGTGTGCGCGTGAAGATCGTTTCGCATACATATCTTTTTTTCCTTTTGGTGGAGATGTTTTAGGTCTCACGCTGTCCGGTTTTAAGTATGAAACGGTTGATGCTAGACTTGAAACGGGCATGACTAAATTTACGAGTAATGAACCTGCTGCAGAAGTCTGTACTATCTCATTCCATCAGGGCATATGCTTAATGGTAAGAAGTTCAGATTCCTGAAAGGAGTGGGGAATTGCGCGTTTATACATTTACGATGCCGAAAGTTGTGAGTGGTCTCGTTCGGAAGTGCTTGGTTGTTTTTCAAAAAGAGGATTCGACAAAAGCAACTGCAAGTGCTAGTAATAAACCTAAAAAAAAGAGAAAAGAAAAAACACTAGGCTGAAGCAATTCAGCCTAGTGTTTTATTTCCCGTTCATATCTAGTTGTAAGATACTAGAATTAAACGCGTTGAACTTTACCTGATTTAAGGGCTCTTGCAGAGACCCATACACGTTTAGGTTTACCGTTAATAAGAACACGGACTTTTTGAAGGTTCGCACCCCATGTACGTCTGCTTGAGTTCAATGCGTGTGAACGCGTGTTACCTGTACGGGCTTTGCGTCCTGTAATAGCACATTCTTTAGCCATAGTTAGTACCTCCTTGCGAATGATGATTAAGCGATTTACTTGTTATTCGCATACCATAATAATGTATCATATGACATACGGTGTTGCAACCTTTTTTACGACATCTTTCAAGGTAATTCCCTTTACACGATTTTTATAAACGGTTTTTGTCTTGATGAGTTAGAATGCTTTCTTTTATTATTATTGGGGATATAGTACAATGGGTGTAGCGAGAAAAGATGCAAGGGGGACCTAACTATGTCAATTGAATTGAAAAATGAATACGGTAAAATCGATATTACAAACGACGTCATCGCTCAAATCGTTGGCGAGGCGACTATCGAATGTTACGGGATTGTCGGTATGGCTTCAAGGCATCAGATTCGGGATGGACTGACAGAGATTCTTCGGAAAGAAAGTTTTTCCCGTGGAGTCATCGTCCGTAACGTTGGAGAAGATACGCATATTGATATGTATGTCATTGTAGGATATGGTACTAAAATTTCAGAAGTTGCCTATCAAGTCCAATCAAAAGTAAAGTATACATTAAAAAAGGCAGTTGGCATGACTGTCAAATCTGTTAATATTTTTGTCCAGGGAGTCCGAGTGACAAACCTGTGAGGGAGGAAGTAAATTTAATGAAGTCTATTGATGGTTTAAAGTTTGCGGAAATGATCAAGATGGGTGCTCACCATCTCTATCAAAATGCTGACTATGTCGATTCGCTAAACGTGTTCCCGGTTCCAGATGGTGATACAGGTACAAATATGAATTTGTCCATGTCATCAGGAGCGAAAGAAACGGAAGAAAATGCTGTTGCTCACCTGGGGCAAACTGCACAGGCATTATCGAAAGGCTTGCTAATGGGGGCGCGTGGTAATTCAGGTGTCATTCTGTCGCAATTATTTCGTGGCTTTGGAAAATCAGTTGAACAGGAAGCGACTGTGAATGGTGAAAAATTTGCAGCGGCTTTGAAGTATGGTGTAGAGACGGCATATAAAGCAGTGATGAAGCCAGTTGAAGGAACAATCCTAACGGTTGCCAAGGATGCCGCAAATGTTGGCGTAGAAAAAGCTGCATCAACTGAGGATATCATTGAGGTCATGGAAGCAATCGTGGAGGAATCGAAAGCTTCACTTGAGCGCACTCCAGATTTATTGCCAGTCTTAAAAGAAGTTGGCGTCGTGGATAGTGGCGGTCAAGGCCTCGTTTATGTGTACGAGGGCTTTTTAGCATGCTTAAAAGGTGAAGAACTTCCAGAACGGACAGTTGTCGGATCGATGGATGATTTGGTGAATGCTGAGCACCACCGTAGTGTCCAAGGATTTATGAATACGGAAGATATTGAATTCGGCTATTGTACGGAATTCATGGTGAAATTCGAAGCCGAAAAATTAGCAACGAATCCCTATGACGAATCTGAATTTCGCCAAGCATTAAGCCAATATGGTGATTCGCTTCTTGTCATTTCCGATGAGGAAGTTGCAAAAGTACATATTCACACAGAAGAACCGGGTGACGCATTAAATTACGGTCAAAAATTCGGTTCACTTATCAAAATAAAAATTGAAAATATGCGTGAACAACATATTGAAATCGTCGGAGAGAATCATTCGACACAAAATGCGGTGAAAAAAGAAGCTGTTAAACATCCGTATGCAGTCGTTACAGTTGCTATGGGATCAGGTATTGCTGAATTGTTAAGAAGCGTTGGTGCATCTGCTGTTATTGAGGGCGGACAAACAATGAATCCATCTACGGAAGATATTGTCAAGGCGATTAAGGAAGTCGGCGCGGAGCGCGTCCTTATTTTACCGAACAATAAAAATATCATTATGGCAGCCGAGCAAGCCGCTGAAGTAATCGGCATTGAAGCAGCTGTCGTACCTACGAAGACAGTGCCTGAAGGACTTGCAGCTATCCTGGCATTTAATCCTGAAGCTGAAGTGACTGCCAATGCAGCTGCGATGCAAGATGCAGCTGCATGCGTTAAAACAGGACAAGTTACGCATGCCGTACGGGATACATCCATTGACGGTGTAGACATTAAAAAAGACGACTTCATGGGAATATCGGGAGGCAAAATAATAATCTCGACACCTTCACTGGACGAAGCGATGAAGACTCTTTTAGCTTCTTTGGTTGATGAAGATGATGAAATTGTCACGATTTTATATGGTGAAGATGTTAGCGAAGAGGACGCTTCTTCCATTGCTAGTTATGTAGAGGATAACTTTAGTCACACGGAAGTTGAACTGTATGATGGTAAACAGCCATTATATCCGTATATCATTTCAGTCGAATAACGCATTATCGAGCAGTGCGCCGTATCATAGGCGTACTGCTTCTTTCATGATTGAGTCAAAAAACAACATTTTTTGTTTTAAACCATTCTTTCGTGTAAAATGAACAAGAGCATTACAACATCTTAACGTTAAAGGGGATAGGCATTTATGAAATATAGATCTGTTTTCGAAATTATTGGACCGGTCATGATTGGACCATCCTCTTCACATACTGCTGGCGCAGCACGAATTGGCCGGGTTGCCCGGACACTTTTTGGACGACAACCTGAATGGGCGCGAATCCATCTTTATGGTTCATTCGCACAAACATATAAAGGTCATGGTACGGATGTTGCAATTATCGGGGGATTGCTAGACTATGATACTTTTGATGAACGCATTAAAACAGCATTTGAAGAAGCTGCGCAACTAGGTATGACGTTTGACTTCATTGCTGAAGAGGAAGAGGCTGTTCATCCAAATACGGCACGCCTTGTCATTGGGGACAGCCAAGGTACGATGGAGTTAACGGGTATTTCGATTGGTGGAGGGACGATGGAAGTTGTCGATTTGAATGGTTTCCCGCTACGATTATCAGGCCATTACCCAGCGCTCCTTGTTGTTCATGATGACCGTTCGGGTGTAATTGCAAGCGTTTCCAATGTGATTGCAAAGCAGGGCATGAATATCGCGCATATGGAAGTCGGTCGCAAAGAAAAAGGGGAAATGGCACTTATGGTCATCGAAGTAGATCAGATGATTGATGATACTTTGCTTAATGAATTAAAAGCTATATCGCATGTCACGCAAGTTTCAACGTTAGCGAATTAAGGAGGAAAACATACATGGAAATTTTATTTGGTTCAGTTAAAGAACTTGTAGCACTAGCAGAGTCACAACAGAAGCCTATTTCAGAAATTATGATTGAACAAGAAATGCTTATTACAAAACGGTCGCGAGAAGATATTATCGCACAAATGGATAATAATTTGACGGTTATGGAAAATGCAGTCGATAGGGGGCTTCAAGGTGTTCAATCGACGTCGGGTTTAACGGGTGGAGATGCGGTCCTTCTTCAAAACTATATAGCGACAGGCAAAGGGTTGTCTGGCGATTTACTGTTAGATGCGGTTAGCAAAGCAGTTGCCACGAATGAAGTGAATGCAGCGATGGGTACGATTTGTGCAACACCAACTGCGGGTGCAGCGGGTATTGTGCCGGGTACATTATTTGCTGTGAAAAATAAATTGAACCCAACACGAGAGCAAATGATTAACTATCTCTTTACATCGGGTGCATTCGGTTTTATCGTCGCGAATAATGCATCGATTTCAGGTGCAGCAGGTGGTTGTCAGGCTGAAACGGGGTCAGCGGGTTCAATGGCTGCTGCTGCTATTGTTGAAATGGCGGGTGGTACGCCTCAACAAAGCGCCGAGGCATTTTCCATTGTCATGAAAAACATGCTTGGTCTTGTTTGTGACCCGGTTGCAGGTCTTGTAGAAGTGCCATGTGTTAAACGTAATGCAATGGGAGCGGCTAAAGCGCTCGTTGGAGCAGATATGGCGCTCGCAGGTATCGTTAGTCGTATTCCGACAGATGAAGTCATTGAAGCGATGCATAAAATCGGTCAAACCATGCCTTCTGCACTACGGGAAACAGCAAAAGGCGGATTGGCGGCTACGGCGACAGGTAAAGCGTTGGAAGCTAAAATCTTTGGGAAGGACAAGGCTGACAGTGACGTCGTCACTATATGATGCAGTTACGACGATAAAAGGAGTTGGGAAATCGACGGGCGAACAGCTAGAAGCGCTCGGGATTTCCTCCATTCACGATTTTGTCATGACATTCCCGTATCGTCATGAGGATTTTAGATTGAAAGATTTGACTGAAACACCACATAATGAACGGGTGACGATTGAAGGAAGGGTCGAAAGTGAGCCTTCCGTTCTATTTTTAGGGAAAAGCAGATCCCGTCTGCAAATCCGTCTTCTTGCCGGCAGGCATCTTGTGAAGGCGGTCTTTTTCAATCAACATTATTTAAAGGATCGTCTAGCGCCAGGCATGATTGTTACGGTCACAGGGAAGTGGGATCGGGGCAGGCAAGTTATTAATGTCAGCAACTTTAAAGAAGGTCCAAAGACGGAGCAAGCCGATTTTGAACCCGTATACAGCTTGAAAGGCGTCATGCACCAAAAGACGTTTCGCCGTTTTATGCGCAACGCGTTGGATACGGTAGTCGGGCAACATGAAGAATCGCTCCCTTTGGACGTTCGCGAGACTTATCGCTTACCTGGTATCGGACAGGCGCTTGAAATGATCCATTTTCCAACGAGTCCCGGGGATGTTAAGCATGCCAGAAGGCGCTTTGTTTATGAGGAACTGCTTATGTTCCAACTGAAAATGCTTGGTATGAAAAAAGCGCGGAAAGAGGCAGAGCAAGGCGTTGCCGTCGACTATGATCTGGCGAAGGTGAAAGCCTTCATCGCCAGTTTACCGTTTGAATTAACGGGTGCTCAAAAACGCGTCGTCAATGAATTATGTACAGAGCTGAAAAGTCCAACACGGATGAACCGTCTGTTGCAAGGGGATGTTGGATCGGGCAAGACCGTTGTCGCAGCCATTGCTTTATACGCTGCTACCACGGCAGGTTTCCAAGGAGCGCTAATGGCGCCAACAGAAATCCTTGCCGAGCAGCATGCGACTTCACTTGCAGAGTGGCTGGAGCCTCATGGCGTCACGGTGGCCTTTCTAGCAGGTTCAACAAAAGTGAAGGCAAGAAAGGCCTTGCTTGAACAGCTAGAACTAGGTGAAATCGATTTGTTAATCGGTACACATGCACTCATCCAGCCGGATGTCATTTTTAGTAACCCTGGATTGGTCATCACAGATGAACAGCATCGTTTTGGTGTCGAGCAACGGCGTATTTTACGAGATAAAGGATTAAATCCAGATGTCCTCTTCATGACAGCGACCCCTATTCCAAGGACGCTCGCCATTACTGCATTTGGCGAAATGGATGTGTCGATTCTGGATGAATTGCCTGCTGGACGCAAGAAAATTGAAACGCATTGGTTGAAGGAAGATTCGCTACTTCCCGTTTTACGCAAGATGGAAAAAGAGCTGAGTGCGGGACGACAGGCGTATGTTATTTGTCCATTAATCGAAGAATCGGATAAGCTGGACGTTCAAAATGCAGTAGATGTACACGGTCAACTGTCTAGTCATTTCGCGGGTAAATACAAGGTCGGCCTTATGCATGGCCGTTTGCACGCGGACGATAAAGATGCGATTATGCGGGAATTTAGTGATGGGGACATTCATATTCTTGTGTCGACGACTGTTGTAGAAGTCGGCGTCAACGTGCCGAATGCGACGTTTATGCTTATTTATGATGCCACGCGATTTGGGCTTGCCCAGCTCCATCAACTGAGGGGGCGTGTGGGACGCGGTGCAGACCAGTCTTACTGTGTTCTGCTAGCCGATCCGAAAACGGAGGAAGGCAAAGAACGGATGCAGATTATGACTGAAACGAATGACGGTTTTGTTTTAGCGGAAAAGGATTTGGAACTAAGAGGAGCAGGCGATTTTTTCGGCAGAAAGCAAAGCGGTATGCCTGAATTTAAAGTGGCTGATCCCGTTCATGATTATAGGGCACTGGAAACAGCGCGAAAAGATGCGGAACAACTATTGGCGTCGAATCATTTCTGGGAAGATCCTGAGTATAGCATTTTGAAGTCACAATTGGAGCAATCAGGTGCGCTTAGTATGGAGAGATTGGATTAAGATAATTGAGTTGGAGACATCTTCTGCATTTCTATGGTGTCTAGCTCCAGGCGTCAGATGTTTGGACATAAGTCAGCTCGTCTGTGAGGCAAAGGGCACTCTTCGGCAATCTGTCATATACCTGCCACGGGCCTACAGGGAGGAAGGATTGAACTACATCCCTCCTTGTTGCCGCAGGACGCGGCGAATGTAGGTTGTATTCCATAAAACGGCGCCTTCCGTATTTCTATACTTGCATTCTCTTTTCCATCTTTATATACTACTATTAGTACCAAGTGCTAATCCGGAAGGTGAAATGATTGAGAATGCCTAAAAAGGAACGGCAACGACAGCTTGGATTGTTGCTCGAAGAAAATCCATTCTTAACGGATGGGGAACTATCGGAACATTTTACGGTCAGTGTACAAACGATTCGATTGGATCGATTGGAAGGCGGCATCCCTGAACTAAGGGAACGGTTAAAAACGGTCGCAACACGCACGATGAAAGAAGAAGTGAAGTCACTTCATTCCGATGAAATTATTGGAGATATTATTGATATAGAACTTGATAAAAAAGCGCTATCCATTTTTGATGTGACGACAGATCACGTTTTCCAACGAAATGGCATTACGCGGGGACATCATCTTTTTGCTCAAGCCAATTCACTTGCCGTTGCAGTTATGGATGATGATTTGGCGTTGACAGTGAAATCGACAATCAACTTCTTGAAACCTGTGAAAGCGGGGGACAGAGTTGTCGCGCGCGCTGAAGTAAAAAAAGAAAGCTTGTTGGAAAAACGGACACTCGTTGAAGTTGTTTCAACAGTCGGTGAAGAAACGGTATTCACAGGAGAGTTTTATATGTTTCGGACGACAGATAGGAAGTAGGTGGGAACTAGATGATAATAGCGCTAGATGGAATGGGTGGGGATCATGCGCCCGGTGAAATTATTGCCGGTGCATTGGAAAGTCTCGCTGCATTCGATGACATACACATACATATTTATGGTGATGAGCAGGCCATGTCACCTTTTCTTCAACAACATGAGCGTTTAAAAGTGATTCATTGTACAGAGAAAATTGAGGCGGATGATGAGCCAGTTCGCGCGATCCGTCGGAAAAAAGATGCATCCATGGTCAGAATGGCGCAAGCAGTTAAAGACGGGGAAGCGATGGCATGTGTGTCGGCGGGGAATACAGGTGCGCTGATGGCTGCAGGTTTGTTCGTCGTAGGACGAATTGACGGCATTGAGCGTCCAGCACTTGCTCCAACACTTCCAACGGTTGATGGCAAAGGTTTTGTTATGCTAGATCTAGGTGCCAATGCAGATGCCAAACCATCTCAACTAGGGCAATATGCAGTGATGGGAAGCATTTATGCTGAAAAAGTTCGCGGCATCGACAATCCGCGTATAGGTCTACTCAATATTGGCACTGAAGAAGGTAAAGGCAATGAATTGACAAAAGCGGCGTTTGCTGTTCTGTCAGAAGCGCCGATTAACTTTATTGGCAATGTGGAAGCACGTGATTTATTGACCGGTGTGGCGGATGTCGTCGTAACAGATGGCTTTACAGGTAATGTCGTGTTAAAAACGATCGAAGGAACTGCGGGTGCTTTCTTTTCTATGCTGAAAGAAGTATACGGTGCTTCGGTGAAAACAAAGCTGTCAGCTGCGCTAGTGAAAAATGATTTACGTGGCTTGAAGAACAAAATGGATTATACAGAATATGGTGGAGCGGGATTGTTTGGCTTAAATTCGCCTGTTATTAAAGCACATGGTTCATCCAATGCGAATGCCATCTTGAATGCCGTTCGACAAGCTAGAACGATGGCGCAATATGATGTTTGTGGCACGATTCGTGAAACGGTAAGAAAGGTGGATATACAATGACGAAAGTGGCATTTATTTTCCCAGGACAAGGCTCGCAAACAGTTGGTATGGGACAAGAATTGGCAGCAACTTATGACAACAGTAAGCAATTCTTTGAGCAGGCAGACCGTGTCCTTGATTTTCAACTAAGCCAGCTGATTACGGAAGGTCCGCAAGACGAATTGACGCTTACTTACAACGCACAGCCTGCGCTACTAACGGTTGGCTCGATGATTGCCGCAAGGTTAGTAGAAGCTGGTGTTACACCGGATTATACGGCTGGACACAGTCTCGGGGAATATACGGCGCTAGTTGCTTCGGGCGTACTGTCGTTTGAAGACGGTGTTTCTGTCGTTCATCAGCGTGGTTTGTTTATGAATGAAGCAGTTCCAGCAGGCGAAGGGGCAATGGCAGCTATTCTCGGACTTGAGGGTGACAAGCTGAGAGAAGTGACGGATGCGATTACAGCTGAGGGCTTTGCTGTCCAACCGGCTAACTTGAACTGTCCGGGGCAAATTGTGATCTCGGGAACGAAAGTCGGCGTCGAAAAAGCTTGTGTTCAGCTAAAAGAGGCGGGCGCAAAAAGAGCGATTCCACTCGATGTCAGTGGGCCGTTCCACTCATCACTGATGAAACCAGCGGCGGAAAAGTTACGTGCTGCGTTAGATGGAATAACGATGACAGATGCAACCATTCCGGTCATTGCCAATGTCAATGCATCTGCAGTCACACATGCTGATGACATAAAAGGCTTACTCGTTGAACAACTCTATTCTCCAGTACTTTGGGAGGATTCCGTTCGAACACTACTCGAACTAGGTGTCACGCACTTCATCGAATGTGGCCCAGGTAAAGTATTGAGTGGACTCGTTAAGAAGATAGATCGCAGTGCTACAATACTGCCGGTTTATGATGAAGAGACGTTACAAGCTGTTATCGAAGCTTCGAAAGGGTGGTCGTAATGGGCAAGTTTTTAGGGAAAGTGGCAATTGTTACAGGAGCGTCACGCGGAATTGGTCGAGAAATCGCATTGCTACTGGCGCAAGAAGGCGCGCGCGTTGCTGTTAACTACAGTGGTAGCAAGGACAAGGCTGAAGAGGTCGTTCAATTGATCACGGAATCTGGCGGAGAAGCGTTTGCGATTCAAGCGGATGTTTCCAATGCCGACAGCGTGAAAGCGATGGTCGATCAAACGTTAGAAACCTTTGGCTCAATTGATATACTCGTTAACAATGCGGGGATTACAAGAGATAACTTACTGATGCGAATGAAAGATGATGAGTGGGATGACGTCATCAACATCAACTTAAAAGGTGTGTTCCTATGCACGAAAGGTGTCACACGACAAATGATGAAGCAGCGTGCCGGCAAAATTGTCAACGTTGCATCGATTGTTGGTGTCTCGGGGAATCCGGGTCAGGCGAATTATGTTGCGGCAAAAGCGGGCGTCATCGGCTTTACAAAAACAGTGGCCAAAGAGCTTGCTTCACGTAATATCAATGTCAACGCTGTTGCTCCTGGCTTCATTACGACGGATATGACAGATGAGTTGAATGAAGACGTGAAAAGCCAAATGTTAACGGCTATTCCACTTGGTAAGCTAGGAAGTCCAGCAGATGTAGCAAAAACGGTTGCGTTTTTATTATCAGATGATGCCGCTTATATTACAGGACAGACTATCCATGTAGACGGTGGAATGGTAATGTAATAAAAGTAGTATTCTACTGAACAAAGTTAAAACCATTGAGGGGAGGTGACAAATTTGTCAACAGTACTTGAACGTGTAACGAAAGTAATCGTCGATCGCCTTGGTGTCGATGAAAGCGAAGTTAAATTAGAAGCTTCTTTCCGTGACGATCTCGGCGCAGATTCATTGGACGTCGTAGAACTTGTTATGGAATTAGAAGATGAATTCGAAATGGAAATTTCTGATGATGATGCTGAAAAGGTAACGACTGTAGGAGATACAGTTTCGTATATCGAATCAAAAATCAACTAATAGTCATTCCTGATGAGACTCCTTCATCCTTTCTACTTGAAAGGATGAAAGAGTCTCTTTTCCATCTTTCACGATTCTCTTTTGCACAAAGCCCGAGAAAAGGTTAAAATTATATCATTATGTACTGAAAGGCAGAATCGGTTATGAATAGTAGACGAAACAATGGAAGAACTACCACTGCAACACTTCCAATCACAATACGCAATAAGTTTGATGAGTTGCAACAGAGATTGGATATTCATTTTAAAAACCATGCGTTACTGTACAATGCGTTCACGCATTCATCTTATGTGAATGAGCATCGGAGAAAAAATTTCACTGATAACGAAAGACTTGAATTTTTAGGGGATGCCGTACTTGAACTCGGTGTGTCCCGGTTCCTTTATTCGACAGAGCCTGGCATGAGTGAAGGGGAACTGACGAAACTAAGGGCCGCGATTGTTTGCGAACCTTCCCTCGTTAAGTTTTCTAGCGAGCTCCATTTTGGAGATTATATTCTCCTAGGAAAAGGCGAGGAACAAACAGGGGGACGGATGCGCCCAGCCTTGCTAGCAGACGTATTTGAGGCATTTATCGGCGCGTTGTACATAGATCAAGGAATGGAAGCCGTCGTCCCGTTTCTTGAAAAAGTCGTATTTCCGAAAATCAGTGTCGGTGCTTTTTCGCATGTGATGGATTATAAAAGTCGTCTACAAGAAATTGTTCAGCAGAAAAATAATGGTCAACTCCAGTATGAAATCATTGAGGAGAAAGGACCTGCCCATGCGAAAAAATTCGTGACGGTGGTCCGCCTTGGTGAGACAGAACTTGGAACAGGTCTTGGGAAATCAAAAAAAGAAGCCGAACAAGAAGCTGCTCGCCATGCGATTCAAGAACTAAAGAGTCGCCAGGCTGAAGGGGAGAACTGATTGTGTTTCTGAAAAGACTTGAAATTATGGGATTCAAATCATTTGCCGAGCGGGTTGGCGTTGATTTTGTCCCAGGTGTAACAGCTGTTGTCGGTCCGAATGGCAGTGGGAAAAGTAATATTACAGATGCAATCCGTTGGGTGCTTGGCGAACAGTCAGCTAAATCCCTCCGTGGTGCGAAGATGGAGGATGTCATATTTGTAGGAAGTGATTCGCGGAAACCGCTGAATTTTGCAGAAGTGACGCTTATTCTCGATAACAGCAAAGGGCTGTTTCCGCTGGATTATACGGAAATAAGTGTCAGTAGACGTGTGTTTCGATCTGGGGAAAGTGCATATCTTTTAAACGGTCAACAATGTCGTTTGAAAGATGTCAACGATGTCTTTATGGATTCGGGACTTGGAAAAGAAGCGTTTTCTATCATTTCACAAGGCCGTGTTGATGAAATTCTGAACAGTCGTCCAGAGGATAGACGAAGTATTTTCGATGAAGCGGCTGGAGTACTCAAGTATAAAACGAGAAAAAAGAAAGCCGAGCACAAGCTGTTTGAGACCGAGGATAATTTAGATCGTATTCTCGATATATTAAAGGAACTTGATTCGCGAATCGGCCCTCTACGAGAAAGTGCGGAAGCAGCCAAGAAACATCAAGTGCTTTCAGAGGAAACACGTGAAGCGGATGTTTGCTTACTCAATTACGATGCACAAAATCTACGGAATGACATAGTCGTTAAAGTAGAGGAAGCGGAAAAGTTTGAACGAGATAAAGGGCGGCTTGAAGCAGATATCAAGGTGGCGGATGAAGAGTCCGCTTCCCTGACCCAACAGCTCGTTGTGATTGACGAACAATTGGATGACCTACAAAAGCAGCTTGTCGAAGCGAGTGCGGAGGCTGAAAAATGGGAAGGTAGACGTCTTTTATCATTAGAAAAGCGTCGTAATAGCGACCAACAGCTCGAAAGGATTCAACGAGAACTTGTTGAAACTGAACAGGATAAGTTGGTGCTTGCTGCAAAACTCGCGACAGCCCATGAAAAATTAGCCTTGTCGCAAAGTGAACATAAAAAAATAACTATTGAAATGGATGGCATTTCTCAAATTTTAAAGCGCTCCGTCAAGGAAACCGAACAACAAATCGAAGAGTTAAAATCGACTTATATCGATCGGTTGAACGAGGAAGCGACTATTCGTAATGATTTAAAACATATTGAGGAGCGTCTCGAAGGGGAACGAACTTCATCTGAAAAAATTTCACAACAGACATCTATTCTTCAAGAGAAACTTCAAGAACTCACGATAGAAAAGTCTGTAAAAGTGGCTGCATTAGCTGAATTGAAGCGAGAGTTAGCAAAAGCAGATTCAGCTTATCGTGAAGTAACAAAGGTATTACGGAAGACAGAAGATGACCTCAATGTGCAACAAGACCTTGTGCAAAAAGCGCTTAACAAGCAACATGAAATGCGTGGTAGAGTACATGCACTTGAAAGTATGGAAGCGGATTTTTCCGGTTTCTATTCAGGAGTCAAAGAAGTGCTAGTTGCGAAGAAATCTGGGAAGCTAGCGGGGATTGATGGGGCGGTAGCAGAATTAATTTCTGTTGATAAAGACTATATTAAAGCAGTGGAAACAGCACTTGGTGGTGCCATGCAACATATCGTCACAGCGACTGAGCTGGAAGCGAGAAAGGCTATTGCTTATTTAAAGGCAAAGAATGCGGGGAGAGCGACATTCTTGCCACGAGATGTCATGAAGTCGCGGAAGATTCAGCCGTCAGCTTTGCGTGCCGTGGAGCAACATCCGGAATTCATCGGCACTGCGGATCGCCTTGTACAAGCTGATGCAGCCTATGCAATCATTACTGAAAACTTACTTGGTAATACAATTGTTGCCAAAACACTGGCAGGTGCATCGGCTATCGCGAAGGCACTGGGTTATCGTTTCCGTGTTGTGACGATTGACGGTGATATTGTCAATGCAGGTGGTTCCCTGACCGGGGGCGGCGTTAAAGGACAGGCTTCAGTCTTTTCACGAAAAGCGGAGCTTGAAACATTGCAGGTACAGCTTGCTCGCATGGCTGAATCCATCCAATCTGCCACAACGACAATTGGCGATACAAAAATGGTTGTTGCGAAAAATTTACACGATGCGGATCGATTCCGGAAACTAAGCGACAGCCTACAAATCGATATTGCAACGGCAGAATCCAGCATTCGTGAGTCGGAAATAGCCATCCAGTCCGTTGAAGCAGATATTGCATCGACGGATTTGGGAAGACGCGGCGCTGAACATACGGGCTCCGAGTTATTGGACAAGAAATCAACACTACTGGAAAATCATGCGCAGGTGAAAAACAAGTTGGACGTGATCCAGTCGGAAGTAGCAACACTGGAACGCCTTGCTTCCAATTGGAGAAACGAAGAAGCCACATTAACAAGCCGTTACAATGAATTACGCGAGCAAGCGGCTGTCCTACGTGAGCAAAAGGTGCATCAACAATCCTTAATCGATGAAATGCAACATGCATCTAGCCAGGCTGAGCAAAAACTAATTTCGTTGCAGGATCAAATGCAGTTTTTCGCAGGGAATGAAGATGGCCGAGAGTTAACGGCCGAAGAGATTGTTGCGCAAATTGACAAGGCGTCTGCCGAAAGAAGTTTAATTGAAACAGCGATTATGACAGGTCGAGAAACACGCGCGGAACTTTCCACTCAACTTGAAGGGAAAGGCATGTTGCTGCGGCAGCTCAGAGAGCACTCGGGTGAAGTTATTTCCGCATTGAATGGACTGTCTGTCATCATCTCACGTCTTGAAGTGAAATATGAGGCCATCACGCAACGGCTGTTGGATGATTATGGATTGTATCCAGATGGAATTCTCCTCGTTGATTTTGAAGTGCAGCAAACGAGGGAAAAGGTTGAGGAGTTAAAACAGCAACTAGCAGCCTTAGGGCCCGTCAATCCTGGTTCTATTGAAGAGTTTTTGGAAGTGTCAGAGCGCCATACATTTTTAAACGAGCAGCGCAATGACTTAATAGAAGCCAAAAACACGCTTCGCGAAGCGATGTCCGAGATGGATGCGGAAATGACCATGCGTTTCTCGACGACATTCAATGCTGTTCAGAATCGTTTTCGTCAAGTGTTTAAGGAGATGTTCGGCGGCGGGGATGCTGATTTAATCCTCACACAACCGAATAATTTGTTGGAAACGGGTGTAGAAATCGTTGCACGCCCTCCAGGGAAGAAATTGCAGAATTTAAGTTTGCTGTCAGGTGGCGAACGTTCATTGACGGCGATTGCTTTGTTGTTCTCCATCATCGAAGTTCGACCTGTGCCGTTTTGTATTCTTGATGAAGTGGAAGCGGCGCTTGATGAAGCGAATGTCATACGATACAGTAAATATTTGAGGAAATCCTCTGAGAACACACAATTCATCGTCATTACCCATCGGAAAGGAACGATGGAAGGGGCTGACGTGCTTTATGGAATTACGATGCAGGAATCGGGTGTGTCCAGACTCATTTCGGTCAAGCTGTCTGAGGTACCAGAAGAAGCAATTATGTAAGGGAGTGGATTAGCATGTCTTTTTTCAAGAAGTTAAAAGAGAAAATCACAGGTACAAATGAAGCGGTAACTGAGAAATTTAAGGATGGTTTGGCGAAGACGCGTGACACATTTACCTCAAAAGTAAACGACCTAGTTGCACGTTTTCGTGAAGTCGACGAGGAGTTTTTTGAGGAATTAGAAGAACTACTGTTGCAAGCTGATGTTGGCTTTGAAACAGTTATGGAATTGATTGATCAACTAAAGCTCGAAGTACAACGAAAAAACATTAAAGATACAGCAGGTATTCAGTCAGTTATTTCAGAAAAACTTGTCGAAATATATGAGGCTGGAGAAAAAATTGATAGCAACTTAAATATCCAAGAAGATGGATTGACTGTTGTGTTAATGGTTGGGGTGAATGGTGTCGGTAAGACGACTACCATCGGCAAATTGGCTGCCCGACTGATGGCAGAAGGGAAGACGGTCATGCTAGCGGCTGGAGATACATTCCGAGCTGGGGCTATTGATCAGCTCGTCGTGTGGGGTGAACGTGCCGGTGTTGAAGTGATCCGTCAATCAGAAGGATCCGATCCGGCGGCTGTGATGTACGATGCCATCCGTGCTGCGAAAAATCGTAATGTTGATGTCTTGATTTGCGATACGGCTGGTAGGCTCCAAAACAAAGTTAACTTGATGAATGAACTTGAAAAAGTGCATCGTGTCATTAGTAAAGAAGTAGAGGGAGCGCCACATGAAGTGCTCCTTGCACTTGATGCAACAACAGGTCAAAATGCATTGGTCCAAGCGCAGACATTCAAGGAAGCAACAAATGTCACTGGTATTGTCTTGACAAAGCTAGATGGCACAGCAAAGGGGGGCATCGTCCTTGCTATTCGAAATAAATTGAATATCCCTGTGAAATTCGTCGGTCTTGGTGAAGGAGTAGACGATTTGCAACCTTTTGATCCGGAAAAATATGTTTATGGTCTTTTTGCAGATGGTCTGGAATTGGAACAGCAGCAGGATGAATCAGACAAGTAATTTAGCTTGACAGTACACGATGGTCATACTATGATGACATAGGAAGAAACAGGCGAGGGGGCAAGACTTATCGTGCTTGCAAAAACAACACGCATTAACTTCCTCTTTGATTTCTATCAGTCGCTTTTGACTGATAAACAGAGACTGTATATGCAATTATATTACTTGGAAGACTTTTCGCTCGGCGAGATTGCAGGAGAATACGGCGTATCACGACAAGCTGTCTATGATAATGTGCGTAGGACAGAGGCAATGCTCGAAGACTATGAAATGAAGTTAAACTTGTTTTCGAAGTTTCAACAACGGTTAGAAATTGTGGACCGTCTGGAACAGCTCATAACCGATCCAGACGAACAATCGGCAACGATTAGAGAACTGTTGATTGAACTAAAAGATCATGAGTAGAGGAGGCTCTGTGCATGGCATTTGAAGGTTTAGCCCAGCGCCTGCAAGGGACGCTACAGAAAATAACGGGCAAAGGGAAAATCAGCGAAGCAGACGTCAAAGAAATGATGCGTGAAGTGCGCTTCGCACTTATCGAAGCAGACGTCAATTTAAAAGTTGTTAAAGAGTTTGTTAAAACAGTAAGTGAACGGGCTGTTGGCCAAGATGTTATGAAAAGTCTAACACCTGGTCAACAAGTGGTCAAAATCGTTAAAGATGAACTGACAAATTTGATGGGTGGCGAACAAAATCCCATTCAATTTGCCAGGAAATCTCCGACAGTTATTATGATGGTCGGTCTGCAAGGGGCAGGGAAAACGACGACATCCGGGAAATTGGCAACCGTTCTTCGTAAGCGACACAACAAAAAACCGCTACTTGTAGCAGCGGACGTTTACAGACCAGCTGCGATTCAACAGTTGGAAACACTTGGCAAACAGTTAACTGTACCGGTCTTTTCACTTGGAACGGATGTATCTCCTGTTGAAATCGTTCGCCAAGCACTTGCAGAAGCGGAAAGAGAACACCATGACGTTGTCATCATTGACACGGCAGGGCGGCTTCATGTTGATGAAGTACTGATGCAAGAGCTACAAGACATTCGAGATCTTAGCAAGCCGGAAGAAGTATTCCTCGTGGTTGATGCAATGACAGGGCAGGATGCTGTTAACGTCGCGCAAAGTTTCAATGAAACAGTTGGCATCACAGGTGTTGTTCTTACGAAATTGGATGGAGACACACGAGGTGGTGCGGCACTTTCTATACGTTCAGTTACTGACAAGCCTATTAAATTTGTCGGTATGGGTGAGAAAATGGATGCACTTGAACCATTTCATCCAGAGCGTATGGCGTCTAGAATTCTTGGGATGGGCGATGTTATGTCACTCATCGAAAAAGCGCAAGAGAATGTGGATGAAGAAAAGGCTAAAGAACTTGAACAAAAGTTCCGAACGCAATCATTTACGCTCGATGACTTCCTCGACCAGCTTCAGCAAGTGAAAAAAATGGGGCCGCTCGACGAGTTATTGAAAATGATGCCGGGTGCCAATAAAATCAAAGGCCTTGAAAATGCCAAAGTTGATGAAGGTCAGATGGGGCGCGTTGAAGCAGTCATTCAGTCAATGACAACGGCGGAGCGTACTACACCTGACATTATCAACGCCAATCGCCGTAAGCGAATCGCCAAAGGATCTGGGACGACTATTCAAGACGTTAATCGATTACTGAAGCAATTCGAAGACATGAAGAAGATGGTTAAGCAAATGTCGAACATGCAACAAAAAGGTAAAAAGAAAAATAAAATGCCTGGATTTGACGCGTTTTTTAAATAAAATCCACGATTTTTAAAAGAATTTTAAGGTGTTAAGAAAAAACACTTTACAAACATCAAAAAGCTTGATAATATACTATCTTGTGTGAAACTATTCGGAGGTGCAAGTAAAAATGTCAGTAAAAATTCGTCTTAAACGTATGGGAGCAAAGAAAACTCCTTTCTATCGTATTGTTGTAGCAGATTCACGTTCACCACGTGATGGTCGTCAAATCGAAACAGTTGGTACTTACAACCCGCTTACAAAACCAGCGGAAGTAAAAATCAACGAAGAGCTAGCGCTTAAATGGCTTCAGAATGGTGCGAAACCATCTGATACAGTTCGTAATCTGTTTTCTGACCAAGGTATCATGGAGAAATTCCATAACGCTAAACACGGTAAGTAAAGTGAAACTGCAATCAGTGGGGATTTTCTCACCCACTGATTGCTAGTTGAACCAATCGGGCATTTACGGGCAGTTAACGCCTACGTAATGTCTGGAGATTCAATTCTAGCTATGAAAGTGGAGTTTTACTGCCCGTTAATGCGGGGTAATCAGGAGGGGTGCACATGAAGCAGCTGATTGAAACAATCGTCAAACCGTTAGTCGATTATCCCGGGGATGTCCGGGTTGCAATGGATGAGCACGATAATCGTGTCATCTACAAACTAGCCGTAAATCCTGAAGATTTGGGAAAAGTTATCGGCAAGCAGGGGCGTGTGGCGAAAGCGATACGCACTATTGTTTATTCAGCAGCAGGCGGTCACCACGGCAAGAAAGTTTATATCGATATTGTAGATTGATATGAAAAGGGAAGGAGCCTATGTTCCTTCCCTTTTGCTTATAAAAAATAAAAGGACGGTGTACGTATGCAATGGTTTAACGTAGGAACAATCGTCAATACACATGGTATTCGCGGGGAAGTACGTGTGATTTCACGCACGCATTTTCCGGAAGAACGCTATACAGTAGGCAATAAGCTTGCGCTGTTTATGCCCGACAGTAAAACACCTATTTACCTAGTTGTGGCAAGTCATCGTCAGCATAAGAATTTTGATTTGCTGACGTTTGAAAATCACTTTAATGTCAATGATGTTGAAAAGTATCGCAACGGTGTTTTCAAAATATCGGAAAACGACCTAGGTGAGCTGGATGAAAATGAGTTCTACTACCATGAAATTGTCGGTTGTACAGTTTTCACGACTGAAGGCGTCAATATCGGTAAAGTAACGGAAATTCTTGAAACAGGTGCCAATGATGTCTGGACAGTAACGCCAGAAAAAGGGAAGCCGCATTATATTCCTTATATTGAAGACATTGTCAAAGAAGTAGATATTGATTCTAAAAAAATTATCATTGATCCGATGGAAGGACTTCTGTCATGATGAAAATCGATGTCCTGTCATTGTTTCCGGAAATGTTTGAAGGTGTACTTCATTCATCTATTATGAAAAAAGCGCAAACCAATGATGCGGTATCTTTTGAAGTGACCGATTTCCGTGACTACTCTACGGACAAGCATCACAAAGTCGATGATTATCCGTATGGTGGTGGAGCGGGGATGGTGCTCAAGCCGGAACCGATTTTTGCGGCAGTAGAAGCATTGTCTGAGGGGCTTGAAAAACGCCCCCGTGTCATTCTTATGTGCCCTCAAGGGGAACGCTTTACGCAAAAGAAAGCAGAAGAGCTGTCGACAGAAGAGCATGTCATTTTTATTTGCGGCCATTATGAGGGCTACGACGAGCGGATACGCCAGCATCTGGTGACAGATGAGCTATCCATTGGGGACTTCGTTCTGACGGGTGGAGAAATCGCTGCGATGGCTGTCATCGACAGTGTTGTTCGCTTGCTACCGAATGTACTAGGTAACGTAGACTCGCCTGTACTCGATTCATTTTCTAATGGCTTGCTCGAACATCCACAATACACGCGGCCGGCAAATTTCAAAGGCATGGAAGTGCCGGAGATATTATTATCCGGCAACCATGCCAAAGTCGATCAATGGCGTGAAGAGCAATCTCTTCTCCGGACATTTGAACGGCGCAAGGACATGCTCAAAGACGCGCCACTTACTGACCATCAACGCAAATTGCTTCAGCAATTAAATCAACAACAAAAATAAACGACTCGTCTTGCACCGACTTGTCCTTTGTGCTATTATTTAATTTGTACTTCTATGGGGAGTACATATTGACTGATGTTCCGCTGCAAAGGCAAGAGATGCATGAGCGTCTGTGGAGAAGGAGAGAAAAAATTATGCAACAACTTATTGCAGACATTACAAAAGATCAGCTTCGTGCAGATCATCCATCATTCCGTGCGGGAGACACAGTTCGTTTGCACGTGAAAATCGTTGAGGGAACGCGTGAGCGTATCCAGCTATTCGAAGGCGTTGTTATCAAACGTCGTGGTGGCGGAATTAGTGAAACTTTCACAGTTCGTAAAATTTCTAACGGTGTTGGTGTTGAGCGTACATTCCCTGTACACACACCAAAAATCACTCTACTTGAAGTAATTCGTCGTGGTAAAGTACGTCGTGCGAAATTGTACTACCTTCGCAGTCTACGCGGAAAAGCTGCACGTATCAAAGAACTTCGATAAAACAAAGATGCAGGAGGCCAACAAAAGGCCTCCTTTCTTTTTGCCTCAAAATTGAATAGACTGTACAATAAGGACAGAAGTATGCGGGAGGCTTTGGCGATGAATGAAGAGAAGAAGAAAAACGAAACATGGGAATGGATGAAGGCGCTATTAATCGCGTTCGGGCTTGCAGCAATTATTCGTGTATTCTTATTTACACCGATTGTTGTAGATGGAGAATCGATGATGCCAACACTTGAGAATGGGGACCGGATGATTGTTAACAAAATTGGTTACACAATTGGTAAACCGGACCGATTTGATATTGTCGTGTTCCACGCGCCTGAACAGAAAGATTACATCAAACGAGTCATCGGACTTCCTGGTGACGAAGTGGAGTATCGAGATGACGTTTTGTACATTAATGGCAAGGCATTTGAGGAACCTTATCTTGATCAATACAAAGCAGAAGTTGCGGATAGTCCCCTAACAGAAGATTTCACGCTTGAAGAGAAAATTCAACGTACAACAGTCCCGGAAGGTCATGTGTTTGTTCTTGGGGATAATAGAAGAAAAAGTAAGGATTCCAGACACATTGGAGCCGTAGCAATTGACGAAATCATTGGCAATACGAATATTGTATTTTGGCCAATCGAAGATTTCGGGTTCGTTAAATAAGAAAGGTGTTCATAGTATGACAATTCAGTGGTTCCCAGGGCATATGGCGAAAGCGCGCCGCGAAGTAACCGAGCAGCTGAAGCTTGTAGATATCGTTTTTGAATTGATTGACGCAAGGCTTCCGCTGTCATCTAGAAATCCAATGATTGATGAGGTCATCCATCAGAAACCGAGACTGCTTATTTTGAATAAAATGGACCTGGCAGATGAAACGGAGACTGCACGTTGGATCCATTATTTTGAAGCGCGAGGTGATCGTGCTGTTGCCATTAATTCATTCGAAGGCAAAGGTCTTCAGACGGTTATTAAGGCTGCGAAAGAAATATTGGAACCGAAGCTAGAGAGGATGCGCAAGAGAGGCATTCGCCCAGGTGCAATCCGAGCGATGATTGTTGGGATCCCGAACGTCGGGAAATCAACATTGATTAACCGACTTGCGAAGAAAAACATTGCTAGGACAGGAAACACACCTGGTGTCACCAGAGCCCAGCAGTGGATCAAGTTTGAAAAAGAACTTGAGTTGCTCGATACACCAGGGATTCTTTGGCCGAAGTTTGAAGACAAAGATGCAGGTTATAAACTGGCGTTGACAGGTGCTATCAAAGACTCCATCGTCAATATGGAGGACTTGGCTGTCTACGGTCTGCGTTTTCTTGAAGCGCATTATCCTAACCGGCTGTCAGAAAGATACGGTTTAACAACTGTTGGCGACGACATTCTTCAAGTGTTCAATCAAATCGGTTCACTTCGTAAAGTGTATACGACAGGTGGAGAAGTTGAATATGATAAAGTAGCAGAGCTAATCGTTCGTGATATACGCAACGAATATCTCGGTAAACTAACATTTGACTTCACAGCTGACCAACTCCAAAATGACTAGGCCGATGCCGATACGGAACTTATTTCCGAGGCTATCGGCCTTTCCTATTATATGGGTAGAAAAGCGCTGTGAATAGCCGATATATGTAGTAGGGCGACATGACATCGAGTGCTGGAAGGTGATTACAATGACAACAATAAAAGACATTATAGAAATGTTGCAGAAGGCCGAAGAACCTGCGCCGTGGATGGCAGAACTCGGGCAAGACTCGAGGGCGGGCGTAAAAAATGCGTTGGCTAGATGGCAACGTCAATATCATAAAAAACAAATGATGATGCAAGAGCATATGGCGAAAATGGCGTTTGACAAGTCATTTGCGCCGTTTGAAGGAGCGATGGTTGCTGGGGTTGATGAAGCTGGTAGAGGGCCGCTAGCGGGGCCGGTAGTGACGGCTGCGGTCATTTTACCGCGAGAAGTCCCAGAATTAGTTGGGCTTGATGATTCGAAGAGCATTTCGAAAGTGGAACGGCAACGGTTGGCGGAGCTTATTCATAACGTTTCGATTGCCTGTTCGACACATATTCAATCAGCTCGTAGTATTGATGACTTGAATATTTACGCCGCAACAAGAGATTCGATGGAACAAGCAGTAAAGGCGCTACCTGTTAAGCCTGACTTTGTCATTGTAGATGCGATGGCACTCGACATAGATTGTCCGACTGAGTCCGTCATCAAAGGCGATGCAAAGAGCTTAGCAGTAGCGGCAGCTTCTATTATCGCAAAGACAACAAGAGATGCCATTATGGATCAGTTACATACTGATTTTCCCGAGTATCATTTCGAAAAAAATGCGGGATATGGAACAGCGGAACATGTAGAAGCCTTACATATACACGGACCATGCGAACACCACCGCACAAGTTTTGAACCCGTTAAATCAATGATTGCAGAAGGGAGGAAGAGCCGATGAGTTTTCCGACGTCCGCACCCATAACGAGCCAAGTAACGCTAACCGCTGTCCAAGCCAAACCACTTGTGATGAACGAAGGACAGATGTTCCATGGGCAAATCAAACAACTTTTCCCGGGTCAAGTGGCGGAAGTGCAAATTGGTAATCAAAAGTTAATTGCCAAACTGGAAGTGCCTATGAAAGCCGGCGATTCTTATTATTTTCAAGTGAAAGCAGTGGAACCGGAACTGCAATTGAAAATCATATCGGGACCTACACAGACAGCCGAAGGACAAGCCCCTAAATTGGGTGGCCTTATGGACGCGATGCAATTACCGAAGACACCAGAAATGCAAGCACTTTTAACGACTGTGATGAAAAATAAAATTACGATGACAAGAGAGAACTTGCTTGAAGCGGAAGCTATGCTAAAAAGTGTGCCTGCTGCTGCCAGGAATGAAGCACTTGCGTCCATACAGAAGATAGTTGAATTAAAATTACCTTTCAATGAAACGATTTTTCGTTCATTGTTAGGCGTCGAAACGAAAGAGGGATTACACGCCGTTTTGACTTCGCTCAAAACGGCATTGATGGCAGACTCAGCTGTTTCTGCACAAGTAAAAGATGTCATCCTTGCTGCGCTAGACAAAATGGCTAAACCGATGGCGCAAGCGACTGGAGGTGCGCTTCTAGGTCAATCGTTACTAACACTACTCAGCGATACGGAGAGCTCGGAAAATCGATTTTCTATTTTGCAAATGTTGAAAAGTGCAGGGATTTTACCGCAGCAAACATCGCTTGCGAACTTGCAACAAGTCCTCGCCTCTCTGTTGACTAATGGTGATAGCGGACGTGCGGAGACCTCGTTGGATGCGAATGTAACTCGGACAGTGCAGACAAATCAGATAAGCGCTCAACCAATTCAAACCCAAGCACCCTTGCAGTCTGCACAAAGTATGCAAGAAATAGCAACCCTCCTGAAACAAATGGGCAACGCGTCTCCTGCGCAGATGAAAGCATCCATTGAAACGTTAAAAGTGCTTATTGCGGCCGAACCAACGATAAATACTAGTCAGAAAGCAGTACTAATGGCAATTCTTGACCGTCCGATGGGCACACCTCCAGCTGCTGATGCAGCAACGAAGCTAGTTCAAGAATTTAGCCATGCACTCATTCGGGGGACGGCCGAGAATGCGATTTCTACACAGCTTCAGATGCATACACCAGCCCAAGGTTTTAAAGAACAATTGCTTACTTTACTCGGTCAACAATCACCGCAGCAAGGGGCTGAAAAGTTAGCAACACTTGTCCAAGCGGCAGAACGCTCCGACAATGGTGCGATCCAAAAGGCACTACAAACAGCTGAAACAGCGGTTGCCGCAGCAGTTGACGGTAAAGCGGTAAAAGAGGCATTGCAAACGGTTATGCGGTCATTTGGACTCAATTATGAAGCGGGGCTCCTTGGCAAAGATGCTGATGTTGGGCGTCTTGCGGAAACACTCAAGCCGCAGCTGTTAGCATTAATGCAAGACCTAACCGTATCGCCAGCATTGCGTGAGGCGGCAGAAACTGTTGTCATGAGGATGAATGGTCCTCTTCTTCAATCAGGAGAAAATGGTGTTCAACATCAGCTCATTATGCAAGTACCGTTAGAGTTTTTCGGTAAGCGGATTGATGCGACATTACAGTGGAATGGTCGTATGAAAGACAATGGAAAAATTGATCCTGACTTTGCACGAATTCTCTTTTATCTCGACCTTGGATCAATTGATAAGACGGTAATTGACATGCAGGTTCAAAACAGGGTCATCTCGGTGACGGTTTTCAATGCGGATGATACGCTCAAGGCAGTTGCGGCACCTCTACAGCATAAGCTGAAAGAGGGACTTGGGGCAGCTGGCTACAAATTATCGGCTGTCTTTTTCAAGAATTTCATCGAGGAAGAGGAAAAAATGTCGAAAATGAAAAAAAGTATCCTAACAGATGGACAAGGAGTTGATTTTCGAATATGACGACTGAGGGGCACGTCCGAAAGGAGGCGGTTGCTCTTTCTTATAATCCGAATTCGGCCAGTGCACCGAAAGTAATAGCGGCGGGGAAAGGGAAAATTGCTGAAAATATTGTAGAAAAAGCAAAAGCACATGATATTCCGATTCAGGAAGATCCTAGCCTTGTAGAAATTTTAGGACAATTGAATATTAATGAATCGATTCCAGAAGAGTTATATAAAGCAGTATCTGAGGTTTTTGCCTATATTTATCAAATCGATCGCGAGCATGGACTTAAAAAGAAGAAGGATTCCTAAATTGATTGCAATAAATCACTAGATTCGACAATGTAGTTGTGGACATTGTATGACATGTTTACTACAATGGTTAAGGCAAGTAAATTATGAGTTACAAGTTCGATTGGAGGATGTAAGATGAATATCCATGAATATCAAGGTAAACAGCTACTAAGAGAATATGGTGTAGCTGTTTCTAACGGCCTTGTTGCTTTCTCTCCTGAAGAGGCAGTTAAAGCGGCGAAAGAGCTCGGTACGGACGTTATCGTTGTAAAAGCACAAATCCACGCAGGTGGCCGTGGGAAAGCGGGCGGCGTTAAGATTGCAAAAAATCTTGACGAAGTGCGTGCTTATGCTGAGGAATTGATTGGTAAGACACTTGTGACTCACCAAACAGGTCCTGAAGGTAAAGAAGTGAAACGTCTTCTTGTCGAAGAAGGTTCTGACATTAAGAAAGAATACTATCTTGGACTTGTCCTTGACAGCGGTACAAGCCGTGTAACGCTAATGGGTTCTGAAGAAGGCGGAATGGATATCGAGGAAGTTGCAGAAGCAACACCTGAAAAGATTTTCAAAGAAGTCATCGACCCAGTAGTAGGATTGACTGGATTCCAAGCACGTCGCATGGCATTCAACATGAATATCCCTACACATCTTGTTAACAAAGCAGTGAAATTCATGCTTGGATTGTATCAAGTATTCGTTGAAAAAGATGCATCTATCGTTGAAATTAACCCGTTAGTTGTAACTGGTGGGGACGATGTACTTGCACTTGACGCGAAATTCAACTTTGATGACAGTGCACTTTACCGTCATAAAGACATTCAAGAGCTTCGTGACTTCGACGAAGAAGATCCAAAAGAAATCGAAGCATCTAAGTATGACCTGAGCTATATTTCATTAGATGGTAGCGTTGGTTGTATGGTAAACGGTGCGGGTTTAGCGATGGCGACTATGGATACAATTAACTACTTCGGCGGCTCACCTGCTAACTTCCTTGACGTTGGTGGTAGTGCAACGGCTGAAAAAGTTACAGAAGCATTCAAAATCATCCTTTCAGACTCAAATGTTAAAGGAATCTTTGTTAACATTTTCGGTGGCATCATGAAGTGTGACGTTATCGCTGAGGGTGTTATTGCTGCGTCAAAAGAAGTAGGTCTTCAAGTGCCATTAGTCGTTCGTTTGGAAGGTACAAATGTCGACAAAGGTAAGGCACTATTGAACGAATCAGGCTTGAACATCATTGCTGCTGACACAATGGCAGACGGTGCGAAAAAGATTGTTGAACTCGTAGGTTAAGAAAGGCAGGGACAAACGATGAGTATTTTTATTAACAAAGATACAAAAGTAATCGTACAAGGAATTACAGGTGCTACGGCACTTTTCCATACACAACAAATGCTTGAATACGGTACGAAAATCGTCGGTGGTGTAACGCCAGGTAAAGGCGGAACTGAAGCGGCAGGCGTACCTGTATTCAACACAGTTGAAGAAGCGGTAAAAGCAACAGGCGCAAACGTTTCTGTTATTTATGTACCAGCTCCATTTGCGGCAGATGCAATTTTAGAAGCAGTAGATGCAAATCTTGATATGACGATCTGTATTACAGAGCATATCCCAGTCCTAGACATGGTAAAAGTGAAGCGCTACATGGAAGGCAAGAAAACACGTCTTGTCGGACCGAACTGCCCAGGTGTTATCACGGCAGACGAATGTAAAATCGGTATCATGCCTGGTTACATTCATACAAAAGGTCATGTTGGCGTCGTTTCACGTTCAGGTACACTGACGTATGAAGCTACTCACCAATTAAGCCAAGCTGGCATTGGTCAAACGACTGCTGTTGGTATCGGTGGAGACCCAGTAAATGGAACAAACTTCATCGACGTGCTAAAAGCATTCAATGAAGACCCTGAGACATATGCAGTTGTCATGATCGGTGAAATCGGCGGAACTGGCGAAGAAGAAGCTGCTGAATGGATCAAAGCAAACATGACGAAGCCTGTTGTCGGCTTCATCGGTGGGCAAACAGCTCCTGAAGGAAAACGTATGGGCCACGCTGGTGCCATTATTTCTGGCGGTAAAGGAACTGCTGCTGAGAAAATTAAAGCACTTAACGCTGCTGGCGTTGAAGTTGCAGACACACCATCTGTAATTGGTGAAACACTTATTAAAGTAATCAAAGAAAAAGGTCTGTACGAAAAGTGTAAAACACATTAATATAAAAGATGCAGCGTGTAGGTATAAGCGCTGCATCTTTTTTTATCTATGAAGTAGGAATGAACTACAATTCCTACCTAAAGGAGGAACTTAATGGAACTGACAAATGCAGAAAAACGTCTACTAGCGCTCCACTATGTATTTCCGGTGCCGTTAAACAGGTTGAGCCGTTTGTATGACAGAGACCCCAATCTCGAAAGGTTGTACACGTACCGGGCGAACGAGCTAGTCGACTTATTGAACATTTCACTAGCCAAGGCCATTCAATTGGCAGAGAATTTACAGCGAAATGCCATGACCCCTTATGATAAGTTATATGAACGGCATACCATTACCCCAATTCCGTTCTCCAATCCCTACTACCCTGACCAGTTACGCATACTTATTGACCCGCCGGCCGTCTTGTATACAAAAGGTGATCAGCAATTATTGAAGAAACCATTTAAAATTGCCATTATTGGCTCACGCAAGGCGACAGTTTATTCGAGAAAGGCTATGTCGCTAATTGTACCTCCTCTTGTAGCGAATGAGGTTGTCATCATTTCAGGACTAGCGAAGGGGGCTGATACAATGGCGCATGAAGCAGCGATTGAATTTGGCGGCAAAACGATTGCTGTCCTTGGACATGGATTCTTTCATCTGTATCCAAAAGAAAATCGATTGCTTGCCGAGGAAATGGTGAAGCATCAGTTGTTGCTGACGGAATATCCGCCCTATGTAAAGCCTGAACGTTGGACTTTTCCGATGCGCAATCGAATTATCAGCGGTTTGTCGAATGCTGTCGTTGTAACAGAATCCACGGATAAAAGCGGCACGATGAGTACAGTTGAACATGCACTTGATCATGGCAAAGATATTTTTATAGTTCCAGGACCCATTACATCGCCGCTATCAGTAGGTCCAAATAAACTGTTAGATGAGGGTGCGAAGCCAGTTTGGAATGGCTTTCAAATCATTGAATCACTCGTTTTGAACCATTAAATAAACAACCTTCTCATTGAAAGCCTTGCTTTATTGTCAAATCTGTTATACATTTTGCAACAGATATTCTTTTATCTTCATTCAGCGGAAAACCTGCTGAACGAAGATAAAGCCTCCGGCGGATGTCACAGATTTTTTAGGGAAGTTTAGGAAGGCAGCCTAAATGCGCGACGTCCTAGAAAGTGCCTTAATTTCTGCAAAGAACGCAGAAATTAAGGCAAATCGAACCCTTCGCTGTTCGATTCGCAATGACACCGGGGCGTAATTGATAGAATAAATAAGGAACCTCTTTAAGGAGGCACACAAATAATGGCAGATTACTTAGTAATCGTGGAATCCCCTGCAAAGGCGAAAACGATTGAACGCTATCTCGGAAAAAAATATAAAGTGCGTGCATCACTTGGTCATTTGCGCGATCTTCCGCGCAGTCAGATGGGTGTCGATACTGAAAATAATTATGAACCGAAATACATTACCATTCGCGGCAAAGGTCCGATTCTGCAAGACTTAAAAAAAGAAGCAAAAAAAGCAAAAAAAATCTTTCTCGCGGCTGACCCCGACAGAGAAGGGGAAGCGATTGCCTGGCACTTGGCACATCAGCTCGGCGTGGACATCGAATCGGATTGTCGTGTCGTGTTTAATGAAATAACGAAGGAAGCTATTAAGGAATCATTTAAGAATCCAAGACCTATCAATATGGATTTGGTTGATGCGCAGCAAGCACGCCGCATACTAGATAGGCTAGTTGGCTACAATATCAGTCCGATTTTGTGGAAGAAGGTAAAGAAAGGCCTCTCCGCTGGACGGGTTCAATCTGTCGCGCTACGACTGATCATCGATCGGGAAAATGAGATTCAGTCATTTATTCCCGAAGAATATTGGAGTATTACTAGCCAATTTAAAAAAGGTAACAAAGAATTCGAAGCGGTGTACTATGGGGATGCAAAGAAAAAAGTGAAGCTGACAAACAAGGAACAGGTCGAAACGATTATTGGTCAATTAGATAAAGATGAATTCGAAATTGCGACTGTCGTGAAAAAAGAACGAAAACGTAATCCTGCTGTGCCGTTTACAACGTCATCGTTACAACAAGAGGCTGCCCGTAAGCTGAACTTCCGAGCAAGGAAGACGATGATGCTTGCTCAACAGCTCTATGAGGGGATAAACCTTGGAAAAGAAGGAAACGTTGGTCTCATTACTTATATGAGAACGGATTCAACGCGGATTGCTGACAGTGCAAAAGAAGAAGCGAAATCATTTATTGAAACAATGTATGGCAAGGAGTACGTGACACAATCGAAAGTGGTTAAAAAAGAGTCTACTAAAACGCAAGATGCGCACGAAGCGATTCGACCGACATCTGTCATGCGTCCACCGGCTGCTATGAAGACAGTGTTATCACGTGACCAGCTGCGCTTATACAAACTGATTTGGGAACGATTCGTAGCTAGTCAGATGGCTCCAGCGATACTGGATACGGTTACGATTGATCTTGTAAACAATGATGTCCGCTTTAGAGCGAACGGTTCACAAGTCAAGTTCCAAGGGTTTATGCAGGTGTATGTGGAAGGCGACGATGATAAGGAAGAAGAAAAGGACCGTATCTTGCCGCCGCTAGAAGAAGGCGAACGCTTGAAATACAGTGATATCGACCCGAAGCAACACTTTACACAACCGCCACCACGATTTTCGGAAGCGAGATTAGTCAAAACGTTAGAAGAACTAGGCATAGGCCGACCTTCAACGTTTGCGCCAACACTTGATACGATTCAAAAGCGCGGCTATGTCACATTGGATGCGAAACGCTTTATACCTACAGAGCTCGGAGAAATTGTTCATCAGGCAGTCAATCAATATTTCCCTGATATTATCGACGTAGAATTTACGGCGCAAATGGAAAAAGGGCTTGATAATGTAGAGGAAGGCAATATCAAATGGGTAAAAGTTATTGATGACTTCTATCAGGATTTTGAAAAGCATGTACAAGTGGCAGACGCTGAAATGGAGAAAATTGAAATTAAAGATGAGCCCGCCGGTGAAGATTGTGAAAAATGCGGGTTACCGATGGTATTCAAATTGGGTCGTTACGGCAAGTTTATGGCTTGCTCTGGTTTTCCGGATTGCCGTAATACAAAAGCGATTATTAAACCAATTGGCGTAACTTGTCCATCTTGTAAAGAAGGGCAAGTTGTCGAGCGAAAAAGTAAGACGAAGCGGATCTTTTACGGTTGCGACCGGTATCCGGAATGTGAATATGTATCATGGGATAAGCCTGTTGCTAGGCCGTGTCCGAAATGTGAACATACACTCGTTGAGAAGAAATTGAAAAAAGGCGTACAAATTCAATGTACGGAATGTGATTATAAAGAAGATGCACAGCAATAAGGGGAAGGCAGTCTAAGAACGCCGCATCCTGCGGCAATAAAGAGGGATGCAATTCAATCCCTCTCCAATGCATGACCCACTTCGTGTGGGCCCAAGCTCCGGGTGCCTGCTGGCCAAGCGACGCGGCGTTCTTTGCCGCATAGCTAGGTTGGCATATGACCCCAAGCATCTGGCGCTCGGAGCTAGACAGTAGGAATGAAGGAAGAAGGTAATAGAATGACTCCTATCGTAAATGTAATAGGTGCAGGACTTGCAGGGAGTGAGGCGGCATGGCAGATTGCTAGCCGTGGAGTAAATGTCCGTTTATTTGAAATGAGACCGGTAAAACAGACGCCCGCGCATCACACAGACAAATTTGCTGAACTGGTGTGCAGTAACTCGCTACGTGCCAACAATTTAACGAATGCAGTTGGCGTTATCAAAGAAGAGATGAGAAAACTGGATTCTCTTATTATTCGAGCGGCGGATGCTTGTGCGGTTCCTGCTGGAGGCGCTTTAGCGGTTGATCGCCATGAGTTTGCAGGCAATGTGACCGACAGTATTCGTAATCACCCGTTTATCGAAATTGTTAACGAAGAAGTGACAGTGCTTCCCGAAGGAATTACGATTATTGCGACTGGCCCACTCACATCACCAGCGCTTGCTGAACAAATTCGTAAATTAACAGGTGAAGAGTATCTTTATTTCTATGATGCAGCAGCACCAATTATCGAAAAAGATTCAATCGACATGGACAAGGTCTATTTGAAATCTCGTTACGATAAAGGTGAAGCGGCTTATTTAAACTGCCCGATGAACGAAGAGGAATTTAAGCGTTTCCATAATGCTCTTGTTGCAGCAGAGGTTGTTCCTTTAAAAGAATTTGAAAAGGAAATTTACTTTGAAGGTTGCATGCCTGTAGAAGTTCTTGCTCAACGTGGTGAAAAGACCTTGTTATTCGGAGCACTTAAACCAGTCGGCCTCGAGCATCCTGAAACAGGGAAACGCCCGAAAGCAGTTGTTCAACTTCGACAGGACGACGCAGCTGGCACTTTGTACAATATCGTCGGCTTCCAAACGCATATGAAATGGGGAGCACAAAAAGAAGTTATTAACCTGATTCCAGGCCTTGAAAATGTTGAAATCGTGCGCTACGGAGTGATGCATCGTAATACATTCATCAACTCACCTCGTGTACTAGATGCGACTTATCAGTTGAAGGCAAACCCGAACATATTCTTCGCTGGACAGATGACGGGCGTTGAAGGCTATGTTGAATCGGCGGGTTCAGGTCTTATCGCGGGCATCAATGCGGCTAACTTAGCCTTAGGCAAAGAACCTATTCTATTTCCGCACGAAACAGCATTGGGAAGTATGGCGAGGTATATTACTGAAGCAGACGCGAAAAACTTCCAACCGATGAATATTAACTTCGGTCTATTCCCAGATCTTGGAGAACGTGTGAAATCTAAAGTCGAACGTGCAGAAAAACATGCAAATCGCGCATTGAGGGCAATTGAGGAATTTCAATCAACTGTATCATCATAAAAAAATAAGTAGATGAAAAGAAGAAGTCCAAGGAAAATATCCTGGACTTCTTCTTTATTTAACGTTAAAGTATCTAACGGACCCCGCTGAAATTTTCAGATATGAACAAAGTGTGTCAAAAATGCATTCTAATCGTAAGAGGTCAGACATCTTGCGAAAAGAAGGTTGCCGTACGCTTATCATATAATGTATAGTGAATCGTGGATGACTTTGGAATTGCTGAATTAGTCACCATTTTGTAGTTTTTTACATGATTTACCACAGTCGAACTTCGTGCAATGTGTTTCACTATTCAAACGACTCGTAATGTTGTTATAATAATAAAGGCTTTTCATTCTGAGGGGTGAACGATATGACTCCGCGACCATCTACCGTCCGTGATGAATACATTACGTATGTACGCTTGGAAAAAAACTATTCATCTTATACAGTGTTAGAATACGAAAAAGATGTCGATGCTTTTTTGACATTCCTAGAGGTTGAAGGAATAACAGATTTGAATGCTGTCGCATATTCTGAAGCGAGACTTTATGTGACTGGACTATATGACAAGGGTTTATCGAGAGCATCAATTTCTAGGAATATTTCCTCTGTGCGTTCTTTTTTCAAATTTGCCAATGCTCGCTATGACATTAACGATAGTGCATTCCGATTGTTACATCATCCGAAGAAGGAAGAACGGCTTCCGGCTTTTTTTTATGAAGAGGAGCTGGAGTTGTTATTTTCGAGCTGTAAAGGGCAAGATAAGAAATCTTTACGCGATTATGCACTTCTTGAGCTACTTTACGCAACGGGTATTCGAGTTAGTGAGCTACTATCCATCAGAATGCAGGATATTGATGATCATTTGGGCATTGTGCTCGTCATGGGAAAAGGCCGTAAAGAACGCTATGTTCCATTTGGTAGTTTTGCACAGTCAGCACTGGATGCTTACCGAGAAAACAGTAGATTAGTTTTGATGAAACAAAAGGAGCATGATAGGTTATTCGTCAACTTGCGAGGCGACCCGCTAACTGATGGGGGAGTGCGCCATATACTAAGCAAGATGATGGAGCGGGCATCACTCCACTCCAAAATCTATCCACATATGATTCGTCACTCTTTTGCAACGCATCTACTGGCAGGTGGCGCCGACATGAGAACTGTTCAGGAACTTTTAGGACATAGTCATTTATCTTCAACGCAAGTGTATACCCATATTACGAAAGAACATTTACGGAAAACGTATATGAATACGCATCCGCGAGCATAGGAGGATGATTGGATGGAATTCCATGCAACGACGATTTTTGCAATTCGTCATGAAGGTTCTTGTGCCATGTCTGGTGATGGGCAAGTAACGGTAGGTAATGCAGTTGTTATGAAGCGCACGGCGAGAAAAGTTCGCAGAATTTTTGGTGGTAAAGTGCTAGCGGGTTTTGCTGGGTCAGTGGCAGACGCTTTCACATTGTTTGAATTATTTGAGGCGAAGCTGACAGAATACAACGGGAACCTTGAACGGGCTTCTGTCGAGCTGGCGAAAGAATGGCGTGGGGATCGGATTCTTCGGAAACTTGAAGCGATGTTACTCGTCATGGATAGTGAACGGTTACTGCTGGTGTCGGGGACGGGAGAAGTCATTGAACCGGATGACGGCATTTTGGCAATTGGTTCAGGCGGCAATTATGCGCTTGCTGCTGGGCGTGCATTGAAGAAGTATAGTGGGCAGTCACTTACTGCTTCAGAGATAGCGAAAGCGGCACTTGAGACGGCTGCAGAAATATGTGTCTACACGAATGACAATATTATTGTGGAGGTACTCTAATGACTAAACGACAAGAACTGACACCGAAGGAATTGACTGCCCATCTTGACCGCTACATCATTGGTCAAGATAACGCCAAGCGGGCGGTGGCTGTAGCGATTCGCAATCGATACAGAAGAAGTCTTCTTCCTGATGAAGAGAAAAGTGAAATCATTCCGAAAAATATTCTGATGATTGGTCCGACAGGTGTTGGTAAGACAGAAATCGCGAGAAGAATAGCTAAGCTTGTCAATGCTCCTTTTATTAAAGTGGAAGCAACGAAGTTTACCGAGGTGGGCTATGTCGGGCGTGATGTCGAGTCGATGGTACGGGACTTAACTGAAGTGGGTATTCGCATCGTTCGTCAAGAGCAGCGTGAAGCTGTGAAAGAGCATGCGATTGTGCTTGCGGAGGAACGATTGGTTGAACTGCTTGTTCCAGAAAAGAAGAAAATGGGTAGTGGTATGCAAAATCCATTTGAAATGCTATTTGGGCAAAAAAATGAGCCGGAAGAGCCTAATTATGCGGAGGTTGCCGAAGTGAAGCGGAAGCGATCTGAAATTACGGCGAGTCTCAAAGCAGGGAAGCTCGAAGAACAAATGGTTACTGTGGAAGTTTCTGCGCAGCAACCTTCTATGTTTGATGCACTACAAGGTTCGGGTATGGAACAGATGGGTGCTAATATGCAAGATGCATTGTCTTCCTTAATGCCGAAAAAGTCAGTGAAGCGTAAGATGAAAGTCAAAGATGCCCGTAAAGCACTTGAGGCGGAAGAAGCTGATAAGCTGATTGATCATGATGAAATTGCTAGACGTGCAATTGAGTTGACGGAGCAATCGGGGATTATCTTTATTGATGAAATGGATAAGATCGCCAGTCGTAATGGTGGAGGTTCTTCAGCGGATGTTTCGCGTGAAGGTGTGCAACGGGATATTTTACCAATCGTTGAAGGTTCAACTATCACGACGAAGTATGGTACAGTAAAGACCGATTTTATTCTATTTATCGCGGCAGGTGCTTTTCACACGGCGAAGCCTTCGGACATTATCCCTGAACTACAAGGCCGTTTCCCGATTCGTGTCGAATTAGAAAAGCTGTCAAAAGATGATTTTGAGCGCATTTTAAAAGAGCCGGACTTTTCTTTGATTCGTCAATATGAAAAGTTGTTAGCGACAGAGGATGTGGTGTTAGATTTTACGGATGAGGCAATTAGCAAACTTGCGGAAATTGCGTTCGATGTAAATGATAATACCGAAAACATTGGTGCGAGACGACTTCATACAATTTTGGAGAAATTACTTGAAGAGTTATCATTTGAAGCGGCGGATATCGGACCAGCAACGATCAAGGTAACACCAGCTTATGTCGATGAAAAGTTGAAAAACATCGTAAAAAACAAAGATTTGTCACAATTTATACTTTAATAAAATCGTTTTAGTTTATTTAATGATTGAAAACCTTTAGAATATTCTTTAAACACACAAGCAACTATACCAAGGAGGAAACAACAAATGTCATTGTTAATAAAAACTCGTGAAATTAATGCTATGCTTCAAAGATCAGCAGGTAAGCCGGTAAACTTTAAGGAAATGGCTGAAAAGCTCAGCTCAGTTATCGATTGTAATGCATTCATCGTCAGCAGGAAGGGGAAATTGCTTGGTCTAGAAATTCATCATCAAATCGAGAATGATCGTATGAAGAAGATGTTTGAAGATCGTAAATTCCCGGAAGAGTATACAAACAGATTGTTCGAAGTAAGAGAAACGTCTTCAAACTTAGATGTGAACAGTGACCACACAGTATTCCCGATTGAAAACCGTGAGTTGTTCAAAGAAGGCTTAACGACAATCGTACCGATCATTGGAGGCGGCGAGCGTCTTGGTACGCTAATTTTGGCAAGATTGAAAGAAGAGTTCCAAGAAGACGATTTGATCCTTGCAGAGTACGGCGCAACGGTTGTTGGTATGGAAATCTTACGTGAGAAATCAGAGCAGATTGAAACGGAAGCTCGTAGTAAAGCAGTTGTTCAAATGGCTATTAATTCACTTTCTTATAGTGAGCACGAAGCAATTGAACATATCTTTAATGAGCTTGATGGCAATGAAGGTCTACTCGTTGCATCTAAAATTGCGGATCGCGTAGGTATCACGCGCTCGGTTATCGTTAATGCACTGCGTAAACTTGAAAGTGCTGGTGTTATCGAATCTCGTTCACTTGGGATGAAAGGTACTTACATCAAAGTGCTGAATGGCAAATTCCTTGAAGAACTTGAAAAACAAAAATCATAATAATGCTTCAAGAGACGCTTTTTCCTAATTCAGGGAAAAAGTGTCTCTTTTTGCATGCGGTGAAACTGAGGTGCATTTAGTTGATAGATTAGGACTAATGGATATATATCAATTTTATTTAATAGGTCTATACTCCTTTGTTTAATAATGTTGAGATATATCGAAGCGCAAAAAGGTTGTTTAGGACTAAAAGATTATACCTATATTTAATAGACAAAATTCGCTAGCATCCGCTACAATAAGAGTATGTGTTGAAAAAGAAAGTTTGGAAAGAAATTATATAGTTTGAGTTATCAAAGTATAGGGAATACGGGGTGAGAAGATGAATATTTTCGGAGGGACGATTTCACATTTGGAACGTGGTTTGGATTTTTCCGCCACAAAAGGGAAATCGATATCGCAAAATATAGCAAATGTCGACACGCCACACTATAAAGCGAAAAATGTCAGTTTCAAAGAAGTGTTTGCGGATGTAAAAGCAAATGCACTAGAAGCTTATCGGACAGATGCGCGTCATATTGCATTCAAATCAAACGGGACGCACCCTGGCGTTTTTAGTTATTCGAACTTGCGCTACCGCCACGATGGTAACGGGGTGGACATGGATAAGGAGCAAGCTGATCTTGCGGCAAACCAGATTTATTATAATGCACTTGTCGACCGTATAAATGGGAAGTTCAATTCGTTGCAAAATGTTATTAAAGGAGGCCGTTGACGTTGACGATATTTCATAGCTTGAACACATCTGCATCCGCATTGACTGCTCAACGTATGCGCATGGATGTCATATCATCTAATATGGCGAACATCGATACGACAAGAGGCAAAATGGTTGATGGAGAATGGCAGCCTTATCGTCGGAAAACAGTTACGCTTCAACCGCGTGAAGGGCAATTTTCATCGATGTTAAATGCCGCGATGGGCAAACGAGTAATAGGATCAGCAGGATATGGTGTGACGGTTTCAAGGATTAAGGATGATACCGACACACCATTTAAAATTGTCTTTGACCCTTCGCATCCTGATGCGAATGATGAAGGCTATGTTGAAATGCCAAACGTTGATCCGTTACGGGAAATGATTGACCTAATGTCCGCTACACGTTCTTATGAGGCGAATATTACTGTGTTAAATGCTAATAAATCAATGCTTATGAAAGCACTTGAAATCGGGAAGTAATGGATTTGGAAGGAGATAATCAAGTGGCTATACAATCTATTTTTAATGTGGCACCAACAGCTGGATTGCTGAAGATGGATACGCAAGTGAAACCGACCCCGTATGAAGCACAACAAAATTTTGGCAGCTATTTAAAAACAGCAATCGACAATGTTAACACGAAGCAATTTGAATCAGACGTTATGACACAAAAACTTGTGATGGGCGAAAATGTCGAATTACATGATGTCATGATTACAGCACAGAAAGCAACGATTGCTTTAAACGCAACGATGGAAGTACGCAACAAGGTGATAGAAGCCTATCAAGAGATTATTAGGATGCCTGTCTAATTGGGTACATCGTGCGAGTAGATAGTCGAATTATGTAAGCTGACCGGGGGATTACAATGAATGAACGATTGGCGAAAATCAGAACAGATTTAAAAGAGTTCTGGACGGGTCGCACAAAAAAACAAAAAATTACATATGTGGTTTCTGCCGCGGCTATCATTTTAATCGCCGCCTTCTTGACGTTCTATTTGTCTAGGACAAATTATGTGACGCTCTATAAAGATGTATCACGAGCAGAAATCGGTCGCATTAAAGAACAGTTAGATAGCCAAGGCGTATCAAGTAAAATCGCACCAGGTGGGTCGGCGATTCTTGTACCACAAGAGCGAGTCGATGACTTACTTGTTTCCTTAGCTGCGGAAGGATTTCCGTCTTCCGGAGCACCTGGCTATGCTTTCTTTTTTGAAAATGCAGGGTTTGGAACGACAGATAACGAGTTCGATATGATTAAATTAGGGGCTACACAAACGGAACTTGCCAACTTGCTTAAAGGAATCGAAGGCGTGCAAGATGCAAAAGTTTTGATCACGTTGCCGAAACAAGGCGTTTTCATGAATGATACTACGCAGAATGCAACTGCATCGGTCATGTTAAAAACAAATCCGGGACATCAGTTCACAGAGTCACAAATTACTGCACTTTATAATCTTGTATCGAACGGTGTATCCAATTTATCGAAGGAAGATATCACTATAGTCAATCAGTACTCTGAGTCCTTTGATTTAGCAACGACTAGCAATACATATGGAGCAAGTATCACTGATCAGATGACAGTTAAAAAGACGATTGAACGCGATTTACAACGCCAAATACAAATGATGCTTGGCACAATGATAGGGCAAGACAAAGTCATTGTATCTGTAACAACAGATATCGACTTTAAGCTTGAAAACCGGGAAGAGAATCTCGTTTTGCCCGTAGACGAGGAGAGTATGGAAGGAATTGCACTCAGTGTTCAACGAATTACGGAGACCTTTACGGGGGATGGGGCGTTAGCTGGCGGCACGCCAATGGCAGAGGATGGAACTGATAATGCATCGTTACAGGAAGGAACAATGTCAAATGGGGACTATGAGCGACTTGAGGAAACGGTAAACAACGAAGTAAACCGTATTCGAAAAGAAATCGTTGAAAGTCCATACAAAATTAGAGATATCGGAATCCAAGTAATGGTAGATGGTGATGGCGATACTGTACCTGCAGAATTGAAGGGCGAGATTGAAAACATCCTTAAAACAATCGCACGCACATCGGTTGATAAAGAAGCTGCAGGATTGAATTTCGAGGAAGATTTGGATAATAAAGTCATCGTTTCAGTTCAGCCATTCAATGGTAGTGCAGACCCATTCGCAGCACCACAAACTGTTATTCCTTTATGGGTTTATATTGTAGGAGCTGTATTACTGCTCATTATTGGTGTTCTAATCTTTATGTTCTTCCGTAGTAGACGGAAAGCAAGAGAAATGGGAGAAGAAACAATTATCGAAGAACAGCTTGCCACATTTGATGTGGATGATATCAATTCAGAACTTGAAACAGAGGGAACTGTCCGTAGAAAACAACTCGAGAAAATGGCGAAAGAAAAACCAGAAGAATTTGCGAAGCTATTACGTACATGGATTGCCGAGGAATGACGGAGGGATGAATTTTGGTTAAGAAAGAAAAAGAAATGACTGGTAAACAGAAAGCAGCGCTCCTGCTCATCTCCCTTGGCCCGGAAGTGTCGGCCGCGATATATAAGCATTTGAATGAAGATGAGATTGAACGCCTGACGCTTGAAATTTCTGGTGTTAAAAAGGTGGAAGCATCTGTAAAAGAAGAAATCATCGAAGAGTTCCATAATATCGCACTCGCGCAAGATTATATCTCACAAGGCGGGATTGGTTACGCGAAAACGGTTCTGGAAAAAGCACTTGGTAAAGATCATGCACAAGCAATTATTAATCGCTTGACTTCATCTTTACAAGTGAGGCCTTTCGACTTTGCGAGACGGGCTGATCCATCACAGATTTTAAACTTTATCCAAAACGAGCATCCACAAACGATAGCGTTAATCTTGTCATACTTGGAAGCAGAACAAGCAGGAATGATTTTATCATCATTGCCACAAGAAATGCAGGCAGATATTGCCAAGAGAATTGCTACGATGGATTCAACCTCTCCAGAAGTGATTAGCGAAGTTGAAGCGGTCCTTGAACGTAAGCTATCTTCAACTGTTACCCAGGATTTCACGGAAACAGGTGGCGTAGATGCAGTTGTAGAAGTGTTGAACGGCGTCGACAGAGCGACAGAGAAGACGATTCTCGATGCGCTTGAAATTCAAGATCCGGAACTTGCAGAAGAAATCCGGAAGCGGATGTTCGTCTTCGAAGATATTGTTACATTGGACAACCGTTCAATTCAGCGTATTGTTCGTGATTGTGAGAACGAGGACTTGATCTTGTCACTGAAAGTATCTAGTGAAGAAGTAAAAGAAGTTTTGTATCGCAACATGTCCCAGCGGATGGCAGAGTCATTCCGGGAGGAGATGGACGTCATGGGACCTGTACGTCTACGCGATGTAGAAGAAGCGCAAACTCGTATCGTAGGTATTATTAGAAGACTTGAAGATTCGGGTGAAATCATCATCGCACGTGGCGGAGGAGATGACATCATTGTCTAACGTATTTCGTTCTTTCAACACGATATCCGAAGAAGGGCAATCCAGGGAAATCACCATTCGTAATCTCACTCTTCCACAGGACACTAACGCACCGGAAGAGCTAACATTAGAAGTAGTACTTGCCGAACGAGAAAGATTGATGAAAAAGGCTCAACAAGAAATTGAACAGGAAAAAGCAGTCATCGAACAGTTGCGGCAAACTGCCATGGAAGATATTTCAGCTATGCAAGTAGCATGGCAGGATGAAAAAGCAATACTCCAACAACAAGCTTATGACGAAGGCTTTCAAGTCGGTTTTGAAGAAGGGCATAACAAGGTGATGGCAGATATGGCTAGCGCCATTCAAATCGCCAATGAAACAACTGCACAATCCCAGAAAAATGCGCAACAATATTTGGACAGCCAAGAACGAGTCATACTTGAACTGGGCATACGAACAGCTGAACGTATTCTTGGCCAAACACTGCAAGATGACGAAGAAAGTTATGTGTCAGTAGTCAAAAGGGCGTTAAAAGAAGCACGCGAAATGAAAGAGATTAAATTATATGTGTCTCTCGATTATTTTGAACTAGTTTCTGATAACCGCGCGGAGCTTGCAGCTATTTTTCCTCCAGATGTGCCATTCCTTATTTTTGCTAATGATGAGTTCGAACCAACCCAGTGTTATATTGAAACGAATCATGGCCGAATTGTAGTCAGTATCGACGAACAGTTGAATGAATTAAGGGAAAGGCTCGTTGAAATCATGGAAAGCGGGGATTGACGATGAAAAAAGCGGAAGAACTAACCGACTTTATACCAAAAGTGAAGACTTTTAAAAAGTTTGGGCGTGTTGTCCGCGTTGTCGGCCTCATGATTGAGTCACAAGGTCCTGAAAGTTCTATTGGTGATGTGTGTCTTATCCATCTAAATACGTCTGGCACAGGCGAATCAGTAATAAAGGCAGAAGTTGTTGGATTCAGAGAAGAAGTCGTTATTCTTATGCCTTATATGGATGTCCGCGATATATCTAGTGGTTGTCTCGTTGAAGGGACGGGGAAGCCGCTTGAAGTGAAAGTGGGAATGAATTTAATTGGAAAAGTTCTCGACTCAATGGGCAATCCGATAGATAAGAGTCCACTGCCAAAAGGCTTAACAACTGTTCGAACAGAGCAGGATCCACCCAATGCAATGACGCGTCCGCCGATTAATGAGAAGTTATCTGTAGGTGTCAAAGCGATTGATGGCATGTTAACGGTTGGAAATGGACAACGTGTTGGGATATTTGCCGGATCAGGTGTCGGGAAGAGTACATTACTCGGTATGATTGCTCGTAACACAACAGCCGATTTGAACGTGATTGCACTTATCGGGGAACGTGGTCGTGAAGTTCGTGAATTCATCGAACGGGATCTTGGACCAGAGGGGATGAAAAAGACAATTGTCATTGCCGCAACATCAGACCAGCCTGCACTCATGCGTATTAAAGGGGCCTACACGGCTACTGCAATTGCAGAGTATTTCAGGGATAAAGGCATGAACGTAATGCTGATGATGGACTCTGTTACTCGGATTGCAATGGCGCAGCGTGAAATTGGACTAGCTGTTGGAGAACCGCCTGCAACACGTGGATATACACCATCCGTCTTTGCGATATTACCCAAAATTTTAGAGCGTACAGGGACAAATGAACATGGTGCGATTACAGCGTTCTATACAGTACTTGTCGATGGTGACGATATGAATGAGCCGATTGCCGATGCAGTACGGGGGATTCTCGATGGACATATCGTGTTAGACCGAACGCTCGCAAACAGAGGGCAATATCCTGCGATTAATGTCTTAAAAAGTGTTAGTCGTCTGATGAACCATATTGCAGACCCAGAACATGTGAAAGCGGCGGAAAGATTACGTGATTTGTATTATACGTATGACAAATCTGAAGACCTCATTAATATAGGTGCTTATAAACGTGGAACATCGAAAGAAATCGATCAGGCCATTGAATACGAGCCCCTCATTACAAACTTTTTGAAGCAAGGATATAGGGACAATATTTCGATGGCTGATAGTATAGCTCAACTTGTTTCACTAGGCGCTGGGGGTAGTACAACATGAAGAAATACCAATACCGTTTTGAAAAAGTGCTGGTGTACCGTGAACAAGAAAAGACTGAAACGGAAATCGAGTACAAGGAAGCTGTTCAAACATTTGAAATCGTTGCTACTCAACTGTACGATTTGCTGAAAAAGAAGGAAGACACGCTAGAGGAGCAACAGGAGAAGATGATGACTGGCTTTATGATTAATGAAATTCACCACTATTCGCGCTTCATCGAAAGTTTAGAAAAGCGTATTGTAGTCACGCAGCAACAAGTGATACAAGCTCGCTCGAAAATGACATGGTTTGAAGACAAACTGTTAGAAAAGACACTTGAGGTACGAAAGTTTGAAAAAATGAAAGAAAAAGATCATGAACATCATCGTACTGAAATGGAACAACTGGAAGCAATACAGCTTGATGAATTAGCGACGTTGAAGTTCCGTAGAAGAGAAAACGGGTGGTAATGTGCCGAAAAAAAATAAAGAAATAAATACCGAATTTGAAGTGGAAAAAGGGAAATCCGCTGGGATATTCCAAATCCTATTGCTGTGGATATTCATCCCACTACTCTTTGCATCGGCTGTCTTACTTATCATTGCTAAGTTTGCGGATATTAATGTATTTGACAAAGCGCAGGAGTGGTCTGGCAAACTTCCTTTCGTGGGCGAAAAAAACGAAGAACAAGATGATGCTGGAGTAGCAAATCTCGTCTTAGGGGAACAGGTTGTGGCCTTACAAGCGGAAATCAAGGAGAAAGAAGCGGAGTTATTCAAGGTGCAAGGGGAACTTGATAAGTCCGTTTCTGAAAAAGAAAAATTGCTACTAGAGCAACAAAGATTGAACGATGAAATTGCACAGCTCATCAGCGAAAAAGACATTTCCAAAAAAGAATTCAATGGAATTGTGACAACCTATGAACAAATGTCTCCAAAATCAATCGCTCCCGTCATTACGAAAATGACCGATGGGGAAGCTGTTCGGATTTTAGCTAGCTTAAAACCGGATACACTCGCTGCGGTGTTGGAGAAGATGGCACCTGAAGATGCAGCAAAATATACGTCATTGCTAACTGGTGAAAGTTAAGAGTTTTTGACTTCATTCTGTATGGAGGGGAGATGAAAGAGTGAAAATCGCAGCACTACAAGCAATGGTTGGGCAAAATTCACAAACTTCTACCAAAGGTGTACAAACTAGTTCAGCATCTAAGGAAACGTTTGGCTCGGTTTTCGGCAGTATTGTTGCAGCTGGCACAGCGGTTATAGTACCTGTTCAACAGCAGTCCACTGACCTAGCGTCCGATGAATCGATACTAGCTATTTTTAATGCAACATCAGTTGAGGAACTGGAAGTTGTAGTAGATGAAGCGGTTGGCGACTTGTCTTCAATAACTGGCCTCGGTAACTTGGAAGAGTTAGCTAACTTATTAGAAGTAGATCCGAAGCAATTGCTAGACAGTATACTGTCTCTATTGGAAAAAGCCGGCCTTGGCGAAGAAGAACTATTAGAAGTCACTTATTCCACTGACTTATGGACAATGCTGAGCGCGATTGATAAAGTAGCACCACAGTTTTACGAGCAGTTAACACATGCACTTGAAGGCGAAGGGGAATTACCGAAGCAACAAGCAATTGACTTGTTAACCGTATTGAAAACGGTGGAACTTGTCTCACCTAAAACTGATTTACTGTTGAAACAAGAACAACAAGTTTTCTCATTGCAAAGCTTTCTCGTAGCAGCGGGTGGACAGTTCGAGGAGGCACTTACTACCAGCAGTTCTAGTAAGCAAGGTGTGGTACCGTTAATGGAATCGAGGCACGCTGTTAGATTTATCACCCCTACGACTACAGGGCAAGCTATGACGGATGATGGAGCGAAGGACAAAGGTTCCGAAACGACTGCCATTACTGCATCTGGCCCCTTTGCTGTAGTCAAAGGTGAACTGTCAGCGACAGAAGCAGAAAACCGTAACAATGCGCGCAACGAAGCATTGGTTCGTGAAATGCAAAATGTCTTCAAACGCGCCAATTTTGGTCAAACAGGTGGGACGAATCGTCTACTTGTCAAACTATATCCTGAACATCTAGGACAGGTCCGTATTGAATTGTTGCAAGTCAATGGCATCATGACTGCGAGAATTCTTGCATCGACTGCACTAGGTAAAGAAATGCTCGACAGTCAGCTAAATCAGCTTCGACAAGCGTTCTTACAGCAAAACTTGCAAGTAGAACGAATCGACGTTACCCAAACATTGCAAGATACGCCAAGACATGAACGTGAGCAAGCCTTTAATCAGCATTTTAAAAATCAAGGTCAGGAAACAGACCAACAGCAAGAACAAAACGAAGAAGAACAACTAACATTCCAAGAATATATGATTGAGTTGGAGGTGTAATAATGACTAATATAGGACAAAAACCGATTTCAGGAACGGATTACCTTGTCAATAAAAAGCGTGATGAGCGTAAAACAGGCGATGGAACCTTAGGCAAAGATGATTTCATGAAATTACTCATCGCCCAATTACAAAACCAGGACCCGACGAACCCGATGAAAGACAATGAGTTTATCGCTCAAATGGCGCAGTTCTCAGCACTTGAACAAACGACGAACTTAGCGAAGTCATTTGAAAAGTTTGCAGAAGCACAAACGCAGGCCCAAATGATTCAATATACGAGTTTTGTTGGTAAAAGTGTCACTTGGCATGAGTTAATGCTAGATGATAAAGGTAATCCGATTGAAGGGGAAGATGGCAAGCTGGTTGTCGAAGAAGGTACAAACAAAATCGTCTCTATTAAGTATGAAAATGGCGATGTGAAATTTGTCTTGGACAATGACAGAGTCATTACACCAGGTAATATTTCTGAAGTGCAGACGGGGAGTGCTGCTGGGACAAACAACCTTGTTGAAGCAAGTCTACTCATTGGTAAATTTGTTGGCTATATGGACGGCAAGGAAGAAAAGTCAGGTAAAGTCGTATCCGTATCAAACAAAGATGGTAAACTTCAATACATTTTGGATGATGGCACTCGGATTGAAGGTAAGAATTTCACAGCAATTAGTGAAACAGAATTACCAAAAGCCGAAGAACAGCCAAAGCCTGAAGAGCCAGTAAAACCTGAAGAGGTACCGGGAACATCGAAAGGGACAACTCCATGAAGATGGACAATATAAATCTCCATCGCATTACAGCACAGCCAATGTTTCAACAAGGGCAATTGCTTAAACCGACACAAAGTCCAAAACAATCGTTTCTAGAGCATTTAAACAATGCGATACAGCCAGCGACGCTTAAAATAAGCAAGCATGCAGCTGAACGATTAGCAGAACGCAATATTGACATATCGGACGCCGAGTGGGCACGTGTGACGGATATGGTCAACGAAGCGAAAGCAAAAGGCATCAAAGAATCGCTTGTACTGATGGACCAAGCAGCGCTCATTGTTAGTGCTCGCAATTCAACAGTCATTACAGCGATGGATCGCACGGAAGCAAAAGACCAATTATTTACGAATATCGACGGCACAATCGTGCTAAGCTAACACTTTGGCAGGACCGTAAAGGATGCCATTAGCCACTGACTGATTGAAGCGGCTACACTCAAAACCGAGAGGGGAAAATTATTTTATGTTACGCTCAATGTACTCAGGTATCTCAGGTCTACGAAACTTCCAAACAAAATTAGATGTTATCGGGAACAACATCGCTAACGTTAACACATACGGCTTCAAAAAAGGCCGTACCATTTTCAAAGATTTGATTTCACAGACAGTAGCAGGTGCTTCAGGCCCTGGTGGTAGTCGTGGTGGAGTCAACGCGAAACAAGTTGGACTAGGATCACAGATTGCTGCAATTGACACACTTCATACAGGGGGGTCTACACAATTCACTGGGAACACACTGGATCTTGCCATTGCGGGAGATGGATTCTTCCAAGTAATTAACGGCAGTGAAATGATGTATACAAGAGCGGGTAATTTTTACATGGATAGTTCGGGCGACCTAGTTGATGGTGAAGGGAGATATCTTCAAGGAATGCAGGGAAAACCAAGTGATGGTACTGACTATGTGGATGATGGAGATGGGGAAATGGGACTTCCTGCTGATCCTGCAAACCAAATTATTGGGAAAATCACAATTCCTAAAACAGCATCGTCTATGTCCATCGGTCAAGACGGCACAGTATATTTTGTAGACACAACAGCAGCAGGAAAAGAGCTTGTAAGACTTGCGGAATTAGATTTTCTTAATGAAGAACAGACTTTGAAAACAGCTATAACGACTGCGAAAGCTAATTTGGATAATGCAGATCCAGCAGATCCAGTAGCTGTTGAAGCCGCTAAAACAGCTTTGAAAGATGCAGAGGATGACTATCAAGAGGCATTAGATACCTTAGCGGGTGTAAAAGCTGACAATAAAGCTGTACTCCAAGTCGCTGGTAAATTTCAAATTGCAACCTTCTCAAACCCAGGTGGTCTCGATAAAGTGGGCGGTAACTATTTCCGAGTGTCAGCAAACTCAGGAGATGCAAGAGTCGGTTTTGGTTTAGATCAAGGTTTCGGTAAATTAGAGTCAGGCTTCTTAGAAATGTCCAATGTAGACCTTGCGGAAGAGTTTACGGATATGATCGTAGCACAACGTGGTTTCCAAGCGAATACGCGTATCATCACAACATCTGATGAAATCTTGCAAGAGCTTGTTAACTTGAAACGATAATATAATCATGTCAATTAAACTAGCATAGCTATTCCCAGAAAAGGAGGGTCGGGCCGGCTCTTGAAGCCCGGCCCCTTACATATGATTCAGGTTACACGTTTGAACGGCAGTACATTCACATTGAACGCACTGTATATAGAAAAAATTGAGTCGTTCCCTGATACGACCATTACGCTTACAACAGGTACCAAATATGTAGTCCTCGATACGGCTGATATCGTCAATAGTCGGATCATCGAATTTTATAAGGCGGTCCAGTTGTTATCAAATCCGTTTATCAGAGGTGAAGAAGATGAAGAATAAAGTGTTGACCATTTCGCTTATTATTCTAGTATGTATTACACTAATTGGTGTTGTTGCACTCATTCTAGTTATGCAGTTGAACAAAGGTGACGCTAAAGCAGAGCCGACCATTGATGAGATTATCGAAAACTCAGTTGATATTGAAGAAATTACAACGAATCTAGTAGGCAAACAATTTATCCGTATTTCTTTAAAAATCCAAACGGATAATAAGAAAGCGGCAGAAGAGTTAGCTAAAAGAGATTTCCAAGTAAAAAATATTGTTATCCAAGAATTATCTGAAATGACTCCACAAGATTTAGAAGGTAAAATTGGCAAACAGGCTCTGGAAGACTCGATCAAATCGCATTTGAATCCACTCATGCAATCAGGGGAAATTCAAAAAGTATATATCGTTTCTCACATTATTCAATAAGTAGACAATATGTACGTACTAAACCCTAATGCAAGGAGGTGACTATATGGCTGGCGATATTTTATCCCAAAATGAGATAGATGCACTTTTGTCCGCGTTATCGACAGGTGAGATGACTGCAGAAGACATGAAGAAAGATGATGAACCGCGGAAGGTTAAAGTGTATGATTTTAAACGTGCTCTCCGGTTTTCCAAAGATCAGATTCGAAGTTTAACGCGAATCCATGAAAACTTTGCTAGACTACTAACTACCTATTTTTCGGCCCAGCTACGGACATACGTCCAAATCAATGTCGCTTCAGCGGATCAGATTCCTTTTGAGGAATTTATTCGGTCAATCCCGAATATGACATTGATCAATATTTTCGAAGTGCCCCCACTTGATGGCAACATCTTGATGGAAGTCAATCCGAATATAGCTTATTCAATGCTTGACCGCCTTATGGGAGGCGTTGGAACAAGTCTAGGGAAAGCCGATAATTTAACCGAAATTGAAACGAAAATAATGACGGGCTTATTTGAGCGATCCTTTGATAACTACCGTGAAGCGTGGTCTGGCATCATTGATATGGATCCGTTCCTCACAGAGATGGAAGTGAATCCACAATTCCTTCAAATGATATCGCCGAACGAAACGGTAGTCGTCATTTCGTTTAATATCGTGATTGGTGAATCGAGTGGGATGATTAATATTTGTATTCCACACGTTGTGTTAGAACCGATTGTTCCCAATTTATCGGTTAGGTATTGGATGCAGTCCAATATAAAAGAACCGACTCCCGAGCAAAGTGCCATACTTGAAAGGCGTTTGAAGCAAGCTCCACTACCTGTCGTTGCCGAACTTGGTCATGGTAAGATGACGATTGAAGATTTCCTTTATTTACAAGTAGGAGATGTAGTTTCGCTCGACCGTAAAATTGATGATCCGCTCGTCGTAAAAATTGGTGATATACCTAAATTCACAGCGCAACCAGGACATCTGAGAAGTCGGATGGCCGTGCAGATAATTGACACAATAATAGGAGGGGATGAAGATGATGAGTGATAATATCCTTTCGCAGGAAGAAATAGAAGCGTTATTGCGTGGTGAGCCCATTGGTATTGAAGATTCCACCTTCTCGTCCTCCGATGAGAAGGTAACAGCCGATTATTTAGATGAGATAGAACAAGACGCGTTGGGTGAAATAGGCAATATTTCCTTTGGTAGCTCCGCAACTGCGCTATCTGCATTACTTGGACAAAAGGTCGATATAACAACTCCGACTATTTCTGTTGTTCATAGAAAAGAGCTAGAAGCAGAGTTTATCCATCCATATGTGGCTGTTAAAGTGGAATATACTGAAGGGCTAAGGGGCATGAATCTTTTCGTTATTAAGCAAAGTGATGCGGCCATTATTGCAGATCTTATGTTAGGTGGTGATGGGACGAATCCCGATATGAATCTCGGGGAAATCCATTTGAGTGCAGTGCAGGAAGCCATGAATCAGATGATGGGGTCAGCGGCTACATCCATGTCAACAATGTTTAATAAAAAGGTGGATATATCACCGCCGGCCATTGATTTATTGGATATGGAGTCTGACAGGGGGCGTGAACTAATCCCTCAAGATGAATTGTCGATAAAAGTTTCATTTGCACTTAAGGTAGGCGAACTAATCGATTCTAATATTATGCAGCTACTACCACTAGTTTTTGGAAAAGATTTAGTAGCTACTCTACTAGGAGGTGGCGCAACAGAGGAGACGGCAGCCGTTGCAGAGATGGCACCGCCGCTCGAAAAACAGCAACCAGTAGCTATGCAACAACCAACGCAGCCAGTGTATCAGCAACAAGCACCGGCTCAAGACATGTACCAGCAGCCATACACACAACCTATGCCACAGCAACAAATGCGTATCCAGCAACCGCAGGTGAATGTTCAACAAGCACAGTTTGCTAGCTTTGAAAGTCCAACATTGAACCAAACAGAGACGAATAACTTGAATATGCTTCTCGATATTCCGTTACAAGTGACTGTTGAACTTGGTAGAACTAAACGTTCTGTTAAGGAAATTTTAGAAATGTCAAGTGGCTCAATCATTGAACTGGACAAACTTGCAGGTGAGCCCGTTGATATACTTGTCAACAATCGCCATATTGCAAAAGGTGAAGTAGTTGTTATCGATGAAAACTTCGGTGTACGAATCACAGATATTTTAAGCCAAGCAGAACGTTTAAATAATTTACGATAGAAATCAGGGGGTAATACAAATGAGTAAACGTATTTTAATAGTGGATGACGCAGCTTTTATGCGTATGATGATCAAAGATATTTTGACAAAAAACAATTTTGAAGTTGTCGGTGAAGCTGCGGATGGTGCACAGGCTGTTGAAAAATATGATGAATTAAAGCCAGATCTCGTTACAATGGATATTACAATGCCTGAAATGGATGGAATCGCGGCACTAAAAGCGATTAAAGAAAAACATCCTTCTGCAACGATTATTATGTGCTCGGCGATGGGACAGCAGGCGATGGTTATCGATGCTATTCAAGCGGGTGCAAAAGATTTTATCGTTAAACCTTTCCAGGCAGACCGCGTGATTGAAGCAATCGAAAAAGCATTAGGATAATCATAGGATGAAATTAGCAACGGTAAAAAAGTATGTGCTAGCATTCGTTTTGATGATACTCTTTGTCAGTCAATTATCGTCTTTATCTGCTTTTGCAGACGATGATCCCAATAAATCCGTGTCGGACTATTGGACGACTGACAAAGATAGTGATGTAGAAAAAGATAGTGATACAGAAAAAAAAGAACTTGACAATAACATCAATGCACCAACTGCTGATAGGTCGTCTACCGACAAAGCAGTTGGATCATCGGTGGGTGATTACATAAAAGTAATGGTTGCTTTATTGTTCGTCGTATGTTTATTATTTGGACTTTTGAAATTCGTGAATCGAAAAAATCGACTTTACGATAAAAATCGATTTATGAAAAATATGGGCGGCATATCGCTTGGACAGCATAAGTCAGTTCAACTAGTGGCCGTTGGCGAATCTTACTACTTAATAGGTGTTGGAGACGATATCCGTTTATTGAAAGAGATTACGGATCCCGGGGAGATTGACAAACTTGTCGAATTTTACGGGGGGGACGATCGTGAATTAGCAACGGGGATGCTCGATCAAATTCTTAAGAAAATGACTGGGAAATCCCCAAATGACCGAAACGTGCAAACAGGAGAGTCAAGTGATTTTGGTGAACTATTTAAAACTAGACTCGATGAGATGAAAGAGGAGAGGAACCGGCATATTAGCCGATTGACAGAAAAGGAGCGGAACCAAGATGAATGATTTCGTTCAGTTTTTTTCGGATAGTGACGCTACCAACGTATCGACATCTATCAAAATGATGCTCCTTTTGACAGTGTTGTCACTCGCGCCGGCTATTCTAATATTAATGACCTCTTTTGCACGCATTGTCATTGTCTTATCATTCGTCAGAACGGCACTTGCTACGCAGCAAATGCCGCCAAACCAAGTAATTGTCGGCCTTGCACTTTTTTTAACATTTTTCATCATGGCACCGACATTTCAACAAGTGAATGAACAGGCACTGACCCCGCTATTCGAAGATGAAATAACGCTCGAAGAAGCTTATGAAAAGGCTAGTATGCCCTTGAAAGAGTTTATGAGTAAGCATACGCGGCAGAAGGATTTGGAATTATTCCTGCGCTATAACCAAGCGGATGTACCAGAAACGCTTGAAGATGTATCACTCACTATGCTTGTCCCTGCATTTGCATTGAGTGAAATTAAAACGGCATTTCAAATGGGTTTTATGATCTTTATTCCATTTCTAGTCATTGATATGATTGTTGCGAGTATTTTAATGTCGATGGGGATGATGATGTTACCACCTGTCATGATTTCATTACCGTTTAAGATATTGTTATTCGTACTTGTCGATGGTTGGTATCTCATTATTAAATCATTGTTACAAAGTTTCTAGGAGGGTTAACATGACGATGGAAACGATTATAGGCTTGGCTGAGAGTGCAATCTGGGTCATCCTTATGACATCAGGTCCCCTCCTTCTCATTGCACTTGGATCGGGCCTTGCAGTTAGTATTTTTCAAGCAACGACGCAAATTCAGGAACAGACGTTGGCATTTGTTCCTAAAATTGTTGCTGTACTCGTAGGGATCGTTTTTTTTGGTCCGTGGATGCTGACAAAGGTAACCACATTCGCAGGTAATATTTTTGAAAATCTTGTTAGGTATATCGGGTGATTAAATGGAAGAATTAGTTCCTTCATTCGCCGCATACCTACTTATTTTAACTCGAGTTACTGCATTTTTTGTTACAGTTCCGCTATTCTCTTACCGGGCAATTCCTGCGACACAACGAATCATTTTTGGCGCATTGCTAGCATGGATGCTCGTCTATACAATTGAAATCCCCCATTTAGAGGTTAATGGGACTTTTATTTTGCTTGTTATTAAAGAAGCTGTAACAGGTTTGGCAATTGGAATTATCGCATTTATCATTATGGCGGCCATTCAGATTGCGGGTGGGTTCATCGATTTTCAGATGGGCTTCGCCATTGCCAACGTAATTGATCCACAAACTGGAGCGCAATCACCACTTCTCGGTCAATTCTTCAATTCACTTGCTATTCTTCTATTATTGGCATTGAATGGTCATCATATGTTGTTAGACGGTATTTTTTACAGCTATCAATTTATCCCGATGGAGCAGCTTTGGCCGGCTCTTGGCGAAGAACGTTTAGCTGATTTTATTGTTAAGACATTCGCAACCTCATTTGTGATTGCTTTCCAAATGTCTATTCCAATTGTTGCGACATTGTTTCTAGTCGATTTAGCGCTTGGAATTACAGCAAGAGCTGTGCCACAAATGAATATTTTTGTTGTTGGATTTCCCATCAAGATTAGTGTCAGTTTCCTTGTGCTAGCGATTATGATGGGTGTAATGGTGCAGATGATGAAAAAATTATTTGAAATGATGATCATCGCTATGAGGGACTTGATGATACTTCTTGGAGGTGGCTAACATGATGTTGCGGTTAGATCTGCAATTTTTTGCAGGGGAAAAGACCGAAAAAGCCACGCCGAAAAAACGTCAAGATTCCCGGAAAAAAGGGCAAGTGTTAAAAAGTCAAGATGTGACAAGTGCAACCGTCCTCCTTACCGTGTTCCTTTTCCTGTTCTTTATCGCGGGATTCATGAGGGACCGCTTTTTCCTGTTTTTTAAGCATGCTTTTACGGAATATGTTCCGCTCACGCATCTAGATGAAGATAAGGCAATGCTTATTTATTCTGAAGTTGTAATTCAAATGGCGTTTATTTTATTACCCATTATGTTAGCGGCAGTAGTCGCAGGCTTAGCAGGAAATTTATTTCAGATTGGATTACTTTTTACGACGGAGCCATTGAAATTCGATTTGAAGAAAATTGATCCCATCAAAGGACTTAAACGTATTTTTTCAATGCGTGCAATCATCGAGTTATTAAAGTCTGTACTGAAAATTTCATTTATTGGTTCAACAACTGTTATCATCCTGATGATGAATATCGACAAAGTGCTGGCATTAGCATTCAAAAGTCCTTGGGATGTAATGACTACTGTGGCGCAACTTGCGGCTATTATGGGGATTACAGCAGCATTAGTTTTATTATTCATTTCAATTCTTGACTTCTTTTATCAGAAATTTGACTATGAAAAAAATCTCCGAATGTCCAAACAGGATATTAAGGATGAACATAAGAACAGCGAAGGGGATCCGATTATTAAATCCCGCATAAAGCAGCGCCAGCGCGAAATGGCTATGCGCCGTATGATGCAGGAAGTTCCAAATGCAGATGTGGTGATAACAAACCCGACACATTTTGCTATCGCTATCAAGTATGATGATGGCAATATGGATGCGCCGATTGTAGTGGCAAAAGGTCTTGACTTCGTTGCACAGAAGATTAAATTGATTGCAAAAGAACATGATATCGTTATGGTTGAAAATCGACCACTTGCAAGATCACTATACGATGAAGTGGAGATTGGGGGACGAATTCCTGAAGAGTTCTTTAAAGCAATCGCCGAAATACTGGCGTATGTCTATCGCATACAACGTAAAATCTGATTTGACCAACAAGGAAGGATGCAGTTCAATCCTTCCCCACTATAGGCCAAAAATTCAATTCAAAATCTGGAGGCAAATACACCAAGGCGTATTTGATTAAATTAAAGAAAGTAGGGATGACATGAAATTAAGAGATATAGGCGTGCTCGCGGCGGTCATCATGATTATCGCGATGCTTGTCATCCCGCTTCCGACTTGGCTCCTCAGCTTCCTAATTATCATCAATATTACACTTGGTTTAATGGTGTTAATGACATCTATGAATATGAAGGAAGCATTGGAGTTTTCTATTTTCCCAACACTAGTACTCCTGTTGACGTTATTTCGACTGGGATTGAATGTCTCTACAACGAGGGCAATCTTAGCGAATGGAGATGCTGGTGGTGTCGTTGAAACGTTTGGAACGTTTGTAACGGGCGGTAATGTTATCGTTGGTCTCGTCGTCTTCGCAATCCTCGTTCTTATCCAGTTCCTCGTTATTACAAAAGGGGCAGAACGGGTATCGGAAGTCGCAGCGCGCTTTACGCTCGATGCAATGCCAGGGAAGCAGATGAGTATTGATGCTGATTTGAATGCAGGAATGATTTCTGAAACGGAAGCGCGTACGCGGCGTGAAAAAGTCAGTAATGAAGCTGACTTCTACGGTGCGATGGATGGAGCAACGAAGTTTGTTAAAGGGGACGCCATTGCCGGCATTATTATGGTCATCATTAACTTGCTTGTCGGTATGATTATCGGGGTTGTCCAAATGGGACTTCCATTTGGAGAAGCAGCTTTGCTCTTTTCCCAACTGACAGTCGGTGACGGTATCGTTTCTCAAATACCGGCACTGCTTATTTCGACTGCAACAGGGATTGTCGTTACACGGGCAACGTCTGAAGGCAATCTTGGTGAGGATATTACTAGGCAGCTTCTTGGTCAAACGAAGCTATTATACGTGGGTGCGGCAACAATCCTATTGCTTGGTCTTGCTACACCTATCAACGATATGCTTACGATTCCAGTTGCCGCCACACTTGCCATTAGTGCACTTATGATGTCGCGCAAAGGCGAAAAAGATCCGGAAGAATTGCTGGAGATGGAAGAGGAGACTGAAACAGAGGGCATGAAGAGTCCGGAAAATGTTGTCAATCTTCTTAATGTCGATCCTATTGAATTCGAATTCGGTTATGGGTTGATTCCACTTGTTGACGCGACGCAAGGTGGTGACCTTCTCGATCGAGTCGTTATGATTCGGAGGCAGTTGGCCATTGAACTTGGTCTTGTCATTCCAGTCGTTCGTATTCGGGATAACATTCAATTGCAGCCAAATGAGTACAGAATCAAAATAAAGGGAAGTGAGTTAGCAAGGGGAGAACTTCTGCTTGACCATTATCTCGCGATGAGCCCGGGTGGCGATGATTCAATCGAAGGGATTGATACGATTGAGCCGTCATTTGGACTTCCTGCAAAATGGATAGCCGAAGATGTCAAAGAAGATGCAGAAATTCTTGGTTACACCGTTGTCGATCCACCAAGTGTTGTGTCAACACATCTGACAGAAGTAATCCGTGCGAATGCTGCAGATTTGATAGGTCGTCAAGAAACAAAACAACTTGTCGATCATGTGCGTGAAACATTCCCGATTCTTGTTGACGAGCTAACACCTACTCCATTGTCAATTGGAGAAATCCAAAAAGTATTGGCAAAATTGTTAAATGAGCATGTTTCGGTGCGGAATTTGCCAATCATTTTTGAAACACTGGCGGATTATTCTAAATATACCTCAGATGTTGATGTGTTGACGGAATATGTCAGGCAAGCTCTTGCAAGGCAGATTACAAATCAATATGCATCAACCGGTCAATCACTCAAAGTGCTTACCGTGTCTGGTAAAATCGAGAAAATGATTGCCGATAATATTCAGCAAACAGAACAAGGAAATTATTTATCGATAGATCCAGGGCACTCACAAGAAATCCTAGAATCGATTGCTGGAGAAGTAGAACGCGTAGCGTTGATGGACCAATCGCCAGTCGTGCTATGTTCACCGGCCATTCGGATGTATTTGAGGCAAATCACAGAGCGGTATTTCCCTCAAATCCCAGTATTATCGTATAATGAATTGGAAGCTTCCGTTGAAGTTCAAAGCGTTGGGGTGGTGGATATCTAATGAAAATGAAAAAGTATACAGCTGAGACAATGGTTGAAGTGATGAAAAAAGTGCGTGCTGATTTTGGTGATGATGCGATTATTCTTAGTTCAACCGTTGTCAAAACAAAAGGATTTCTTGGCTTCTTTAAAAAGAAATCTGTAGAAGTTGTTGCAGGCTTTGATGAACCGGCTCCGAAAATGGAAGAACCGGTTTTTCCGATTAGTTCCCCTCGTATTGAGAATGTCGATAGGACGTCTGGCGAACTGAAAGAAGAAATGAATGAGTTGAAAAAAATGTTGAAGGATATGCAGCAGTTGGCTAGACAATCTCGTTTTCCGGATGAGTTGAAACCATTACTAGCACATCTTGACAAACAGGGCTTATCGACAAGTTCCATTACACAAATAGGTGAAGAAATTTATAATCGTATGAAAGCCGAGAAGAAGGATTTTACGCAGCAGGAGCAATTGCTCATTACAAAGGAATTACTGAAAAAAGAAATGGAAGACTTGCCGTTTGGAGGCATATCTTTCAACAAGAAATATATTAACGTACTCGGACCGACTGGAGTCGGAAAAACAACAACAATTGCCAAGATAGCGGCTAGGGCTCTTCTTGAAAATAAGAAGAAAATCGGTTTTATCACAACGGATACATACCGAATTGCAGCGATTGAGCAGCTTCGTACATATGCTAATCTTTTGCAAGCCCCAGTGGAAGTTGCCTATAACAGTCAGGATTTTAAAAATGCCATCGACAAACTTGCTGATCGTGATGTTATTTTTATAGACACAGCAGGACGAAATTATAAAGAAGTTAAGTTTGTTGAGGATTTGTCGAAGCTAATCGATTTTTCTTTGGATATGGAATCCTATCTCGTTCTGTCATTGACATCAAAAGAACAAGATATGAAAGTTATCGTCGAGCAGTTCAATCAGTTTGCAGTTGAAAAGTTCATTTTCACCAAAATGGATGAAACAAGCTCCATTGGGCCGATGTTCAACTTGATGAAAGATCACAATATCGGTACCGCTTATTATACCGATGGTCAAGAAGTACCAGAAGACATTACCGAAGCGGACAGTAGTAAGTTAATTTCTTTACTGCTGAAGGGTGCTTATGATGCGTGATCAGGCAGAGACACTAAGGCTCAAGATGTTGAAGTCTCAGGGGGATCTATCCAGATCGATTGCCATCGTAAGCGGAAAAGGTGGTGTTGGGAAGTCAAACTTCTCAACGAATTTCGCCCATGCCCTCCTACTTCAAGGTAAGAATGTGATCATCGTAGATATGGATATTGGGATGGGCAATATTCATATTCTTCTCGGTATGGCACCGCGATATAGTTTAAAAGATTATTTACTAGGCAACGAAGAACTTCAAGAGGTTATCAACGAGACATCCGAAGGTTTACACTTTATTTCAGGGGGTTCTGGCCTGGATATTGTCTTGGAATGGTCAAGGGATATGTTCGACCGTCTTATTCAGGCATTTGAATTTTTACAACAAAGATACGATTTCATTATATTTGACATGGGAGCGGGTGCGACACAACGGTCGATTGAATTAATTATAGCAGTCGATGAGGTCATTGTTATCTCGACGACGGAGCCAACTTCTATTACAGACGCATACTCTATGATGAAGTTCATTTGTGTACAAGATCCTGACAAGACTTTTCATTTAGTCAGCAATCGTGTTTCAAAAGGTGATGACGGTAATAATGCTGTGATAAGGTTGCAGTATACTATGCAGAAGTTTTTGAACAAAGAAACTACAATACTTGGTTTTCTTCCCGAAGATCCAATAGTCCACAAGGCTGTTGTTGCACAGCAACCATTTATACTTCTTTTTCCAAACGCTCCTATTTCGAAAAGGATGATAGCCATCGCGGAAACTTTTATCGGGACAAGTTCTGGCCAAGAATTTAGACAAGGAGAAGGGTTCCTCGGAAAATTGAGAAACATATTTACGAAAGGACGTGGATGAATTGGGTACAAGCAGTCGAAAGAAAGCGCTTGTTGTGGATGATTCGGCGTTTATGCGTAAGCTGATTTCTGATTTCCTTTCGGGGCATCCCGAAATTGAGGTAGTCGGAACTGCGCGCAATGGTCAAGAGGCTATTGATAAAGTAAGGACTTTAAAACCGGACGTTGTCACAATGGACGTCGAGATGCCCATTATGAATGGTCTTGAGGCGTTAAAAGAAATTATGGACAAGTATCCAGTGCCTGTTGTTATGTTGTCAAGTACAACAAAAAGTGGAGCAGAAAATACAATGCTCGCTATGGAATATGGTGCAGTTGACTTTGTAGCGAAGCCAGGTGGAGCAATTTCTTTAAATCTTCATGAGGTGAAGGAAGAGATATTGGAAAAAGTTATAGCTGCGTTAGGTGTGCGTATGTCTACGCTAACACGCAAGGTACCGAGTCACCGTTTGGCGATGCCAATTGCCCCGAAACTTGTCAGTAAATTAGTAGAACCCAAAGTCCCGATAACATCGTTGACGAGCCCTCAGCGTCCAGTAAATGCTATACCTACTAATAAGACTTTCAAATCAGGTAGAAGTTTTGTTATAATAGGTACATCGACAGGGGGTCCGCGGGCACTGCAAGAGGTATTAGCAAAATTACCAGCTTCAATTGGCGTTCCAATCCTCATTGTTCAGCATATGCCAGCCGGATTTACAAAATCTCTAGCCGACAGGCTGGATGGTCTTTGTAACATTAAAGTAAAAGAGGCAGAAGACGGTGAGCTTCTTGAAAATGGCACGGCGTATATTGCACCGGGAGGCAAGCACCTAAAAATCCAAAAGAACGGTGTGAACTATTTTGTGAGACTAGATGCAATTGACCCACCGCGCATGGGGCATCGTCCGTCTGTCGATGTCCTGCTTGAGTCAGCTGCACAATACACAGATGTGAACTACTTGACAGTCATTATGACGGGGATGGGCTATGACGGAAAAGTCGGCATGGACGTGATACGAAGAAATGGCAAAACAGTTACAATTGCCGAGTCGGCCAAGACCTCTGTTGTCTATGGAATGCCAAAAGCCATAAAAGAAGCTGGACTTGCTGATAAAGTAGTGGATTTGCAAGACATATCGGAATCGATGTTGGAAATTATAAAGTCATAGAGGGGGCAGCACGATGGATACAAATCAATATTTAGAAATGTTTATTGATGAGAGCAAGGAACATCTTCAATCCTGTAACGAGCATTTGCTGGAACTTGAGAAAAACCCGCAAGATCTTAGTATTGTCAATGAAATATTTCGATCTGCGCATACATTAAAAGGAATGTCTGCAACAATGGGCTATGAAGACATTGCAGACCTAACACATATGATGGAAAATGTGTTGGATGCAATCCGTAATTCCAAAATACCTGTAACGACGGAAATTTTTGATGTTGTTCTTCAAGCCGTTGACTATCTTGAAGAGATGGTAATGGATATAGCGTCTGGTGGAACGGGTAAAAAAAATGTTCGCGAGCTTGTAGAATCACTTAATCGTATTGAGGCAGGCGGTGCTGTTGTTACTGCAGCTGTTGTTGAAACGGCGGTATCTAGTGTAGTAGAAGTAAATAACCAAAAAGCTGTACTCAGTTATGATGATTATGAAATGACAGTTATTAATCAATCATCTGACCAGGGCTTCAACTCCTTTGAAATGACTGTACAATTACGGGAAGACTGCGTGTTAAAAGCAGCACGAGTGTTCATGGTATTCGGCATCTTGGAAAAGGTCGGCGAAATTGTTAAATCTGAACCCAAAGTGGAACAGCTTGAAAATGAAGACTTTGGTGAAACATTTACAGTAGCATTGATTACCAAAGAAAATGCAGATGTTTTGAAGGAAAAAGTGCTGAAAGTATCTGAAGTAGCATCTGTCACAATTACTGTGCTGACACATGATTACTTAACAGATGGTAAACGTGCCGAAGACGACAAAGTGGTTCAAGCGATAGAAACTGCAATCGCTACACAACCAGAGCCAGCTGTAGTGAAAGAACAAGGTGTTCAAAAGGGGAAACGTAATACAGGAGTACAGTCAGGTAATAAGACAATTCGTGTCAATATCGATCGACTGGATATCCTTATGAATCTATTTGAAGAGTTAGTGATTGATCGTGGGAGACTACAGTCCATTGCAAGTGAGCTTCATAACCCAGAGTTGAATGAAACGGTTGAGCGCATGACCCGCGTATCCGGTGATTTGCAAAGCATCATTTTGAACATGCGGATGATCCCGGTCGAAACAGTCTTCAATCGTTTCCCGAAAATGGTTAGGCAGTTAGCGCGTGATTTGGATAAAAAAGTATCACTTGAAATTATTGGTGCTGAAACCGAACTAGATCGAACCGTTATCGATGAAATTGGTGATCCGCTTGTTCACTTAATTCGTAACGCACTCGATCATGGAGTAGAGAGCCCTGCTGAACGTTTGGCAAAAGGCAAACCAGAAGAAGGAACTGTCACACTTCGTGCTTATCACTCAGGCAATCACGTATTCATCGAGCTTGAAGATGATGGAGCCGGTGTTAACCGTGATCGGGTTGTTGCTAAAGCGATTGCAAATGGTATTATCACTGAAGAAATGGCGAAAACAATGACGGACCGTCAAGTGGCGGAACTCATTTTAGCATCAGGTTTTTCTACAGCCGAGAAAATTTCGGATGTATCTGGCCGAGGAGTTGGTTTGGATGTCGTGAAAAACACGATTGAATCACTTGGCGGCTATATTTCTATCGAGTCGACAGAAGGACAAGGTTCTCTATTCCAAGTTCAATTGCCATTAACATTGTCCATTATTTCGGTAATGCTTGTTGAGCTAGAAAAAGAAGTATACGCTATTCCATTGTCATCTATTATAGAAACGGCAATCATTCAAACGTCAGATATTTTGAATGCACACAATCAAAAAGTAATCGATTTCCGTGGTAATATCGTACCACTTGTCTATCTGAAAGAAATTTTCGAAATGCCGGAACAACATGATGAGTCCGGTGGATTCCAATCAGTGGTTATTGTCCGGAAAGGCGAAAGACTAGCAGGATTAGTTGTCGACTCATTCATCGGTCAGCAGGAGATTGTCTTGAAATCTCTCGGTAATTACTTACAAAATGTCTTTGCGATATCTGGTGCGACAATTCTTGGAAATGGACAAGTGGCACTTATTGTCGATTGTAACTCATTGATTAAATAGGCGGGAGTGAAAAGTCATGACTGAAATGCTCAATCAAAAAGATATGAAAGTAATTGTTTTTCAATTGATGGATAAAGAGTATGCCATTAGTGTAGATGTCGTTCAGGGTATCGAGAAGATGCTATCTATTGCACGTGTTCCAAAAACTCCGTCTTATGTGAAAGGTGTACTTAATCTTCGAGGTGCTGTTACGCCAATAGTCGACTTACGTGCGCGGTTCGGTCTCGAGGTTAAAGAGATGGATGAAAGTACAAGAATTATTATTGTCACGTTAGAAGATTATGATGTGGGTCTTGTTGTCGACGCTGCAAATGATGTACTTGACATACCAATGGAGTCCATTGAACCACAACCAGAAGTCGTTGGTTCGGTGGAAGTAGACTTCATTTCAGGTGTCGCTAAAGTTGACAAACGTCTACTCGTCATGCTGAATTTGAATAAAGTTTTAGAACCTATAAAGCGGGTGACTTCGGATGACATCTGAAAGCCCTATTACGGATATGCATCTTGATGTCTTGAAGGAAATTGGTAACATCGGTGCGGCGCATGCGGCAACCTCTCTGTCACAATTACTGGATCGCAAAATTGATATGTATGTACCGAATGTTAAGCTTGTGTCATTCGATGAAATGTTCGATCTCGCGGGAGGGGCCGAAGCAATTGTAGCAGGTATTTACCTTCGAATAGAAGGAGATCTATCAGGCAGTATGTTTTTTGTTCTATCTTTGGAGTCGTCCAATCATTTTATCAGAAGACTAATAGACGATGAAACATTCAGTTTTAGTGCCTCCACCCTTCCTGAAATTGGTGTATCTGCTATGCAGGAACTTGGTAATATTCTTTCTGGCTCTTATTTGTCCGCATTATCCGATTTTACGGGTTTAAAAATCTATCCAACAGTGCCGTCGTTAAGCGTGGATATGGTTGGAGCCATCGTTAGTTTTGGATTGATTGAAGTATCTCATTATAGCGATGAAGTCATCGTCATTGATACGCAGATTCGTGAAGAAGGAGAGAGTGGCAGTACAAGTATTAACGGTCACTTTTTCTTGCTCCCTGATCCATCATCCTATATCACGATTTTTAAATCTCTAGGTGTAATGTAAAATGATGGTGCTGAAAGAGGTAGTCAGGGTAGGCATAGCAGATATGAATATAGTTAAAGAACCGATGACAATTCGCACATCTGGACTCGGTTCATGTGTTGGTGTTGTATTATATGATGAAATGAAAAAGGTTGCAGGCTTGTTACATATCATGCTTCCAGATTCCAATCTTGGCAAATCGAATCAGCTAAATATCGCTAAGTTTGCGGATACGGGCATTTATGCATTAATGGAAATGCTAAAAGCAGAAGGTGTTAGACCGATGTCTTTAAAGGCGAAAATAGCAGGTGGCTCTCAAATGTTCCAATTCGGTTCGAGTGATACCATACGAATTGGTCCAAGGAATGTTGAAGCTGTCAAAAAAGAATTGAGACGTTTGTCTATCCCAATTATTGCTGAAGATACGGGTGGGTCAAGTGGACGTACAATCGAATTTGATCCTGCAACATCGATCCTTAATATTCGAACAGTGAACCAAGGAACGAAAGAGCTTTAGAATAAAGTGAGTGCAGCCGATATGGTGAAGGCTTATGATCTAGTCGCTAAAGTCTAGGCAAAATTTGGGCGGCTGATTGGTTCAGACGCCTTTTTTCATGCTTATTTGCTATAATAGTAGTAATTATGACGGAATCATCATGGGAAGTGAGGGATTCGATGTCGAAACAGGATTTGATGGAGGAAGAAACATGTTGGGACCTGTGGATCCGTAATCGCAATCCTGATGCGGGGGATATCTTGGTCCAAAGATATACTCCACTTGTCACTTATCACGTGCAACGGATTAGCTCAGGACTGCCACGAAATGTTTCGCGTGATGATATTATGAGTCTCGGACTTCATGGGTTATTTGACGCTTTGACAAAATTCGATCCGGGCCGAGATTTGAAATTCGATACGTATGCTTCTTTCCGAATTCGAGGAACGATTATCGATGGCTTAAGGAAAGAGGATTGGTTGCCGCGCTCTTCGAGAGAAAAGTCTAAAAAGTTGGAAGATGAAATTACCAAACTTGAACAAAAATTACTGCGTCATGCGACACCGGAAGAAATTGCCGAACATATGGGTATGAGTGTCGACGATGTTTACCAGACTGTCCATGAACATTACTTTTCAAATGTTTTGTCCATCGATGAAAAAATCAATGATGATGATGACGAAGGTCAAAAATCGTTTGTCATAAAAGACCAAGCATCGAGAACACCCGAACAACGAACTATGATGAACGAGCTGATTGGCGACTTATCCATAAAGATTAAAGAACTAAATAAAAATGAGCAACTTGTTCTAAGTCTTTTCTACACGGAAGAAATGACGTTGACGGAGATCGGCGAAATTCTAAGCCTATCCACTTCTCGAATTTCTCAGATTCACTCTAAAGCGTTATTCAAACTTCGCAAGCTATTATCGTCTGAAATAGTAGATGGAGGGATCCTATGAGTCTGAAAGGGATTGAACTGCAAATTGCAATACCGAAGACGTTCGATGCGGGGAAGATTGCGGAGCAGAAGCATCAGCAGACACAATTGAACATGGATCAGGCTACTGCCAAGATGGAACAACAAACACTGAAAAACAGTGAGACTGTTTTGGAATCAGAGAAGTATGCCAAAATGAATTCTGATGGCGATCGACGTGAACGAGAGCGTGCAGAGGAAGAAGAACGTCAGCGGTTACAAAAAGAAGAGGACAAGAAGAATACGGTGCATCCTTATAAAGGTTCATTCGTTGACTTCTCAAGGTAATTAACATGGTATGGATAGCTTTAGTTGTATTATTTATCGTGCAAATAATTAGTTTTTATTTTTTAGCATTACTGTACACGAAGGTGTCGAAATTTGATGATCTTGAAAAAAAACAACGCAAATTGATGGTTGAAATGGATGATTCGATTGGCGCGTATCTATCTGAGTTGAAAGATGAAAATGAGCGTTTAATCGAACGACTTGCTACACGTGATCAAATTCCTGTTATGAAAAAAGTAGATAATATTATGCCATCTGCTATCAAACAGGAGGTTGATACTGTGGAGCAACCTCAACCTGTGATGCGCGTTAGTAAGCCTACTGTCCCTATTAATGTTGCGCTTAAGTCATATAACACAGTAGCCGTTCAACAAGAATCGCCAGTGGAAGTGGATAATGATCGAACACGAGCCATTAAATTGCACGATGCTGGTCAGTCCATCGAAGAAATTGCAAAAGCACTGGGCAAAGGGCGGACGGAAGTAGAACTCATTTTGAAATTTAAATGAATTGGGTTGCAAAGGGAAAAGTATTATGGTATATTATCAAATGGTATTACTACTCACGTGCATGGACGATAGAAACGGTGCCGAAAGGTCGCTCTACCGAATGAAGCGCACGGCGGAATCTAACCAAACAGGAGGAATAACAAATGTCAGTAATCTCAATGAAACAACTGCTTGAAGCAGGAGTACACTTCGGACACCAGACACGTCGTTGGAACCCGAAAATGAAGAAATTTATCTTCGTGGAACGTAACGGCATCTACATCATCGATCTACAAAAAACGGTGAAGAAACTTGAAGAAGCATATGCATTTATGCGTCAAGTTGGTGCTGATGGCGGGAAAGTCCTATTCGTAGGTACAAAAAAACAAGCTCAAGATGCAATTAAAGAAGAAGCTGAACGCGCTGGAATGTACTACATCAACCAACGCTGGCTAGGTGGAACACTTACAAACTTCGGCACGATTCAAAAACGTGTTGCTCGAATGAAACAAATCGAGAAAATGGAAGAAGACGGTACTTTCGACGTACTTCCTAAAAAAGAAGTTGGACAACTTAAAAAAGAACACGAACGCCTAGTTAAATTCCTTGGCGGAATCCGTGATATGAAAGCTATTCCAGACGTTATGTTCGTTGTTGACCCACGCAAAGAACGTATCGCAGTAGCAGAAGCAATCAAATTGAACATTCCACTAGTCGGAATCGTTGATACAAACTGTGATCCAGACGAAATCGATTATATCATTCCTGCGAATGATGATGCGATTCGTGCAGTACGCCTATTAACAGGTAAAATGGCTGACGCTTTGCTTGAATCAAAACAAGGCGAAGACGAAGAGGCAACTCAAGAGGATGCAGTAGCTGTAGAGTGAAATCAGTAAATGACGGGACGATAAGCGGCTAATACCCTTATCGTCTTTTTTAGGAATTGTCTAGGCTCTAGGTGCCAAATGCTTGGGACGTAAGTCGGATTGGCTGTTTCGTTTAAGCGGGCACCTTCCGCTTTTCTAGGGAATTGATGACGTACTATTTAGGAGGAATATAAAATGGCGATTACAGCTCAAATGGTAAAAGAATTACGTGAAAAAACAGGTGCAGGTATGATGGACTGCAAAAAAGCACTAACAGAAGTAAATGGTGATATGGAAGCAGCAATCGACTTCCTTCGTGAAAAAGGACTTTCAAGCGCAGCTAAAAAGGCTGACCGTATTGCAGCGGAAGGTACAACATCTATCTATGTGAATGGAAACGAAGCAATTCTTCTTGAGGTGAATGCTGAAACAGATTTCGTTGCTAAAAACGAAGGCTTCCAAACATTAGTACAAGAGCTTGCAGAGCACCTTCTTGCTACAAAACCAGCTTCAGTTGAAGAAGCACTTGAGTCAAAAATGGCAAGTGGTCTATCAGTTGCGGATCACATTTCAAATGCTATTGCGAAAATCGGTGAGAAGTTATCACTCCGTCGCTTCGAAATTCGTACAAAAACAGATGCAGACGCATTTGGTCCATACCTTCATATGGGCGGTCGTATTGGCGTTCTTACAATTCTTGAAGGTTCAACAGATGCAGAAGCAGCGAAAGATGTTGCGATGCACGTTGCAGCATTGAACCCACAATACGTTTCACGTGACCAAGTTTCTGCAGAAGAAGTTGAACGTGAGCGTAAAGTTCTAACTGAACAAGCATTGAACGAAGGAAAACCTGAAAATATTGTAGCGAAAATGGTCGAAGGCCGTATCGGTAAATATTTTGAAGAGATTTGTGTGCTTGATCAACCATTCGTTAAAAATTCAGATCAAAAAGTTCGTGACTTCGTAAATTCAACTGGTGGTACATTGGTAGAGTTTATCCGCTATGCGGTTGGTGAAGGAATCGAAAAACGTGAAGACAACTTTGCAGAAGAAGTAATGAGCCAAGTTAAAGGTAACAACTGATCCATCATAAGAATAACCAATGGGGAACACATGCCTGTGTTCCCTATTTTCGAGAAAACGAAATAGATGGAGGGTACAAATGAGCGTCCCAGAATACAAACGAATCGTTTTAAAGTTAAGCGGTGAAGCACTTGCTGGAGATAAAGGTTTTGGGCTATCACCCGAAATCATCAAAACGGTTGCTGAACAAGTAAAAGAAGTAGTTGATCTGGATGTTGAGGTGGCAGTTGTTGTCGGAGGCGGAAATATCTGGCGTGGTAAAATTGGCAGTGAAATGGGGATGGATCGTGCAACAGCAGACTATATGGGAATGCTGGCAACAGTAATGAATTCCCTTGCATTGCAGGATTCCCTTGAAAAATTGGGCGTTGAAACACGTGTTTCTTCTTCAATTGAAATGAGACAAGTGGCGGAACCTTACATTCGCCGTAAAGCTATTCGACATCTTGAAAAGAAGCGGGTTGTCATTTTTGCAGCAGGTACTGGAAATCCTTATTTTTCGACAGATACAACAGCAGCGCTTCGTGCAGCAGAAATTGAAGCAGATGTGATCTTAATGGCGAAAAATAATGTCGATGGTGTCTATTCTGCCGATCCGATGAAAGATAAAAATGCAGTCAAATACACAGAGCTAGCCTATCTAGATGTCATTAGCAAAGGACTTGAAGTCATGGATTCAACTGCTTCAACCCTTTGTATGGACAATGATATCCCACTCGTAGTATTCTCAATTATGGAAACTGGAAATATAAAAAGAGCCGTCCTCGGTGAGCCGATTGGGACGGTCGTCAGGAGGAATTTATAATGCCAAACACAGTGATGGATCAAGCAAAAGATCGCATGGACAAAGCGATTGGCGCGTATACAAGGGAACTTGCCTCGATTCGTGCAGGGCGTGCAAATGCTTCTTTGCTAGACAGAATATCTGTCGAGTATTATGGAGCGCCTACGCCTCTTAGTCAGATGGCAGCTATTTCAGTACCTGAAGCCCGTCTTCTTGTCATTCAACCGTATGACAAAACGACGATTGGAGATATTGAAAAAGCCATTATGAAATCAGATATTGGGATTACACCATCAAGTGATGGAACGCTTATCCGTCTTGCAATTCCTTTATTGACTGAGGATCGTCGTAAAGAGCTTGTTAAATTGGTGAAAAAAGAAGCAGAAGACGCAAAAATTGCGATTCGTAACGTTCGTCGTGATGCTAATGATGACTTCAAGAAGCTTGAAAAAAGTAGCGATATCACTGAAGATGAATTGCGCCGCAGCGGTGAAGAAATCCAGAAGCTGACGGATTCAACGATTGTGAAAATCGATGCAATTGCAAAAGATAAAGAAAACGAAATCATGGAAATCTGATAGAAGAACTTTCTATATTCCGGGACGTCCTAATTCCAGGACGTCTTTTTTTCTTATTAGATAAGCCGAACACATGCATAATTAAACGTATGCTTTTCTTATAAAATGAAATTTATCGTCTAATTTGTTACGATAGAGTATGTACTTGCTCTGAAAAGTAGCTGAGTGGAGGAAACGACATGCTTGAAAAACTCTTGCGAAAAAAAACTGCGGTACCAGATGCTGCAATAACTACTAGGATTGCTGTTGTCAAAAGCAAGCCAATCCCTGCACATGTAGCGATTATTATGGATGGCAACGGTAGATGGGCAAAGCAACGTAATTTACCGAGGATTGCTGGCCATCATGAGGGGATGAAGACGGTTCGCAAAATTACGCGTATCGCAAATGAACTCGGCATAAAAGTGCTTACACTTTACGCTTTTTCCACTGAGAACTGGAAACGACCGAAATTAGAAATAGATTTTCTAATGAAACTGCCTGGAGAATTTCTTAGTACATATCTACCTGAATTGGTTGAACAGAATGTGAAAGTTGAAATGATTGGTAATTTTGATATGCTACCAGATCATACTAAGCATGCTATTCAGCAAGCTATGATAGCAACTGCTGATAATGATGGTTTGACATTGAATTTTGCGATGAATTATGGCAGTAGACTAGAAATTGTCGAGTCCGTTAAAGAAATAGCTTCACTTATTGCTGAGGGAGCCATTTCAGTTGAAGATATTGATGAGTCATTAATAGGCTCAAATTTAATGACTGCGCATTTACCGGAACCGGATTTGCTCATTCGCACAAGCGGCGAAGTGAGACTGTCTAACTTCATGCTGTGGCAGCTTGCCTATGCCGAATTTTCGTTTACAGATGTACTATGGCCCGATTTTGATGCAACATGCATGTTAAATGCCATCGAAGAATTCCAATTGCGCAATCGTCGCTTTGGAAGCGTGGAAGGAGACGGGAACGTTTGAAACAAAGGATACTGACGGCAATTGTGGCGTCTGCCTTATTCATTCCGCTTGTAATTGTAGGGGGCTTGCCTTTTACAATCGCTGTATATATCATTGCGACTATCGGTTTATATGAGCTGTTAAGGATGAGGGATCTCCATCTTTTTTCAATTGAAGGATTTCTGACATGGGCTACACTTGTGGTGTTACTAATGCCGGCTGCATGGGAAAGGAATGTTTTTCAGGCGCTGGGGTATACGAAAATTGAAATGACATTCGCTGTCGTCCTTATTTTGCTAACGTATACAGTAATTGTGAAAAATCGATTTACGTTTGATCATGCAGCATTTTCTATCTTAGGTGCATTATATGTCGGCATCGGATTTTATTATTTAATTGAAACGCGATTATATGGAATTGAATATGTTGTCTATGCGTTATTAGTTATCTGGACGACGGATTCGGGTGCGTATTTTGTTGGTAGGAAAATCGGTAAACGTAAGCTATGGCCGGAAATATCCCCCAATAAAACTATCGAAGGATTTGTCGGTGGTATAATATCTGCCGTAGTTTTTGCGATTGTCTTCCAATACTTTTATTCAATCGCCTCTACTTACACAATACTAATCGCTGTAACGATCGTTGCATCAATTGTGGGGCAAATGGGTGACCTTGTTGAATCAGCCCTGAAAAGACATTATGCGGTCAAGGATTCAGGGAAATTATTACCAGGACATGGTGGTATTCTTGATAGGTTCGATAGTCTACTGTTCGTATTACCACTCCTTCATTTTTTACATTTTGTAGGCTAAAGGAAAGATAGGTGTCATTGTGATAAAAAAAATAAGTTTACTTGGGGCAACTGGCTCTATTGGAATCCAGACACTCGATATCATTGAGTCGAATCCAGAAAAATTTAAACTCGTATCTTTTTCGGCCGGTATGAATATCGATAAGGTGAGAGAGATTACTCGCACACATCAGCCACAGACGATATCAGTCATCAGACGTGAAGATGCGGAGAGATTGCAAAGTGAATTCCCTGCTAGCCGTGTTGTGTATGGGGAAGAGGGTCTCATCGAGGTGGCGGCTCATACAAACGCTGATGTCCTAGTCAATGCTGTGATTGGTAGCGTTGGACTCAAGCCGACGCTGGAAGCCATTCGTGCAGGTATTACGATTGCCATCGCGAACAAAGAAACACTTGTTGCGGCAGGGGATATCGTCATGGCGGAAGCCCGCAAATACAACGTCCCCCTGTTACCTGTTGATAGTGAGCATTCAGCATTGTTCCAAGCGTTGAATGGAGAAAATCCGAAACGTGTGTCACGATTGATACTAACGGCCTCGGGTGGTAGTTTCAGGGATCTTTCTCGCGCAGACCTTTCCAATGTGACAGTGGAACAAGCACTTGCACATCCGAATTGGTCGATGGGCAATAAACTAACAATCGATTCTGCAACGATGATGAACAAAGGACTCGAAGTAATTGAGGCACACCATCTTTTTGGCATGCCTTATGATCAAATCGATTGTTTACTGCACAAAGAAAGTATTATCCATTCGATGGTGGAGTTTGAGGATACGAGCGTTATGGCGCAGCTCGGCTCACCTGATATGCGTGTGCCTATCCAATATGCGCTGACGTATCCTGATCGTATTCCGATGCAAAATGCTAAGCCGCTTCGCCTTGAAGAAATCGGCAAGTTGCATTTTGAAACAATGGATTATGTCCGTTTCAAGGCGTTAGCACTGGCCTATGCTGCGGGGCGGGAAGGCGGTACAATGCCGACTGCTATGAATGCAGCCAATGAAATTGCTGTAGCCTTATTCATGCAAGGACGCATTCCATTCATTCAAATCGAAGACATCATTGAACGTGTCATGGACACCCATCGAACAAGTTCGGTTCCAGATCTCGAAACCATTTTGGAAGCAGATTCACTTGCTCGAAAAATGGTGTATGCTATGGTAGAGTGAGTTATTTAACTTGATTCAGCAGGGAGTTCAAACTCCCTGCTGAATAGTAGAAGGCAGGCTAAGTTCGCCACGTCCTGTGGCAACGCCTGCATGACCTGCATCGTGCAGGCAAAAGCTTCCGGCAGATGTCTGGGATTTTGAAAGGAGTTAGGAGGGCAGTCTAAATACGCGACATCAAATTATGTGCCTTAATTTCTGTAAAAAGAACAGAAATACGGCAAATCGAACCCTTTGCAGTTCGATTCGCAACGACTGGCCTCAAGAACAATTCAAAATCCCGTCACAACTCCGCCGAGACGTATTTGACAATTAACGACCAAAATGGTCAGTGAAGGTGGTTTTTCATGGAAACCGTTATTGCGTTTATCATCATATTCGGTTCTCTCGTCTTTTTTCATGAACTAGGGCATTTCCTGTTTGCGAAAAAGGCTGGGATCATGGTACGCGAATTTGCGATTGGATTCGGGCCGAAAATTATTGGTATTCAAAAAGGTGAAACGTTATATACAATTCGTCTACTGCCTCTTGGCGGTTATGTCAGGATGGCAGGAGAAGATTTTGATAAGGTTGAATTGCAGCCTGGTTACCGTGTAGGTCTGCTCATCAATGCTTCCGATGAAATCGAAAAAATCTATTTGAACCGCAATGTTGCCAATCCAGATGTGCTATTTCTAGAAGTAGAATCATCGGATTTGGAAAAAAAGCTGTTTATTGAAGGCTATGATGATGAAGGGCAGTTAGTGCGCTTCAAAGTATCGAGAAAAGCTGTTATATATGAAAAAGGGCAGAAAACGCTAATTGCGCCATATGACCGACAGTTTGAATCGAAGTCTGTGGGTAGCCGAGCAATGGCTATTTTTGCAGGTCCTCTATTCAACTTTATTCTGTCATTTTTCATCTTCCTAGCACTTGGACTGATGCAAGGTGTTCCGATGAAAGAAGCTATTATTGCAGATGTGCAAAGTGATAATGTTGCTTTTGCAGCCGGAGTGGAAGCTGGGGATCTTGTGAAAGAGATTGACGGACATTCGGTTAGCACATGGAATGAATTTGTGGAAATCGTCCAAGCGAACCCAGGAAATCCGCTACAATTTGTTGTAGAGCGTGATGGTACATTGGTGAAATTGAACATCACTCCCACGACAATAAAGGATAAATCAGGTCAAGAATACGGGCAACTTGGCGTTACTCGACCGATGGAAAAAAATCCAGTGAAGGCAGTTGTATATGGAGCGGAACAAACCATCAATTGGATTAAAAGAATATTTGAATTGTTAGGGACTTTAATAACTGGACAATTCTCAATTGATGACTTATCTGGACCTGTTGGGATTTACAAGGCGACTGAGGAAGTGGCGCAGTACGGGATTTATAATCTTATGAACTGGGCTGCTGTGTTAAGCATTAACTTAGGTATTATGAACTTATTGCCGCTGCCGGCGCTTGACGGTGGAAGATTGCTGTTCTTCTTCTTTGAGGCAGTGCGTGGTAAGCCGATTGATAAGCAAAAAGAAGGCTTGGTCCATTTTGTGGGGATTGTCCTTTTAATGGTGCTGATGTTGGTTGTTACATGGAATGATATTCAACGCTTTTTCTTTCAATAGTTAGCGGAAATCAACAATTTTAAAACTTAACTTGAGGTGGGAATTTAATGAAACAATCACGAACATTTATCCCTACAATGCGTGAAGTACCTGCTGATGCAGATATTAAATCCCATCAGTTGCTGTTACGCGCGGGGTTTATACGACAAAATACGAGTGGGATTTATTCCTTCCTTCCTCTTGGTAAAAAAGTGCTTCAGAAAATAGAGACGATTATACGTGAAGAAATGGAAGCCATTGATGCTGTGGAAGTGTTCATGCCGGCTATGCAACAGGCGGAGCTTTGGCAGGAGACGGGTAGATGGAGTGCGTATGGTCCTGAGCTATTCAGATTGAAAGATAGGCATAATCGGGAGTTTGCACTTGGCGCAACACATGAAGAAGTCATTACTTCCCTCGTGCGTGATGAAGTGAAATCCTATAAAAAATTGCCACTGACAATGTTCCAAATACAAACGAAGTTCAGAGATGAGCAACGTCCACGTTTTGGCTTGTTGCGCGGTCGTGAGTTCATTATGAAAGATGCATATTCCTTCCATGCGACAGAAGACAGTTTGCATGACAAGTATATGGATATGATGCAAGCGTATACGAATATTTTTACAAGGCTTGGGTTAGATTTCCGTGCGGTTATTGCGGATGGCGGATCGATTGGTGGGACAGGGACGCATGAATTTATGGCGCTGTCAGACATCGGTGAAGATACGATTGCCTACAGTGATTCCTCTTCCTATGCAGCCAATATTGAAATGGCTGAAGTGAATGTGGTCTATGCTAAGCGGGATGCGTCGTTGAAAGAAGTAACCAAAGTCTCAACACCTGATCAGCGAACGATTGACGAAGTTGTGTCATTCCTTGAAGTAGATGTGGAGCGCCTGATTAAGACACTCATTTTCAAGGCGGATGAAGAGTTGATTGTCGTACTGAGTCGTGGCGATCATGAAATCAATGATATCAAGCTGAAAAATGCACTCGGTGCGACAGTTGTTGAGTTAGCGCATGAAGCAGATGTGCTAGCACTTCTGTCGTGTCAGGTTGGCTCAATTGGCCCTGTTAAATTGCCAGTTGGTTTAAAAGTGATTGCAGATCATGCGGTCGCCTCTATCGTCAATGGGGTTTGTGGTGCTAACGATGATGGTTTTCATTTAACGAATGTTAACCCTGAGCGTGATTTTGCGATTGATCGCTATGAAGATCTTCGTTTTATCCGTGAAGGGGATGCTTCACCGGATGGTAATGGGACGATTCGATTTGCTAAAGGGATTGAAGTGGGTCATATTTTCAAATTGGGAACTACGTATAGTGAGTCAATGAAGGCGACATTTTTGGATGATAACGGGAAAGCACAGCCGTTCATCATGGGCTGTTACGGAATTGGTGTATCACGGATTATGGCTGCTGTTGCTGAGCAATACAATGACGATGACGGCTTGAAGTGGCCAACGAAGCTTGCGCCTTTCGATGTCCATCTGGTTACGGTGAACGTTAAGGATGACAGTCAAGTAGGCTTGGCGGAGGAGTTATATACGGTTTTGAAATCGTATCGCTATGATGTCCTTTATGATGATCGTCCTGAACGGGCGGGTGTTAAATTTGCCGATTCGGATTTAATTGGCTTACCGGTTCGTATTACAATTGGTAAAAAAGCAGTAGACGGAATTGTCGAAGTGAAATTTAGACAATCCGGAGATTCATTTGAATGGCGAAAAGAAGAAATTACTGAAAAACTACAAGGGTTTTTTAGTGCATAACATGCATGGGGAAGGGAAGGCCGTCTGTCGGTACTTCCCTTTCCGCTTGCTTCAGCAGAAGCAAGTGGGCCTCCCGCGTAATTGATTTGAAAAAAATAGGGGTGAGATCTATGGATGCGATTAACAAGCTGTATATTTTGTTGCAGCAAATCGGGATGACGGATGACCAATTTGCCATCCACTTTGAACAGGCCGAACTGAACAAGGTGAATATCCACCGAAAATCAAGGCTCTGGCAATTTAATTTAACGCTAAAGCAGCCGTTACCAGCGGCTGTCTATCGAGAGTTTAGCAAGCGCGTCAACGAGGCTTTTTCCGCTATTGCGACGGTGCGGTTAGAGATGACTTGCCGCTCGACTGAAGTAGATGAAACAATGCTGACTGACTACTGGCCGTTCATCATCGAAGAGTTGAGTGATATGTCGCCGCCCATTCGTGAACGGCTAATGAGCCAACGACCGGTGATGACAGGCGGCAAGCTAATGCTTCATTGTACAAATGATATAGAACTACAAACCTTGAGAGGCAAATATGCTGATTTAATTGCGAATATCTATCGTTCGTTCGGTTTTGCACGACCGTTTGTCGATTTCAAATTATCAGAGGAAGATAGTGGTGTGGAAGCTGCTCGACTAGCATCATTTATTGCGCAGCGGGATGCGGAAGAAGAAGCGCTCGGTCAAAAAGCACTTGCAGATATGATGCAACGAGAAACGTCTATGAAGGAAAGTGGCGCCACTGTATCCGGTCCGTTTCGCCTTGGTACAGCTATCAAACAGGATGAGCCTATTATGGATATCCAACATATTCAAGATGAGGAACGTCGCGTGACGATTGAGGGCTATGTGTTTGATACGGAGGTGCGCGAATTACGCAGTGGTCGATCATTGCTAACGATTAAAGTGACGGATTATACCGATTCCATTTTAGTGAAAATGTTCTCGCGTGATAATGAAGATGCAGAAATGATGAAGATGTTGAAAAAAGGGGCTTGGGTTCGCGCACGTGGTGGCATTCAGAACGATACTTTCGTTCGGGACCTCATTATGATGGCGCAAGATGTCATGGAAATATCACCGATTATCCGCCAAGACAAAGCACCAAAGGACCGAAAACGGATTGAACTACATGCGCATACGACCATGAGTCAGATGGATGCAGTTGTATCGGCATCGAAACTCGTTGGACAGGCGGCGAAATGGGGGCATCCTGCCATTGCGATTACGGATCATGCTAACGTCCAGTCATACCCAGAGGCTTATGCTGAAGGTAAGAAGCAAGGCGTTAAAGTGATTTTTGGTCTGGAAGCTAACTTAGTCGATGATGGTGTGCCGATTGTTTTTGATGAACAACATCGTAAGCTTGAGGGTGACAGTTATGTCGTCTTTGACGTGGAGACAACGGGCCTTTCAGCGGTTTACGATACGATTATCGAACTTGCTGCAGTGCGCTTAAGAAATGGTGAAATTGTCGAGACCTTCGAACGCTTTGCGAATCCGCATCATCCGCTGTCGAATACGACGACAGAACTGACGGGTATTACGGATGATATGGTGAAGGATGCGCCTGAAGTAGCGGACGTTGTGAAAGATTTCAGTGACTTCATCGGCGATTCGATTTTGGTTGCTCATAATGCGAAATTCGATATGGGGTTCTTTTACGAAGCCTCAAAGAAGGCTGGCTTACCGGCTATTGCTTACCCTGTTATTGATACGCTGGAACTGGCTCGCTACATTCATCCAGAAATGAGAAATCACCGGCTGAATACGTTGGCGAAAAAGTATAATATCGAACTTACGCAGCATCACCGGGCGATTTATGATACGGAAGCAACGGCTCATCTGTTCTTGCGATTACTAAAAGAGTCAGAAGAAAAAGGGATTGTTTACCTGGACGACTTCAACCAACGTATCGGGGAAAGCGATGCCTATAAGCGTTCACGACCATCGCATTGTACGTTGCTTGCAGTGGATGATGAGGGATTGAAAAATATTTTCAAACTCGTGTCCTATTCGCATATGGATTACTTTTACCGCGTTCCACGTATTCCGCGTTCGTTGCTTGTTAAGCATCGAAAAGGTCTACTCGTTGGTTCAGGCTGTGATAAAGGTGAAGTATTTGAAGGACTCATGCAAAAGTCTTTGGATGAGGTTGAGGAAATTGCAAAGTTTTATGATTACTTGGAGATTCATCCGAAGCCTGTATACTCCCATCTACTGGAGCTTGAATTAATTCGGGATGAATGGAATTTGGAAGATATTATGCGCAAGATGGTCAAGCTTGGGAAAAAGGTTGGGCTACCTGTTTGTGCGACTGGAAATGTCCATTATATTGATGAAACAGATGCGACTTTCCGTAACGTCCTTGTTCGTTCGCAGGGCGGAGCCAATCCCATGAACCGCTATACGCTACCAGCTGTCCATTTTCGGACAACGGATGAAATGCTGGCAGAGTTTTCATTCCTCGGGGAGCAAGTGGCGGAAGAAATCGTCATTGACAACCCGCATGCTATATTGGAAAGAATCGGTGATGTGAAGCCGATCAAGGACGATTTATATACGCCGACAATTCAAGGGGCAGATGAGGAAGTAAGAGAATTGACTTATTCCATGGCCCATCGCATTTATGGTGAGCAATTGCCGGAAATTATTGAGGCGCGGATTGAAAAAGAATTGAAGTCAATTATCGGGCATGGATTCGCGGTTATTTATCTGATTTCGCATAAACTCGTTAAGCGGTCGTTAGATGATGGCTATCTTGTTGGATCGCGTGGGTCGGTTGGTTCGTCACTCGTTGCGACGATGATGGAAATTACGGAAGTCAATCCATTGCCGCCACATTATGTGTGTCCATCATGTAAAACAACAGAGTTTTTCGATGATGGATCTGTTAGTTCGGGCTATGATTTGCCGGATAAAGATTGTCCTTCATGCGCAGCGAAGTTTAAAAAAGATGGGCAGGATATTCCTTTTGAGACATTTTTAGGGTTTAAAGGGGATAAAGTTCCAGATATCGATCTCAACTTCAGTGGCGATTATCAAGCACATGCGCATAATTATACGAAGGATTTGTTTGGTGAGGATTATGTTTATCGGGCGGGGACGATTGGAACGGTTGCGGAGAAAACAGCTTACGGTTATGTTCGTGGTTATATGAATGATAATGGTTATACTTTCCGTGGGGCTGAAATTGACCGACTTGTACAAGGGTGTTCAGGCGTTAAGCGCAATACCGGACAACACCCCGGCGGTATTATCGTTGTGCCAGATCATATGGAAATATTCGATTTTACGCCGATTCAGTTTCCTGCCGATGATACGAATTCGAGCTGGAAAACGACGCATTTCGATTTCCATTCCATCGACAATAACTTATTAAAGCTCGATATTCTAGGGCATGATGATCCAACGATGATTAAAATGCTGCAAGACCTTTCGGGTATCGATCCATTAACGATTCCGCCGGATGATAAAGGCGTCATGGAATTATTCAGTGGCACATCGTCACTCGGGGTAACAGAGGAACAGATTGGCTGTAAGACAGGAACACTTGGTGTGCCGGAGTTTGGGACAAGATTCGTTCGTCAGATGTTAGAAGAAACGAAGCCGTCGACGTTTTCAGAGCTTATTCAGATTTCGGGATTATCGCATGGGACGGACGTTTGGCTCGGTAACGCACAGGAATTGATTCAAAATAAAACCTGTCAGTTGTCCGATGTTATCGGTTGCCGTGATGATATTATGGTCTACTTGATTTATCAAGGATTGGATCCGTCTATGGCGTTTAAAATTATGGAATCTGTGCGGAAAGGGAAAGGGTTGACCCCCGAATTTGAAGAGGAAATGAAAGCGCAAAGTGTGCCGAACTGGTATATCGAATCCTGTAAAAAGATTAAATACATGTTCCCAAAGGCGCACGCGGCTGCCTATGTTCTGATGGCGTTGCGCATTGCATATTTTAAAGTGCATCATCCAATTTTGTACTATGCCACGTATTTCACTGTGCGGGCTACGGATTATGATTTGCTGACGATGACTAAAGGATCAGCATCGATGCGTGCACAAATTAAAGAAATCAACGCTAAAGGGCTGGATGCATTGCCAAAAGAAAAGAGTTTATTGACGGTGCTTGAAATTGCGCTTGAGATGAGTGAACGCGGCTTTTCCATTGTCAAGCCAGACTTGTATAAATCGGATGCAACGAAGTTTCTCATTGATGGAGACACACTGATTCCGCCGTTCAATTCGATTCCATCCCTTGGGACAAACGTCGCTAATACAATAGTTGAAGCTAGAAAAGATGGAGAGTTTTTATCGAAGGAAGACCTTCAACAACGCGGTCGTGTTTCAAAAACAGTTGTGGAATATATGACGACACTTGGCTGTTTGGAAGGCATGCCTGAAGCCAATCAACTGTCTTTGTTCTAGCACATTATTTGCGTGCTCCTGTAACGTATGGTATGATGGGAACAACTTTTGTAATAGTCTTGCGCAAAAAGAGTGGGATTTCCCGCTCTTTTCTGTTGTTCTGTACTGTTTTTTTACGGAGGAACTCAGACTAAGATTGCCGCGTCCTGCGGCAACCTCTGAGTGACTAACGTCCTGTTAGCCTCCGGCACAAATTCGCCGAGGCGTATTTGATTAAGATTTTGTGGAGGGATAAGATGAGTAAAATTACAGAAGAAGTTGAGAAACTCGTCAGTCCGATTGTCGAAGAACTGAATTTGGAGCTTGTCGATATTGAGTTTCTAAAAGAAGGAAGAGACTGGTTCCTTCGAGTCTATATTGATACTCCTGATGGAGGTATCGATATAGACCAGTGCGCTCAAGTAAGTGAAAAGTTGAGTGAAGAACTTGATCGAACAGATCCAATTACGCAAAACTATTTCCTTGAAGTATCTTCACCTGGTGCAGAGCGACCGTTGAAGAAGGAAGAGGATTACGTACAAGCGGTTGGTCATTTTGTATTCATTAAGACGTATGAACCAATCGATGGGTTGAAGGAATTCGAGGGTTATTTATTAGCAAACGGACCGGATACTGTGGAAGTAGAAATGCGTATTAAGACAAGAAAAGTGACTGTTGTGATCGACAAGGAAAAAATCGCGCTGGCCCGCCTAGCTATCGATTTTTCCGCATAATTGAATGTAGGAGTGATTAACATGAGTAGTGATCTACTCGATGCATTGACAGCCCTTGAAAAGCAAAAAGGAATTTCTCGGGACGTCTTGGTAGAAGCGATCGAAGCGGCACTTGTAACCGCATATAAACGCAATTTCAATCAAGCGCAAAACGTGCGGGTTGATTTGAATCTTGATAAAGGGACGATGAAAGTCTATTCCCGCAAAGATGTCGTCGAGGAGGTTGAGGATGATCGTTTGTCCATTTCACTTGAAGATGCACAAAAGATTAACCCAGCTTATGAACTTGCGGATATCGTTGAGCAAGAAGTGACACCACGTGATTTCGGTCGTATTGCAGCGCAAACGGCTAAGCAAGTCGTAACGCAACGTGTACGAGAAGCGGAGCGTGGAATTATCTATGAAGAGTACGTCGACAGAGAAGATGATATTGTCAATGGTATTATCGAACGTCTGGACGCTCGCAATTTGTATGTTGGACTTGGCAAAGTAGAAGCTGTTTTACCGGTAGGAGAACAAATTCCAACTGAAACATTTCAGCCACATGACCGCATCAAAGTATATATTACAAAAGTTGAACGTACATCACGCGGTCCACAAGTGTTCGTATCCCGGACGCATCCAGGACTGCTCCGTAGGTTGTTTGAAGTCGAAGTCCCTGAAATTTTTGAAGGCATTGTCGAAATCAAATCAATTGCACGTGAAGCGGGTGATCGTTCAAAAATATCTGTTCATACGAATAACGAAGAAGTGGATCCCGTTGGCTCTTGCGTAGGTGCGAGAGGTGCGCGTGTCCAAACGATTTCCAATGAATTGAATGGCGAAAAAATCGATATTGTTGAATGGTCTGAGGATCCAGCTATTTTTGTGGCCAATGCTCTAAGTCCTTCGAAAGTCATCGATGTTCAAGTCAATGAAGAAGAAAGATCGACAAGAGTTGTTGTACCTGATTACCAATTGTCGCTTGCCATTGGGAAACGTGGACAGAATGCAAGGCTTGCGGCTAAACTAACAGGCTGGAAGATAGACATCAAAAGTGAAACGGATGCACGTGAACTAGGTATCTATCCACCTACTTTCGATGAATCAGGCGTTGAAGCTGGGTTAGAGGAGTCTGCAAACGATAATGATCCCTATTTCGTTGAAGAAGAACCAAAAGATGAGTTGGACAACACATCCATCGATCTGTATTCGGATGACGAGGACTGAGAAGAAAGGATGACCACACATGGCAAACATGAAAAAAGTTCCTTTGCGTAAATGTGCTGCAACGGGCGAAATGTTTCCTAAAAAGGAAATGATCCGTATCGTTCGCCCGAAAGAAGGAGAAGTTTCAGTGGATCTCACAGGCAAAAAATCCGGCCGTGGGACATATGTGTCAAAATCCGAAGAAGCAGTTGAGGCAGCACGTCGGAACCGATCGATTGAAAGTCAACTTGGAACGGCTGTACCTGAACAAGTGTATGATGACCTTCTTCATGCAATTCGCCGGGAGGCACTGAAATGAATGATTCAAAAAAGATTTTTCAACTGCTTGGTATGGCGGCGCGTGCAAGGATGATTATCACGGGCGAAGAACTAGTCGTCCGGGAAGTTCGTAATGGGACTGCGCATCTTGTTATTGTTGCCGAAGATGCATCTAACAATACCATGAAAAAGTTAACTGATAAATGTATGTATTACAACGTTGAGAAGCATGCTTTTGGGAGTCGCGATGATCTCGGGCATGCAATCGGAAAAGAGTCGCGAGTTGTACTTGCGCTAACGGACGCAGGGTTTGCACGCAAACTGTCCGGGCTCCTCAACGAATATAACCGGGGGTGGGCTAATGACGAAAATACGTGTACACGAATACGCGAAAAAAGTGAATCGGTCGAGTAAAGAAGTTATCGATGAGCTTGGGAAGATTAATGTGAATGTAGCGAACCATATGTCAACGATTGATAAAGAAGCGATTACGAAGCTTGATAGTAAATTTGGTGGCAATAAAAATAATCAGCAAGCACCAAAAACAGAATCAAAAAATACTAGCACGAAAGGCGCGTCAACATCGGCACGTCCTGCTAGTACACCAAATGTAGGTCAAAAGAATCCACAGCAAGGCGGCAATCGTCCAGCGCAAAGTGGTCAAAACCGTCCGGCACAAGGAACACAAGGTGGTAATCGCCCAGCACAAGGCGGTCAAAACCGTCCGGCACAAGGAACACAAGGCGGCAATCGCCCAGCACAAGGCGGTCAAAACCGCCCGGCACAAGGAACGCAAGGCGGTAATCGTCCAGCGCAAGGTGGTCAAAACCGTCCGGCACAAGGAACACAAGGCGGTAATCGTCCAGTGCAAGGTGGTCAAAACCGTCCAGCACAAGGAGCAGCACCAGCGGGTAACCGTCCAGCACAAGGTGGCGGTCCAGGTCGTTCAGGAGGCGGTGGCGCACGCGGTGGACGTCCACCAGCACGGGGTATTAACCAAGGACGCAGAAGATATCGTCCGGCTCCACAACCCAAAGTAGAATTGCCATTACCAGAAAAAATTACATTCTACGAATCATTGTCCGTAGCTGAACTTGGACAGAAGCTACACCGTGAGCCATCTGAAATCATCAAAAAATTGTTCATGTTGGGCATCATGGCGACAATCAACCAAGAATTAGATAAGGACGCAATTGAACTTATCTGTACGGATTATGAAGTGGAAGTAGAAGAAGAAATTCGCGTCGATGTAACGGATCTTGAAATTTATTTCGAAGAATCTGAAGAGGTTGTATCTGAACCAGTCGAACGTCCGGCAGTTGTGACAATCATGGGTCACGTTGACCACGGGAAAACAACGCTTCTCGACTCGATTCGAAATACAAAAGTAACACAAGGTGAAGCGGGCGGGATTACCCAGCATATCGGTGCTTACCAAATTCAAGAAAAAGGTAAAAAAATCACATTCCTAGATACACCAGGTCACGCAGCGTTTACGACAATGCGTGCACGTGGAGCGAAAGTGACGGACCTTACGATTCTTGTTGTGGCAGCAGACGATGGCGTTATGCCACAAACAATTGAAGCAATCAACCACGCCAAAGCGGCAGAAGTTCCAATCATTGTTGCGGTCAATAAAATGGATAAACCATCAGCAAACCCTGATCGTGTTATGCAAGAATTGACGGAGCATGGACTTGTAGCAGAGGCATGGGGCGGCGATGCAATCTTCGTACCTATTTCTGCATTGAATGGTGAAGGAATTGACCAGTTGCTTGAAATGGTTCTGTTAGTTGCAGAAGTAGGCGAGTTGAAGGCTGATCCAAACATTCGTGCACGTGGAACAGTTATTGAAGCACAATTGGATCGCGGTCGTGGTTCAGTGGCAACACTTCTTGTACAAGATGGAACACTTCATGTAGGCGATCCAATCGTTGTCGGTAACACATTTGGACGCGTACGTGCGATGATTAATGATGTTGGGCGTCGTGTCAAAGAAGCAGGTCCATCAACGCCAGTTGAAATCACTGGTTTAAGTGATGTACCACAAGCGGGTGACCGTTTTGTTGTCTTTGAAGATGAGAAAACTGCTCGTCAAATCGGTGAATCAAGAGCGAGTGAAGCGCAGCAAGAGCAACGTGTTGAGAAAACGCGTATCACGCTTGATAACCTGTTTGATCAGATGAAACAAGGCGAAATGAAAGAATTGAACTTGATTGTAAAAGCAGACGTACAAGGTACGGTTGAAGCGATGGCAGCCTCATTGATGAAAATCGAAGTAGAAGGCGTTAACGTGAAAATCATCCATACGGGTGCAGGTGCGATCAATGAATCCGATATTTCTCTTGCTTCGGCTTCGAATGCCATTGTTATTGGTTTCAACGTTCGTCCAGATACTAACGCGAAGCGTGCGGCAGACGAAGAAGGCGTTGATATTAGACTACATCGCGTCATTTATAAAGTGATCGAAGAAATCGAATTGGCGATGAAAGGTATGCTTGATCCTGAATTTGAAGAAAAAGTCATCGGTCAAGCTGAAGTACGCGCGACAATTAAAGTGTCTAAAATCGGTACGATTGCGGGAAGCTATGTAACAGAAGGTAAAATCACTCGTGATTCAAGCGTCCGCATCTTACGTGATAATATCGTCATCTTCGAAGGTGAATTAGATACATTGAAACGCTTCAAAGACGATGCAAAAGAAGTTGCAAAAGGCTATGAATGTGGGATTACCATTAAAAAATTCGATGATATTCATGAAGGTGACATTATCGAAGCTTATGTTATGGAAGAAATTAAACGAGTATGATTGTCTACGCGGAATGTTGTTTCTTCATCTCAGAAGCGGCCTCTTTGAAAGACAAGCGGGCCGTCTTGAAACGGATGACGGACCGGGTGAAAAATGCCTACAACGTCTCCATCGCGGAAATTGATCATCAAGATTTATGGCAACGGACGACTATCGCAGTCGTTGCCGTCGCTTCATCAAAAGATGCAGCAGAGCGTGAAGTCAGAAGGGCAATCCGATTTCTGGAGTCAAATCCAGAATGGGAAATGTCCGAGATGACGCTCGACTATTACTGATACGGAATCGGGGTGACCATCCATGTCAATGCGTGCTAACCGTGTCGCAGAACAGATGAAAAAAGAACTTGGCGATATCATCGGTAACAAAGTGAAAGATCCGCGAATTGGTTTTATGACTGTAACTGATGTCGAGGTGACTGGTGATCTTCAACAAGCAACGATCTACATTTCTGTTCTTGGGAAAGAATCGGAAAAAGAAGATACGCTTAAAGGGCTCAACAAGGCGAAAGGTTTTATTCGCACAGAAATTGGTCGGCGAATCAGACTCCGCATAACACCTGAGATCATGTTCGAGTTCGATGAATCCGTTGCATACGGTAATCGAATTGATTCACTTCTAAGACAAGTGAAAGACGGACAGGAAGACTAAGAAGAAATTTAGCTGATAACAAAACGGAGGAAGTCGGTGTCCACAAGGACTTTCCGGCTTCCTCTATTTACATATCAATTACGCCTCGGCGTAATTGCGTCCAGATTTTTTCGGGCTTGGGGCCTACTGGAAGTAGGTCATGCAGTCGTTGCGAATCGAACTGCGAAGTGTTCGATTTGCCGTATTTCTGCGTTCTTTGCGGAAATTAAGGCACTCTTTTGGACGTCGCGCACTTAGACTGCCTTCTTAAAGCTCCCCTAAAAATCTGTGACATCCGCCGGAGGCTTTATCTTTGTTTAGCGAGGGTTAGAACATCCGCTGAACAGGAAATAAAACTGTATTCATATCTCCACCTGTAGGGGTGGGGGTCTACTGCTGAATAAAGATAAAAAGGAGGTCGTTGCATGAACGGAATATTACCCCTCTGGAAAGAAAAAGGCATGACCTCACATGATTGTGTCTTCAAACTGCGAAAAATTTTAGGCACAAAAAAAGTAGGCCATACGGGCACGCTCGATCCAAGTGTAGAAGGTGTGTTACCCATTTGTATTGGACAAGCAACGAAAGTGGCAGAGTATGTGACGGATTCAGGTAAAGAGTATGTTGCAGTTGTGTCGATTGGAACGGCAACTGAAACCGAAGATGCAGATGGCGAAGTGGTTGCTTCTGATTTATCGGCAAAACAAATTTCACGTAGCCAAATTGAAGAGGCGCTCACTCAATTGACGGGTGAAATTATTCAAATTCCGCCGATGTATTCTGCTGTGAAAGTAAATGGTCGTAAACTTTATGAATATGCACGCAAAGGAATTGAAGTCGAACGTCCGGAGCGTAAAGTCATGATTCATGACATCGAACTGCTTGACCCTGTACAATCGTATGAAGGGACAGAAGTTCAATTCCGTATCCGAGTTGCTTGCGGCAAAGGGACGTATATCCGGACGCTGGCGGTGCAGATAGGCGAGCTTCTTGGTTATCCCGCGCATATGGCGTCACTCGTCAGGACGGCTTCCGGGACATACAGACAAGCTGATTGCCGCACGTTGGATCAAGTAAGGGAACTGCAAGAAGCTGGCGACATCACAACGATACTGCGCCCGCTTGAAGATGCATTAACTGACTTTCCGAGTGTAGAAATCAGTGAGGGGCTTTATGACAAAGTAATGAACGGCCAAGTATTGCCAGAGCATCCTTCGCTACAAAGTGATGAATCAGTTCTCTTTACGACGGATGGCAGGGCAATTGCCGTATACAAGAGACATCCTTCCAAGCCGGGTCTTATGAAGCCTGAAAAGATGTTTCCTTTGAACATGTAAGGGGGAACACAAATGGATATTTACAAATTGCATTATCCGGAAACGATGAAGATAGACAGTACTGACCAGTACTCGCTGGCAATTGGTTTTTTTGATGGTTTACATAAAGGGCATCAAACTGTGATTGCTGAAGCAAAAAAGAAAGCAGTAGAACTCGGTATTCGTTCAGCTGTAATGACATTCGACCCGCATCCATCGCATTTGTTCGGTGATGGCGACAAAAAGGTAGGTTATATTACACAATACCCTGAGAAAGCGCGATTACTTGAATCAATGGAGATTGATGCATTATTTATCGTGACATTTGATTGGGACCTTGCTTCACTTTCGCCAAAGCAATTTGTGGATATATTCATGAAAGGGCTTCCGATTAAGCATGTAACGGCTGGGTTTGATTATACGTTTGGTTCAAAGGGTGCTGGCACGATGGAGCAGATGGCAGCGTTGGCAGACGGTGCTTTTGGCACGACAGTTATTGACAAAGTGACTGATCATGATGAAAAAGTTTCTTCGACCCGCATTCGTCAGTTACTAGCAAAGGGCGACGTCGAAGAAACAGCAGTGCTGCTCGGCAGGCCGTTCCGAACAGTTGGCATCGTTGTCCATGGTGAAAAGCGTGGGAGACTGCTTGGTTTTCCAACAGCAAACGTTTCTCCGAAGAATAATACGGTGTTGCCTGCCAATGGTGTCTATGCCGTGCGCTTTACAGCAGATGGTATCATGCGTAATGGCGTCTGTAGTGTCGGTGTAAAGCCAACCTTCCATGAATCGGGAATCCCACCTATAGTGGAAGTGAATGTCCTCGACTTTGATGGCGATTTATATGATAAAGAAGTAGCCGTTGATTGGATTAAATATTTGCGACCAGAAGAGAAGTTTGAGTCGGTAAATGCATTGATTGAACAAATGGTCATAGATAAACAACAAGCAAGGGTAGTACTTAAACCAGCAGAAGATCCTGCTGGTTTAAGTAAGCCTCCGGCGGATGTCACAAATTTTGAAGGGAGTTAATTGCAGGCAGTCTAAGTTCGCGACTCCCAAAAGAGTGCCTTAATTTCCGCAAAGAACGCAGAAATACGGCAAATCGAACACTTCGCAGTTCGATTCGCAACGACTGCATACCCACGTCCTGTGGGCACAATTCAAAATTTGGACGCAATTACGCCGAGGCGTAATTGATTAGCGCAAGAGTGATTGTTGCAATTCAAAAATAGTCATGGTATTATAAGTGAGTGCTGATGTGCACGAACCATTCCTTGGCAATACGAATCACCAACGTTTGCTCGGGAACCGGGGATATTTTATTATTTGGAGGTGAAAAGGATGGCTATTACACAAGAACGTAAACACGAATTGATCAACGAATTCAAAATTCACGATACTGACACTGGATCTGCAGATGTTCAGATCGCTGTCCTTACAGAAGAGATCAATAACTTAACAGAGCACCTTAGAACTCATAAGAAAGACCACCACTCACGTCGTGGACTTATGAAAATGATTGGTACTCGTCGTAGTCTTCTTAAATTCCTACGTGAAACAGAAGTACAACGTTACCGTGATCTTATTGCTAAACTTGGCCTACGCCGTTAATCGTTAATAAGACAACCCGAAAAGCGAGCCTTGTGCTCGCTTTTTTGTGTTTTTAATGGCTTACTTTTTTCTTGATTTCTCATAAAAAAACCAAAACCCCAATATTTCTCCCCAATCTATATTAGAATCCATTAAAAAGTGGTATACTATACAAATGTGCCATGGTGTCGGTTAATGATGGATCATTCACGCCTTGGCGGGATTGTGCCCAAGATTTTGAATTGAGCTTGGGGCCTGCGTGATGCAGGTCATGCAGTCGTTGCGACAGGATGTCGCGAACTTAGACTGCCTTCCCCGATTCCTTTCAAAATCTGTGGCATCCGCCGGAGGCTTTAACAGGGAGGAATTGAACTTCATTCCTCCTTATTCAGCAGAGGCTCTGCTGAATGACGTTAAACTTGTGTTCACTGAGCGCTATCACTTACACTACTATTAATACATATAACGTATACAGTTCAGGCTGGAATATGGAGAGGAGTTCTATAATGACAGAGAAAAAAGTCTACACATTTGATTGGGCAGGTCGACCGTTAACGATTGAAACGGGGCAACTTGCGAAACAAGCGAACGGAGCAGTACTCGTTCGTTACGGAGATACAACAGTACTTTCAACAGCAACAACTTCCAAAAATTCACGAGGGTTAGATTTCTTCCCACTTACGGTGAACTATGAAGAGCGTATGTATGCAGTTGGGAAAATCCCAGGGGGCTTCCTTAAACGTGAAGGTCGTCCATCTGATAAGGCTGTTTTAACAAGCCGCCTAATTGACCGTCCAATCCGCCCTTTATTCGCGGAAGGTTTCCGTAATGACGTTCAGGTAATTTCACTTGTGATGTCAGTAGATCAGGACTGCTCATCTGAGATGGCTGCAATGCTCGGCTCTTCACTAGCATTGTCTGTATCTGATATCCCATTTGAAGGACCGATTGCGGGTGTTCAAGTTGGACGTATCGACGGGAAATTCATCGTCAACCCAACACCTGCACAATTGGACAAGAGTGACCTGGACCTTGTAGTAGCAGGAACTAAAGATGCGATTAACATGGTTGAAGCGGGCGCGAAAGAAATTGCAGAGGACGTTGTTCTTGAAGCAATTATGTTTGGACATGAGGAAATCATTAAGCTAATCGAATTCCAAGAGAAAATTGTTGCAGAAATTGGTAAAGCAAAACTTGATATTCCATTGTTCCAATTGGATGAAACAATTTTAGCTGATATTAAAAATAGCTGTGAAGCGGACCTTGTGAGTGCAATCCAAACACAAGAAAAGCACGCACGTGAAGAAGCGATCAATGCCGTACGTAATGAAGTAATTGAGCGCTACGAGGCAGAAGAAGCTGACGAAGCAACGATGAAACAAGTGAAAAATATCTTGGAGCATCTTGTCAAAGAAGAAGTACGTCGTTTGATTACAGATGAAAAAATCCGTCCAGATGGCCGCGGTTTGGATGAAATTCGTCCACTTGCTTCTGAAGTTGGTATTTTGCCACGTACACACGGTTCAGGTCTCTTTACGCGTGGACAAACCCAAGCACTAAGTGTTTGTACACTAGGAGCATTGGGTGAAGTACAAATCATCGATGGTCTTGGTATTGAAGAATCAAAACGTTTCATGCACCATTATAATTTCCCGAACTTCAGTGTCGGGGAAACAGGACCGATTCGTGGACCGGGTCGTCGTGAAATCGGTCACGGAGCGCTTGGAGAACGTGCGTTGACAGCTGTCCTGCCAAGTGAAACAGATTTCCCGTACACAATGCGTCTTGTTGCAGAAGTACTAGAATCAAATGGTTCATCTTCACAGGCTTCGATTTGTGCGTCGACAATGGCGATGATGGATGCAGGTGTACCACTAAAAGCACCGGTTGCAGGTATTGCAATGGGTCTTGTGAAAAAAGGGGACAACTACTCTGTTCTTTCCGATATTCAAGGGATGGAAGATCATCTTGGTGATATGGATTTCAAAGTAGCGGGAACTGAACACGGCATTACTGCTCTTCAAATGGATATTAAAATCGAAGGACTTTCTCGACAAATTTTAGAAGAGGCGTTGGCGCAAGCTAAAGTAGGTCGTTTGAAAATCTTGAATCATATGATGACAGCAATCAGTACACCACGTACAGAGTTGTCGGAATTTGCTCCGAAGATCATTATGATCAAAATTAACCCAGACAAGATCCGCGATGTTATTGGACCTGGCGGAAAAGTCATTAACAAAATTATTGAAGAGACAAATGTTAAAATTGATACAGAGCAAGACGGTACGATTTATATCTCTTCACCAAATAATGATATGAACGACAAAGCGAAAGCGATGATTGAAAATATCGTGCGTGAAGCAAAAGTCGGCGAATATTACATGGCGAAAGTGAAACGCATTGAAAAATTCGGTGCTTTCCTTGAACTATTCCCAGGTAAAGATGGACTACTCCATATTTCAGAAATTGCAGAAGAGCGGACAAAAGCGGTTGAAGACGTCTTGAAAATGGATGATGTCTTGTTCGTAAAAGTAACTGAAATCGATAACCAAGGACGTGTCAACTTGTCCAGAAAAGCTGTTGTCAAAGAAGAAAAAGAAGCAGCTGAAAAAGAGAAAAACTGAATCTGAAGGTCAATAGAATGGAAAGCCCCGCTTCGTTATGGAGATGGAGGCTTTTTGTTCTTATATTAAAGTTTTTGTATTAAAATAATGGAGAATCAAAAAGGGGGATTTACTAGATGATAGAACAGTATATTTGTCCAAATGGTGTGAGAATCGTACATGAAAAAATGCCGTATGTACGCTCCGTGGCGCTTGGAATATGGGTAGGTGCGGGTTCTGGGGATGAGCAGGAATCAGAAGCGGGCATCGCGCATTTCATCGAACACATGCTATTTAAAGGTACTGCAACGAGAAGTGCACGGACGATTGCAGAAGAATTTGACCGTATTGGTGGAGATGTCAATGCATTCACGTCGAAGGAAATGACTTGTTATTATACGACTGTCCTTGGGCATCATGCACCACGTGCCTTAACAATTTTAGCGGATATGTTTTTTAATTCAGCATTTGACGAAGCAGAAATTGCCAAAGAGAAGTCGATTGTCCTTGATGAAATTGCGGCAGTCGAAGATACGCCTGACGACGATGTCGATGAGCGTTTATGGGGCGTGATGTATCCAGACCAAGCAATTGGCAAACCTGTTTTGGGCAATGAACAGACGATTAATACATTTAATAAACAAATGATTGAGCAATTTATGGAACGCATGTATAGGCCTGAACAGATTGTCATCTCCATTGCGGGAAATTATGATGATCGATTGATTCAGCTAATTAAAGTGCAATTTGGTTCATTTAAACGGCAGGCAAAGGTTGAACAGCCGATCGCTGTTCAAGCACCTGAATTCCACGCGGGGATGACCGTTAAAGCGAAAGACATTGAACAAGCGCATATTTGTATCGGTTACCCAGGGCTGACAGTAAAAGACGAACGCATTCATGATCTCATTATTTTAGACAGTATACTGGGTGGCACGATGTCTTCTCGCTTGTTCCAAGAAGTCCGTGAAGAACGTGGCCTCGCTTATTCTATTTGCTCTTATTATTCGGCTTACAATACGACAGGTGTATTCGCCATATACGGGGGGACTGCACCCGAAAATTTAGGCGAATTATCCGACACGATAGATGAAGTGATCCAATCGATTTTACGCGAAGGTATTACAGAAAACGAATTGCATAATGCGAAAGAACAGCTAAAAGGTGGATTTTTATTAGGTCTGGAAAGTTCGGAATCCAGAATGCACCGCAATGGGAAGAACGAACTGATTTTACAAGAGCATAAGACGATTGATGAAGTCGTAGCACTTATTGACAACGTTCAAGTAGCTAATGTGTATAGAATGGCAAATGATATTTTTACACAACAACGAGCTACGTCAATCATTGCACCAGAGAATACCGTTAATACCATTGAAATTTAACTTGATTCAGCCGGGGGTTAAAGCCAGGCTAAATCAAGTTAAGAAGAAGGCAACCTAAGTGCACCACGTTCTGTGGCGACGGTTGCATGACCTACAAGGAAGGATGCAGTTCAATCCTTCCCCCCTGTCGGCCTCAAGCGCAATTCTAAATCAGGACGCAATTACGCCGGGGCGTAATTGAAATATAGCAGTAAGCTTTCCCGCTCTTCATTCATATAATGGGTGGAGATATAGGAGAGGAGAATGGCGATGCTATTATCAGAACTTGCACAGAAAGAGCTTATTCAAGTTGAGGACGGGGTCCGCTATGGTTTTTTAGCGGATACCGACCTTATTTTTGATGGTAAAACGGGGGATATTATTGGATTTGAAATTAAAAAGAAGCTTGGTCGTTTTTCGTTTAAAAATCGTCAGGATCAGTCGGATGAATTTATTCCGTGGAGTGAAATTGTGTTGATTGGTGAACATCGAATCCTGTTTGGCAAAACGCATAGCATGGAAGGGTTGGATCTGGATGAAAGATAATCAATGGCTTGTCATTGGGACAGATCAACGATTGGCGACTTGTTGCGCTATGTTGACGGAGAGAGGCTACAGTTGCCATCATTTTGCTACCAATGAGTATACAGAACAACTGGGTGAATGCATTGCGCACTTATCGCCGAAGCATATCGTTTTTCCGATTTTACAAATGACAGGAACAATTCCGCCGGCTTTGCTTGCAGAAGGGACGCGATTGTACACAGGTGTTGCTTCGGAAGAGTGGCGGAAGCCTTTTGAAGATGCAGGGCTAAAGGTCCATAGTTATGTCAAGGATGAGCCTTTCATTTGGTACAATGCGAGATTGACGGCGGAGGCTTTTGTTCATGAATATTATGCACGCGTGAAACGACAGCTAGCAGGCAATCAGTTTCATGTAGCTGGTTTTGGCAAGGTAGGCAAGACAACGGCGCATGCATTGGCTGCGCTTGGGGCGGATGTGACCGTTGTCGCTAGATCTGTTACACAACTGAGTGAAGCAGCTGTATTAGGTTATAAAACAGAGCGGCTGACGGCTGATTTCGATATAACCACAGGCAATCTAGTCAATACGATTCCTGCAAAATGGCTTGCGGTGACTGGTAATCCTGAGCTTCATATATTTGACCTAGCATCAGCGCCCGGTTGCCTAAAGGAACCTCTTTCGCCCGAATACTATACAGTACTCCTCGGATTGCCGGGAAAACATTTTCCGATTGATGCGGCAGCCGTTTTGACGGATACCGTCGAGGGGATGTCTAGGGAATGAAAGGGGATCTCGATGCTACAAGGAAAGAGAATAGGTCTTGGGATTACGGCGTCACATTGTACTTATGAAGCAATCATACCGGTCATTGATTCGCTAAAGGATGCGGGGGCGACGGTTGTTCCAATCATTACACATTCTGTGTTAACAGCCGCAACGCGTTTTGGCACGGGGGAAGAGTGGATTGCACGCATTGAGGCGGCGACGGGAGAAAAAGTCATTTCTACAATTGTTGGGGCAGAGCCATTCGGTCCGAAAACACCCGTAGATTGTATGATTATTGCACCGATGACAGGTAACTCTATTAGTAAATTTGCCAATGCGGCGACAGACTCACCTGTGCTAATGGCGGCGAAAGCGACGTTACGCAATGGTAGTCCAGTTGTTATCGGTATTTCAACGAATGATGCGCTTGGCTTAAATTCGATGAACATTATGAAGTTATTAAATATGAAAAATGTCTTCTTTATTCCGTTCGGACAGGATGATCCGTTCAAGAAACCAAACTCCCTTATCTCCGATTTTACACTGATGGTACCTACTGCAGCAGCAGCGCTTGACAATAGACAACTCCAACCTTTATTAATTATTCATGAGAAAATATAAAAATACAGCACAGAATATTCGTAGATATGATATAATTCCACCAACGAACTGCTAACGGTGTAAAGGACTAAAGTTTTCTGCGAAGCGTATTACGGTATGCGAATCGAGTGGGAACTGTGTAAGTCTAGCTTTTAACACATCCGTAAAAGCTGAAAGGGAGATAGAGATGAATAAAGTTAATGTTGCAATCGTGGGTGCTACGGGAGCTGTTGGTACAAAAATTCTGGAAAAATTGATTGAACGGGATTTTCCATTTAAATCAATTAAACTACTTGCATCAAAACGATCTGCTGGAACAGAAATTACAGCAGCTGGTTTTAACTATATTGTAGAAGAAACTGTCCCGGAATCATTTGAAGGTGTAGATATCGCATTTTTTAGTGCGGGCGGATCTATTTCGGAGAAGTTTGCACCTGAAGCTGTTAAAAGAGGTGCGGTTGTTGTTGATAACACGAGTGCATTCCGCATGGTAGCAGATATACCGCTTGTTGTCCCAGAAGTGAATGCACAGGCGTTAAGTAGTCATTCTGGTATCATTGCTAATCCGAATTGCTCCACGATTCAAATGGTGGCGGCACTTCAGCCTGTTAAAGAAAAGTTCGGTTTGAGTCGTATTATTGTGTCGACGTATCAAGCAGTTTCTGGAGCGGGTGCAGAAGCGATTGATGAATTGGAAAGTCAAAGTCAACAATTTGAAGGGCGGGCAACGAACGAAGCGGAAATCTTGCCTTCTGCGTCAGCGGCAAAGCATTATCCAATCGCATTCAATGCCATCCCGCAAATTGATGCATTTGATGCTTCAGGATATACACTTGAAGAATTGAAAATGATGAATGAAACGAAAAAGATTTTTGGTGACTATGAGATGTCTGTGACGGCAACTTGCGTCCGTCTACCAGTTGTGACAGGTCACTCAGAGTCAGTTTATATCGAAATCGATCAAGAAGGTGTGACGGTCGAAGACATCCGGGCGAGTATGGAAGGTGCACCAGGCGTTGTCGTTCAAGATAATCCAGCACAACAATTGTACCCAATGCCGTTATTTGCGGAAGGGAAAGACGAAGTATTCGTTGGTCGCATCCGTAAAGATCCGAATCATGCAGGAGGATTCCATATGTGGATCGTCTCGGACAATCTGCTTAAAGGGGCTGCACTAAACTCGGTGCAAATTGCAGAACAATTGATTAACAAACCAAAGTGAAGGGCTGATAATTATGGAACTTGGCCGCGTATCGACGGCGATGGTCACGCCTTTTTCAACAACAGGTGACATTGATTATGATAAAACAGCAAAACTGATTGAACACCTTATTGCGAATGGCAGTGATTCCTTGGTCGTGTGCGGAACGACAGGGGAATCTCCTACACTTTCAGTTGAAGAAAAAGAATCCCTTTTTACTTTTACGGTAAAGGAGGTAAACAAGCGCATACCAGTGATCGCGGGAACGGGGACGTTCTCTACAAAGGAAACTGTAAAGCTTACAAAGATGGCGGAACGGGTAGGGGCTGACGGTATTATGCTCGTCGCACCTTATTACAATAAGCCCGATCAAAAAGGAATGTACGCTCACTTCGCACATGTCGCGGGGGAAACTAGCCTGCCGGTGATGTTGTACAATATTCCGGGGCGAGCGGCCGTCAATATGCTTCCAGAAACGCTCATTGCATTATCAAAAATAACAAATATCCGAGCGGTAAAAGAAGCAAGTGGAAGCCTCGACCAGATGGTTGAGATCATATCCGGGACGGATGAAGGATTTTCTGTTTACAGCGGTGACGATGCTTTGACGTTGCCGACTCTTGCGATAGGTGGAAAAGGTATCGTGTCGGTCGCCTCGCACGTTGCAGGTAATGAAATGCAACGGATGATAACCGCATTCAAAGAAGGGCAGACAGAACAAGCCGGCGCGATGCATAGGACGTTACTTCCTTTATTCCGAGCCATATTTTCCGCACCCAATCCGGTCATGGTGAAATATGCATTAGAAAAACTCGGAGTTGAAACTGGAGGAGTCAGACTGCCACTAATCGGACTTGAAAACAAAGATGAACCCTTTGATAAAGTATGGGAAAACTATCAAAAAAACCTTCACATTTTCAACTAATTAAAGCCGGTAGCAATAACCGGCTTTTTTTGTTTGTACAGAAAGGTTCTGTCCCGTATAATGAAACATAGTCGTGATGAACGGGAATGAGTAATAGGAGGAAATAATGTGGTAAAAACTAAAAATGAGCTAATAAGAATCATCCCTCTCGGTGGAGTGGGGGAAATTGGGAAAGCGATGTACGTCGTCGAAATCGATGAAGAACTATTCATCGTAGACGCGGGACTGATGTTCCCAGAAGGAGAAATGCTCGGAATCGACATCGTGATTCCAGACATTTCTTATATTGAAGAAAACAAAGAGCGTGTCAAAGGTGTGTTTTTGACGCATGGTCACGAGGATGCAATCGGATCGATTGCCTACCTGCTACAAAAAGTACAAGCACCTGTCTATGGCTCTAAACTGACAATTGCTTTAGCGAAAGAACATTTGAAAGAAATGCCGGCACCGCCGAGCGTTAAGTTTTTCGAAGTGACAAACAAAAGCCGGATGAATTTTAAAGGCACACACGTCACATTTTTCCATACAACGCACAGTATTCCAGACTCATTGGGTATCGTATTCCATACGAGTGAAGGGGCGATCGTGCACACAGGCGAATTCAAATTCGATCAGTCCGCGAAAGGGAAATATCGTCCAGACATTGCAAAGATGGCGGCAATTGGAGAAGAGGGCGTCTTCATCCTGATGTCAGATTCATCGGAAGCGGAGCGTCCGGGCTATACAACTTCCGAGTCAGTGATTGAGAACAGCCTTTCTAAAACATTCCATGGGGCGGAAGGCAGAATTCTCGTTGCACTTTATGCATCGAACTTCATCCGTATCCAGCAGGTGTTTGACAAAGCGTTTGAAAACGGTAAAAAAGTAGCGGTTGTTGGAAAAAGCTTAGAAAGCTATTTTGAAGTCGGTGTCAAATTGGGTTATTTAACTATTAAAGATGATGTCGTTATCCCGGTTAAAGAAATCGACAAATACGATGATAGCCAAGTAGTTATTATCGTTACAGGTAATAAAGGCGAGCCACTAGATGCACTTGAGCGGATTGTACGTAAACATCATAAAGACATTCGCATCAAAGATACAGATACGGTGTTAATTACGTTCACACCATCGCCAGGTATGGAAGTGTCGATGTATCAAACGATGAATGACCTTGCGAAAGCAGGCGCAACCGTGTTGACGTCAAGTAAAAATGTTCACGTTTCTGGTCATGGTAGCCAAGAAGACTTGAAATTGATGCTAAACTTAATGAAGCCGAAGTACTTCATCCCGATACAAGGGGAATACCGGATGCTTATTGCACACTCTAAGCTCGCGCAGGAGACGGGCCTTCAAAAAGCACAAGTATTTATTGCCGATAAAGGTGATATTGTCGAATATAAGAATGACAAAATGCGCATGAGTGGACGTGTTCAAGCGGGTAATATCCTCATTGATGGTATAGGTGTTGGTGATGTCGGTAATATCGTACTTCGCGACCGCAAGTTACTATCTCAGGATGGAATTTTCACAGTTGTCGTAACGCTCAGCCGTAAACAAAAATGCATCGCTGCTGGTCCAGAAATTGTGTCACGCGGATTCGTTTACGTACGTGAATCGGAAGAGTTGTTTGATGAATCAACAAAACTCGTAACAAAAATAGTTGAGAAGTATGTGAATAAAGAGACGTTCGAATGGACAAACATTAAACAAGAGATTCGCGATACACTCAGCTCTTATTTATTCCAACAAACGAAAAGAAGACCAATGATAATACCGATTATCATGGAATACTAATTTGTGATTAATATGTAAGGTTTTATAGGACCGATCCGAAGGATTTCCTTGCCGTCTGAACGGCGGGAAATCCTTTTCTTGTTTTAGATATTGTCTAGTCCTAGTTTTTCATCGGAAGGAGGAGGGAAAATGGCTAGGAAAAAGAAGAAATCAGCTGCCAAGAAAAAGAAGCCATCCGGATTAAATCCATTATTATATGAGGTAATTGGCTTGGCGATGATGGGGTTCGCCATTATCATTATTTTTGAATTTGGAATTGTTGGTAGAGGGCTTTCTTCTGCAGCGCGTTTTATTTTTGGGAATTGGCATAGTGCGATTCCGTTGCTGCTCATTGTGCAAGCGCTGATGTTTATGATTAAGCGTAAGGCGGGCGGTTGGAAAAACCGTGTTGTTGGGGGGAGCCTGTTTGTTTTGGCAAGTTTGGTGTTGTTTAGCCATATTTACTTGTTCAAGGAATTGCACGCAAGTCGCGTCCTGATGACAGATTCTGCGCTGAAGGAAACGTGGAAAGTACTCATTTCAAACGGTGGAATTACCTCGAGAAGTGGTGCACTCGGCGGTGGAATGGCGGGGGCCATCTTGTTTGCGCTGTTTCATTCGTTGTTCGATTCTGCAGGAGCCATGGTTGCAGGTGTCTTATTATTGCTTATAGGACTTGTTCTTATTACTGGAAAAGCATTCATGCCTTATTTAATTGATTATTTCCCGAAATTTGTTGATGCACTCACACATTTATTAGCCAAAAAAGAGAAACCCATATCTAAGCCGGCGACTGAATCGCAATCGCGGGTAACTCGCTCGAAGAAGAAAACAAAGACAAGGGCTACTATTGTAGAGGAATCTTTAGTCCCGCGGGTGGAGGAAGAAGTTGTGTCGCAGCCAATTATTTCGGCGTTTAGTGAACGAATTGAACAACCTATCCACGATGTACAAATGAAGGCTGTAGAACCCTTGCAAGAGGCGGTAGTAGGAGCATCAACGTCTACGTCCGCAGATGAACATCCACCGAAGGAAGAAGCAGTATCCTATGCAGTCGTGGCTGGGGAAGAAGAGAATGAATCGTATATTTTACCTCCTGCATCTTTACTTAAACAAACGCCCTTCATCGATCAATCGGAGGAATACGATTCCATTCAAGCAAATGCCCAAAAGCTAGAACGGACATTTCTTAGTTTTGGTGTCAAAGCAAAAGTGACGCAAGTGCATCTTGGACCAACAGTCACGAAATATGAAGTGTTACCAGATACTGGTGTTAAGGTGAGCCGAATTGTCAGTTTGGCAGATGATATTGCGCTGGCACTTGCTGCGAGTGGCATTCGAATCGAAGCCCCTATTCCCGGGAAATCGGCCATTGGTATCGAAGTACCGAACAGTTCGATTGCTGTTGTTAGTCTGCGTGAAGTCATTGAAGCGAAGGAAAATAATCGCCCTGATTCTAAATTAATGATATCACTTGGTCGCGACGTTACAGGGCAGGCTATGCTTGCAGAGTTAAATAAAATGCCACACGTCCTTATTGCTGGTTCAACGGGTAGCGGGAAAAGTGTGTGCATCAATGGTATTATCGTTAGTATTTTAATGCGTGCCAAACCGCATGAAGTGAAAATGATGATGATTGACCCGAAAATGGTGGAGCTGAATGTCTATAATGGCGTGCCGCATTTATTGGCACCTGTCGTTACGGACCCACGGAAAGCGGCTCAAGCATTGCAAAAAGTTGTTTCTGAAATGGAACGACGCTATGAACTATTTTCGCATACGGGTACACGAAATATTGAAGGCTATAACGAGCATATTGAAGTATGGAATGAAGAGAATGAAGAAAAACATCCACGCATGCCTTATATCGTCGTCATTGTCGATGAGTTGGCGGATCTCATGATGGTTGCATCTAGTGATGTTGAGGATTCTATTACTCGACTGGCGCAGATGGCCCGTGCCGCTGGTATACACTTAATTATTGCCACCCAGCGTCCAAGTGTCGATGTCATCACAGGAATCATTAAAGCAAACATCCCATCGCGCGTAGCATTCGCTGTTTCATCCGCCATTGATTCGCGAACGATTTTGGACAGCGGAGGGGCGGAAAAGCTGCTGGGGAGAGGCGATATGCTATTCTTGCCAGCAGGTGTTGCAAAACCGGTTCGTATCCAAGGGGCATTTGTGTCGGATAGTGAAGTAGAAGCGATTGTTGATTTTGTCATTGAACAACAAAAGGCTCAATATCAAGAAGAAATGATTCCACAAGATATCAAAGAAGTACCGGCCCATGAAGAAACGGACGAACTATATGATGAGGCTGTGCAGCTTGTCACAGAAATGCAAACAGCTTCTGTCTCTATGCTACAACGTCGTTTTAGGGTAGGCTACTCAAGAGCGGCACGAATTGTTGATCAGATGGAGATGCGTGGGGTTGTGGGGCCGCCTGAAGGAAGTAAGCCACGCCAAGTCCTGGTTGGCAGGGGAGAAGTGGATGATTATTGATCTGAATTCAGATCAAGCCTAGGCGTGATTGATAAGTAGTGTGACAAAGTAGGTATATTTCAGCATTAAAAACGAATGCATTTAGATTTTTTTTAATTAGGTTGTTTATTTTACAGGATGAAAGTGATATAGTATGGATGATTAGTAATGACGTTTAACATCAGAGGTCTGACCTCGCTGAGGGGGAGATGGTATGATGGTAAAGGCGGATCAAAGACATCTATATGTACAAGTCATTGAGCGTTTGAAGCAAGATATCGATTCTGGTATATTCAAGGAGAACGAAAGGTTCCCTTCTGAATTTGAACTAGCTCGTACGTTAGGCGTCAGTCGCGCAACGCTTCGGGAAGCACTCCGCGTACTTGAAGAAGAAAAAGTGATTGTTCGAAAACATGGTGTAGGTACATTTGTCAATCCTAGACCACTATTTTCTTCTGGCATTGAACAATTGTCCAGTGTGTCTTCTATGATTCGTGATGCGGGTATGGAACCGGGAACGATTTTCATGGATGTCACAGAAACAGAGGTCTGTGAGGATAGCATGGCAAAGTTTGATTGTGGTGAAGAAAGTCGTCTCGTTACAATCAAAAGGGTCAGAACAGCCGATCAGGAACCAGTCGTCTATTGTATCGATCAGGTGCTGTCAAAAAACATTCCGTTAGGTGCGGACGAGTTATTGAATGAATCTATTTTTGATGCAATTGAAAAATCAGGCACTATCCGTATTGCTCAAGCTGTGGCTCATATCGAACCCGTAGGCTATGATGATGAAGCATCAGCAATTTTAAGATGCGGTGTCGATGTTCCACTTCTTGTTTTGTTGCAACAGCATTATAGTGAGGCAGGCGAAATGGTCCTGTACTCCAAGAACTATTTCCGGGCTGATAAATTCAGTTTTCATGTTGTTCGAAAAAGGGTATAAGGCGTTAACACGTCATACTAATAAAAAGAAAAATAGGGAGGTTCCAACAATGAGCAAACGTAAATTTGGTCTTGCTTTATCAATGGTTCTAGCTGCCGGTACAATTCTTGGCGCGTGTGGAACGAATAAAGCGAAAGACAATGAAGGTTCAGGAACTACAGGCACGCCGAAAGAGGATACTTTTTCAATTGCAATGGTAACGGATACAGGCGGTGTTGACGACAAATCGTTCAATACATCAGCTTGGCTTGGTATTCAAGAATATGGTGCGGATAACAATCTTACAAAAGGCAACGGTGGTTTCGACTACTTACAGTCAAAAGAAGAATCGGAATACCCATCAAACTTGAACAAACTTGTTCAACGTGACTTCGATCTTATTTTCGGAATCGGATACTTGCTAAAAGATGCAATGGAAGAAGTTGCTACACAACGTCCAGACAATAAATTTGCACTTGTAGATGAAGTGTCAGACCTACCGAACATTGCAAGCTTAATGTTCAAAGAGCAAGAGGGAGCATACCTTGCGGGTGTTGCTGCGGCTCGTATGACAAAATCCGACAAAATCGGTTTTGTTGGCGGTATGGAAATTCCAGTAATCGAACGTTTTGAAGCAGGATTTGTTGCAGGTGTTGCAGCAGTAAGACCTGACATCAAAGTTGACATTCAGTACACGGGCGATTTTGCAAAAGCTGAACTTGGTAAAATGGCTGCAAACCGTATGTATTCATCAGGTGTAGATATTATTTTCCACGCTGCTGGTGGATCAGGTAATGGTGTATTCTCCGAGGCGAAAGAACGTAAAAAAGCAGATCCAAATGCATATGTTTGGGTTATCGGCGTTGACTCTGACCAGTATGAAGAAGGTAAAGTTGACGATAAGACAAACATTACTTTGACTTCAATGCTTAAACGTGTTGATAATGCAGTTAAAAACACAGCAGAACTTGCTGCTAAAGGTCAATTCCCAGGCGGTAAAGTAACAACTTTCGGTCTTGCTGACGAAGGAATTGCGCTTGCCGATTCACGCGGTGCAATTCCGGAAGATGTTCTAGCTGAGATTGATGAGTTCACGAAAAAAATCGCAGCTGGTGAAATCGAAGTACCAGAATTTAAATAATTAAAAGTAAAGCACTGCAAGATCATGAAGGTCGATGTATATTGACCTTCATGATTTTAATTAATACAAGAAAGGATTCCATGGAAGGAATCCTTTCTTGTATTAAATTAAAACTAAATAGTATATACATATGAAAATACAAGGGAGTGAACCCAGTGGAATATGTAATTGAAATGCTGAACATACGCAAGGAATTCGGTAATTTTGTCGCGAATGATAATATTACGCTTCAGTTGGAGAAGGGCGAAATTCATGCTCTGTTAGGCGAGAATGGTGCAGGGAAGTCTACGTTAATGAACGTGCTATTCGGTCTATACCAGCCCGAAGGTGGAGAAATAAAAGTACGTGGAAAAGTAACAGCGATTACAGATCCAAACGTTGCCAATAATTTAGGGATTGGCATGGTTCACCAACATTTCATGCTTGTTGAAAATTTGACTGTTACAGAAAATATCATCCTCGGCAATGAACCTAAAAAAAGAGGCATGATCAATATTAAGGATGCGGCAAAAAAAGTTGCTGATATTTCGAAGTTATACGGCCTTGAAGTAGACCCTAATGCGAAAATTGAAGATATTTCAGTTGGCATGCAACAGCGTGTTGAGATTTTGAAAACGCTTTACCGGGGAGCAGAAATACTTATTTTTGATGAACCGACGGCATCTTTAACACCGCAAGAAATCAATGAACTGATATTGATTATGCGGAAATTAATTGATGAAGGAAAATCGATTATTATCATTACCCACAAACTTCAAGAGATTATGGACGTTTCTGATCGTGTAACAGTCATCCGTAAGGGGCAAGGAATTGGCACGGTTATTACGGCTGAAACAAATCCGGAAGAACTTGCTACATTGATGGTTGGACGTCAAGTGACGTTTAAAACGGAAAAAGGTCCAGCTTATCCGAAAGAAGAAGTACTTCGCGTCGAAAATTTGGTTGTGAATGATTACCGTGGTATTCCCAAAGTGAAGGGCTTGAATCTTTCTGTGCGTAAAGGAGAGATAGTTGGTATTGCAGGAATTGACGGCAATGGTCAATCTGAGCTAATCGAAGCTATCACGGGTTTGCGGAAAGTGAAGAGTGGGAAAGTCTTTGTTAACCAGAAAGATGTCACAGGGAAAAAACCGCGTGACATTACGGAAATGGGTATTGGGCATATTCCGCAGGACCGTCATAAGCATGGTTTAGTGCTAGACTTTCCAGTCGGCTATAACGTTGCATTGCAAACCTATTATAAAGCACCGTTGTCTAAAAATGGTATCATTAATTATAAGTTGATATCTGCAAAAGCGAATAAGATCATTGAAACCTTCGATGTACGAACACGGGGAGAGCATGAATTGGCTCGTGCATTATCAGGTGGTAATCAGCAGAAACTGATTATCGGGCGTGAAGTGGATCGCAATCCAGATTTACTTATTGCAGCACTACCTACACGTGGTCTTGATGTTGGGGCGATTGAATTTATTCACAAAAGATTGATTGAACAACGTGATAATGGCAAAGCCGTGTTACTCATTTCCTTTGAATTGGATGAAGTAATGAATGTCTCCGATCGCATTGCGGTAATTTACGATGGTCAGATTGTCGATACTGTGATTCCGGAAGAGACTAGCGAACAGGAACTTGGCCTGTTGATGGCAGGGCAAACGACAGAAGATGTTGCAAGGAAAGAGGGTGAAGACAACGATGTCAAATAGAGTTATCAATTTATTAGTACCGATTATTTCTATTATTCTTGGACTGCTTGTAGGAGCGGTTGTTATGTTATTAAGCGGTCATGATCCGGTTACTGGCTACACTGCGCTATGGAATGGAATTTTTGGTAGTCCATATACGATTGGAGAAACGATTCGTCAAATAAGTCCATATATTTTAGCGGGTCTTGCAGTTGCTTTCGCTTTCCGAACAGGGTTATTCAATATTGGGGTAGAGGGTCAGCTGATTGTTGGTTGGTTTGCAGCAGCTTATGTGGGAATGGCATTTGAATTACCTAAAATGATTCATTTACCATTAGCGCTTCTTGCAGCCGCAGCCGCGGGTGCGCTATGGGGACTAATACCAGGTATTTTGAAGGCAAGGTTGCATGTTCATGAAGTAATTGTCACGATTATGATGAACTATATCGCGCTGCATACGGTTAATGCACTTATTAAAACGATATCAGGTGGCGGCTATAAGACGGAGAAAGTGCATGCAACGGCATCACTTCGTTCAGAGTTTTTGTCTAATTTAACAGATTTCTCGACGCTGCATTATGGGATTATAGTTGCACTTGCGATGGTTGCTGTCATGTGGTTTATGTTGGAAAAAACAAAAATGGGCTATGAGCTTAAATCGGTTGGATTTAATGAGCATGCCTCACAATATGCAGGGATGAATGTCAAAAAAATATTGTATTATCGATGGTTATTTCAGGCGCGTTTGCAGGGCTAGGGGGCGCGATGGAAGCATTGGGGACGTTTGGTAATGTAGTATCACGTAGTGCTTTTACGGGGATTGGATTTGACGGTATTGCCGTTGCTCTACTCGGTGCCAATACACCACTCGGTGTTATTTTCGGAGCTAGTCTTTTCGGTTCGTTAAAATATGGTGCGGGTAATATGCCAAACGAAGCTGGCGTGCCGATTGAAATTGTCTCTATCGTCATTGCACTCATCATCTTCTTTGTTGCATCGGGTTATATTATTCGGGTGCTTATTAGCAAAATGAAGAAGAAGGAGGCCAAGTGATATGACTTTTATTGAAGTACTGTATTTCGTCATTCCGTTGACAATTTCATATGCCGCCCCTTTAATTTTCACAGCAATTGGTGGTTTGTTTTCTGAGCGTTCAGGTGTCGTTAATATTGGACTAGAAGGTCTGATGGTTATGGGTGCCTTCATTGGTATTCTCTTCAACTTATTTTTCGCAGAGACATTCGGTACTTGGACACCGTGGCTAGCATTGATTGCAGCGATGCTTGTTGCGGCTATCTTCTCGATTATGCACGCAGTTGCATCGATTACATTTCGTGCAGATCAGGTAGTTTCAGGTGTCGCCATCAACATGTTAGGGATTGCGATTGCGTTATTCTCTGTTAAATTGATTTTTGATAAAGGGCAGACAGATTTCATTCAATACAGTATTCCACGTTTTAATGTGCCAATTTTGCATGAGATTCCATTTATCGGACCGTTATTTTTCACAGGTGTCTATGGCTCTTCATTTTTAGCGATTGGCCTTGCATTCCTGACGTGGTTCATCGTCTATAAAACGCCATTTGGTCTTCGTCTTCGTTCTGTTGGAGAACATCCGATGGCTGCGGATACAATGGGGATCAATGTAACGAAAATTCGTTATATCGCCGTCATTATTTCAGGTGGATTGGCTGGTATTGGTGGGGCAATCTATTCGCAGACAATGACGAATGATTTTAGCCACTCAACGATTAACGGGCAAGGATTTATGGCACTAGCGGCGCTAATATTTGGAAAATGGCATCCAATTGGCGCGATGGGTGCTGCCTTATTCTTCGGATTTGCACAGGCACTTGCCATCAGTGCATCCGGTATTGAGTTATTAGCAAATGTACCTTCTGTTTACTTGCATATTCTGCCATACGTTTTAACGATTCTTGCGCTTGCAGGATTTATCGGTAAAGCGAATGCACCGAAGGCAGTTGGGCAACCATATATTAAAGGGCAAAGGTAACAATGAAGCTGCCTCGAAATCCTGTTTTTTCAGATTTCGGGCAGCTTTTTACTTGGCATCTAGCTTTGGGTACCAGATGCTTGGGCATAAGCAGGCGCCCTCCGCTTTTCAATTTTATTTGCATATTCCGACAAACGGAATGTATAGTGAAGTAAGGATTCCGCATATTAACGAAAACAGAGGTGTTTGTATGTTCAAAAAAGTTGAGCTTCAAGAAGGCGTCACATTATATATCCGCAAGTCAGACCAGTTTAAAACGGTCAATTTTTCGGTGAAATGGAAAACGGCACTCGATGAAAAAAAATCAGCACAACGCGCGGTGTTGTCAAATGTCTTACAAGATTCTAACGGTCGTTACCGGACGCAAACTGCGTTCCGCAATAAGTTGGACGAATTATATGGCACGGTGTTATATGCAGATGTTGCCAAACGTGGCGAGACCCATATTTTTTCGCTGTATGCTGAATGTGTCAACGAAGAATATTTGTCTGAGGGTGGCGTGCTAGACGATGTACTTGGTTTAATCCAGACAACGATTTTTGATCCTAATTTGGTGAACGGTCAGTTCGATGAAGCCATTGTCAACCGTGAAAAACGTTCGGTTATCGAGCGAATTCGTTCGTTGTATGATGATAAAACAAGATATGCCCAAAAGCGTATGCTCGAATTGATACGACCGAATCATCCAGCATCTGCTTCGTCTTATGGTACAGAAGCAGATGTGGAAGCCTTAACATCTGCTGACCTCTTTGCAGCTTATACACAAATGTTAGCTGAAGATGCAATCGATATTTATATCGTGGGTGATATTGATGATAATGACATGATCAACAAAATCAAGTCTACGTTTACATTCAATGCCCGTAAACCCCAAGCAGCAAGCCACGCGTTTGTCACTCAACCGATAGCTAATCAGCAGCATGTTCGAGAGCAACAGGATATGAAGCAAGGGAAATTACATCTAGGCTTTAGTACGCCTGTGACATTCCAACACCCAGATTACGCCAAAATGCAAATGACAAACGGCGTGTTCGGTGCTTTTGCACATAGTAAGCTGTTTATGAATGTGCGTGAGAAGGAAAGTATGGCGTATTACGCATCTAGTTCCTATGCATCCCATTACGGTTTGCTCTATGTTAACGCGGGGATTGACGCGGAACTTGAAGACAAGGCTGTTAACCTTATTAAAGAGCAGCTAGTGGCACTCCAACAAGGGGATATCACAGCGCTTGAGCTTGAACAGACAAAAGCATTACTTGCCAATGGCATTAAAAGTGCTTTTGACTCTGCGCGAGGGCAGATTGAAGTGTTCGATCAATACAAAGAACAGGATGAGCATTTCACAGCAGAAAAACTAATTGCTGGATGGCAGGCTGTTACAAAAGAGGACGTCCAACAGATGGCTTCTGAAATCACGCTGGAAATTGTTTACCTATTATCCGGCAAGGAGGCTGTGTAAAATGAAGAAAATCCATTTTGAAAAATTACAGGAAACATTATATAATGAAAAATTGTCCAATGGGCTTGATGTTTATATTTTACCGAAACGAGGATTTTCAAAAACATTCGTGACGTTTACAACGAAATACGGTTCTGTTGATCGGACATTTATCCCACGGGGGAAAGATGAAGCAGTCACTGTTCCAGATGGTATTGCTCATTTTTTAGAGCATAAAATGTTTGAAAAAGAAGATGGCGATGTATTCCAGAAATTTAGTGTCAAAGGCGCTTCGGCCAATGCTTTCACTTCATTTACACGGACTGCTTATTTATTCTCTGCAACGGATATGCTTTATGATAATACGGAGATATTGCTCGATTTCGTACAAGAACCTTATTTTACGCAAAAGACCGTTGATAAGGAAAAGGGGATTATTGCCCAGGAAATAACGATGTACGATGATGAACCCGATTGGCGGCTCTATTTTGGTACAATTGAAAACTTGTACCATGAGCATCCAGTGAAAATTGATATTGCAGGAACGGTTGAATCTATTCAAGACATCACAGCAGAGCATTTATATGAATGCTATGAAACGTTTTATCATCCGTCCAATATGGTGCTGTTTGTAGTGGGTGCGGTCGATCCAGAAGAAATGATGGCTTTTATTAAGAAAAATCAAGATGCGAAAACATTTGATGAGCCGGCAGACATTGTACGGATATTCCCAACTGAGGGGGATACGGCTGCAAACACAGAGCGAACACTTGCCATGGATATTTCTAAGCCGAAATTTAATATGGGTATGAAGTGCAACAAAACGGATGTTGAGGGCGAAGAAATGCTTATTCAAGAACTGTCATCGGGTCTTGTTCTCGATCTTTTATTTGGTAGAACATCTGATTTCTATACAGCTGCTTACAATGAAGGGCTGATTGATGAGTCATTTTCCTATGATTTCACGCTTGAAAATGGCTTCGGTTTCGCGATGGTTGGGTCGGATACTGAGCATCCAGAACAACTGGAAGCGGCGATTCGCCAAACGATGCGAACAGCAGTGGACAACTGGCCGATTACGAATATAGAATTGGATCGTATGCGCAAAAAGAAAATTGGACAGTTCATGCGTTCGTTGAATTCACCAGAATTTATCGCCAATCAGTTTACGCGTTATGCGTTTAATAATATGAACCTGTTTGATGTTGTGCCGACGCTCGAAAAATTAACCGTTCAACATTTGCAAGAGGCTTTCCAAACATTTGCTGATGATAACGGACATACGATCTATTCGGTTGTTCCGGCTGATAAAGCTCAATGATTGACCACAAATACTGCGTCGTGCTAGGTGCATCTGGAGAGATTGGTGAGGCGATTAGTCGCAAGCTAGCCTCTGCGGGTTGGTCGCTATACCTTCATTATAATGCCAATGCTATGCAGGCAATTCACTTGCAAGGGGAATTGACTATAGCATACCCGCAAGCGAACTTTCGGGTCGTGCAAGCTGATTTTGGTACAGTAGACGGAGCAGAAATTTTGGCGAAACAAGTTCGACGAGTGGGGGCCATTGTGGTTGCCAATGGGCAATCGATGTTGAAGCTATTGACAGAAACGACTGTGGAGGACATGGATGCATTATGGAAAGTCCATGTCCAAAATCCAGCCAGGTTTATTAGCCTAGTGTCATCTCAGTTACGCCAGTTCGACACGTCATATGTCGTGCTAATTGGTTCGATTTGGGGCAATACGGGGGCGGCAGGAGAAGTGATGTATTCCGCGGTTAAGGGAGCACAGCATGCATTTGTTAAAGCCTATGCCAAAGAGGCTGCGCCTTCCGGAGTCCGTGTCAATGCAGTTGCGCCAGGCTGGATTGAAACCCGCATGAATGATATCATTCCGCCTGATGAAAGGCAAATGGTCATTGATGAAATTCCGTTGATGACAACCGGGACGACACAACATGTCGCTGAAGCGGTTCATTTCCTGCTGAGTGGCAAAGCGAATTATACAACTGGTGAAATTATGAAAGTAAATGGTGGCTGGTATATTTAACTTCATTCAGCAGGAGTTCAAATCTCCGGCAGAATTGATTGTGACCTGGGGGAAGGGATTTTGAAATCCCCCTTTTTCTTTTTTCCTTTTCTTAATGAGTACTATCCGTTATTATAGAACTATATTGCTTGTTGTACGTCCTACTAATAAAAGGGGTGTGTCGGATGGGTGAATGGTATCTTGAATACGAAGTCCAAGTAAACCGTCCTGGTCTTCTCGGCGATATCTCGTCGCTGCTGGGGATGTTACGTGTCAATATTGTCACCATCAATGGCGTCGATGGCGGGCATCGTGGCATGTTATTACGAACTGACAATGATGACCAAATCGAACGTTTTGCACAAATAGCTTCGACGATGGATACGATTCAAGTCAAAAAAATTCGTGAGCCAAAGTTGCGCGATATTTTAGCGGTCCGACATGGTCGTTATATTCAACGTGATGTAGATGAACGCAAGACTTTCCGATTTCTGCGAAGTGAACTGGGTATTTTGGTTGATTTCATGGCGGAAATATTCAAACAAGATGGCCATAAACTGATTGGTATTCGTGGGATGCCACGTGTTGGTAAAACCGAATCGGTTGTTGCGGCAAGCGTTTGTGCCAATAAGAAATGGATATTTCTTTCATCCACGATGATTAAGCAAACGGTGCGCAATAATTTGATGGGAGACGAGTTCTCTGAAGATAACATATTTATTTTAGATGGTATTGTGACGCGTCGGGCGGGGGATGAGCGCCACATGCAACTTGTTAGAGAAATGATGCGGATGCCAACGATAAAAGTGGTGGAGCATCCTGACATGTTTGTGCAGCATTCCGAATATGACATTGAAGATTTTGATTACATTATTGAATTAAGAACCGACCCAGATCAGGAAATTACATATGATATGATGGAAAAAAACCATATGATGTCTGACCAAGGGGCAATGGGTGGTTCGGGCTTATTTAACTTCTGACAGGTAGGTGTTTTGGGTGACCGGATTAGGTGATCGTCTCAGAGAGGCGAGAACAGCAAAAGGATTTACATTGGATGATTTGCAGTCCATAACAAAAATACAGAAACGGTACCTTTCAGGTATCGAAAACGAAGATTACAGCATGATGCCTGGATCTTTTTATGTGCGTGCTTTTATCAAGCAGTATGCAGAGGCAGTAGGACTGAATGCAGATGATATGTTAGCCTTGTATAAGGATGCCGCTCCTGCAAAAATGATTGAGGAAGAGACAACTCAAATTACTTCGCCGACATTGACGCGGAAAAGAGGTTTAACGAGCAATAACCGGGTAAATGAAATGATACCAAAAGTAATTGCTGCTTTATTTATCATTGCCATTTTCGTCATCTTTTGGTTTCTTTATCTGTCTGTTGCGTCCAATAAGCCAGAGATAAGCGTTGGACAGGAGCAACAGCCGATAACAATTGAAAAGAAGCCGGATACAAACAAGCCTGATCTTGATAAGGTAACGGATGAACCGGTGGAAGAAGAGCCCGTTTTGGAGCCCGAAAAACCGACACAATCGCTTACTTTTGAAAGTGCAAGCGGAGAAACGTCAACGTTTGTATTGTCAGGGGCGGAAACCTTCCATCTTGAAATCCGAACGTCTGGAGATTCGTGGATTGGTGTCCTGGATAGTAACAGGCAGGAACGAATGGTGCCAAAAGCCGACATTATGAGGGCTGGAGGACGGGTAGAATTAGATGTATCGGATACGGAATCCATCCGAATTCGTGTAGGACGTACACAGTCTACTGAAATTTTCGTCAATGGTGAATTGTTGAAGTATGGAACGGATCACGTGACCCAAAATATTATTATTGAATACAAAAAAGGACTATAGTCATCTGCCTAGATGACTATTTTCTTTGAAAGGACAGGTGTATCGAATGAATTTACCAAACAAAATCACGGTATCACGTGTTTTACTTATCCCCGTTTTCATGATTTTCATGCTCGTGAATTTCGGTTTTGGCACTGTGACGATTGCGGGTACTGAAATGAAGACAGGCCATTTAATTGGTGGACTTATTTTTATTGTTGCTTCGATTACAGATTGGCTCGATGGTTATATCGCAAGGAAAAATGGACTCGTCACGAATATGGGGAAATTTTTGGATCCGCTTGCCGATAAATTATTAGTTTCGGCAGCATTTATTATTCTTGTTGAACTGGGAACGGTGCCTTCATGGATTGTCATTATTATTATTAGCCGTGAATTTGCCGTGACAGGATTGCGAATGATCTTAGCTGGCGGTGGAGAAGTTGTAGCGGCAAATCAGCTTGGTAAAATTAAAACAACTGCACAAATACTAGCGATTGTATCACTATTATTGAATAATATCTTTTTTGAATCAATCGGTGTGCCCTTTGGCATGATTATGCTTTACATTGCGCTTATTTTTACAATTTGGTCAGGTGTCGATTATTTCTATAAAAACAGACGCGTGTTGCTTGAATCGATGTAAGGGGATGTGTATTCATGAAAGCTGAAATTATTGCAGTTGGATCAGAGTTATTGCTCGGTCAAATTACCAATACGAATGCTACATTCATTTCATCTAAACTTGCAGAAATTGGCATCGACGTTTATTATCAAACGGTTGTGGGGGACAATCCAACCAGGTTGGATGAAGTCATCACCATCGCTAGACAACGTGCGGATGTTTTGATTTTTACGGGTGGGCTTGGACCTACGAAAGATGATATGACAAAAGAAACGATTGTTAAGCATATCGGTACAACGCTAGTTAGCGATGACGAGGCTCTTCGTTATATTGAACAGTATTTTGAGCGTAGTGGGCGTGTTATGACAGACAATAATAAGAAGCAAGCCCTTGTTTTTAAAGGTGCTCATGTATTACCGAACAGTAAAGGGATGGCACCTGGAATGGCTGTAGAAAAAGAAGGTATTCGCTATATTCTACTCCCGGGTCCACCACATGAAATGGAGCCGATGTTTACGGATGAAGCGATTCCCTACTTGTTAGGTGCAACGGGGAATAAGGAAGTCATCACTTCGCGTGTTTTGAAATTTTATGGCATTGGGGAGGCAGAGCTAGAATACCGTATCCAAGCTATTTTGGAGAAACAGACGAATCCGACAGTGGCGCCATTGGCGACAGCAGATGCAGTGACATTACGCCTGACAGCAAAAGCACAGTCGGCTGATGAAGCACTTGAGCTTATTGCACCAGTGGAGAAAGAAATTCGAGCAATTGTTGGCGAATTTATTTTCGGAATCGATGACGATTCATTATCCTCCAAAGCTGCGGAGCAACTTATTTGCAATGGTTGGACCATTGCGGCCGCGGAAAGTTTGACGGCCGGCTTGTTCATGGCGGAACTGGCGAGTGAGCCGGGCATTGGTTCGTCACTTGCAGGTGGCGTTGTGGTCTATAATGAGCAGATGAAAGTTACTCAGCTTGATCTAGATAGTGCTTTACTTGACGAATTCGGTGTTGTTAGTGAAGAATGTGCAGCTGCGCTAGCAGTTTGCGTCAAGCGTAAATTTGGTACAGACATCGGAATAGGTCTTACGGGCGCAGCCGGCCCATCTCCTCACGACGGTGAGCCTGTTGGTACGGTTTGGATTGGAATCAGCTTTAAAGATGAAGAACCTAAAACTTATAAGTTATTCTTGTCAGGATCAAGAAACGCAAATCGTCTAAGGGCTGCAAGATTTGCGCTCTATTATCTCGTTCAGTATCTCAGTGAAAAAGAAGGCCGAATTTAAAGTTTGGCCACTATTCTCAATTAAAAATCAAATATCCTCCTTATTCTCAATTAAAACGTAGATTCATAAAAGTTTTCGAATAAATGTTCGCTTTCTAGTTGAATATTTTAGGATAACGGAGTATAGTAGAGACAGTAAGAAAAGCGATGGGCATCTACTAGATACTAAAAAATAGAACATTATCCTGAGGGAGGAAATAATTTGAGTGATCGTAAAGCCGCTTTAGACATGGCATTAAAGCAAATTGAAAAACAATTCGGTAAAGGGTCTGTTATGAAACTAGGTGAAAAGACTAACCTAGAAATTTCAACATCTTCATCGGGGTCTCTTGCACTCGATGCTGCACTCGGTGTAGGTGGTTATCCACGCGGACGTGTTATCGAAATTTATGGACCTGAAAGTTCTGGTAAAACGACTGTATCCCTTCATGCGATTGCAGAAGTACAAGCAAATGGTGGAACAGCAGCATTTATCGATGCAGAGCATGCCCTCGATCCAATCTATGCGAGTAAATTAGGAGTAAATATTGATGAATTACTTCTTTCCCAACCAGATACGGGTGAACAAGCGCTTGAAATTGCTGAGGCACTTGTTCGAAGTGGTGCTGTTGATATTATTGTTGTCGACTCCGTTGCAGCACTTGTGCCAAAAGCGGAAATTGAAGGGGAGATGGGTGACTCACACGTTGGGTTGCAAGCTCGTCTTATGTCGCAGGCCTTACGTAAACTTTCTGGAGCTATTAACAAGTCCAATACACTAGCAGTATTCATTAACCAGATCCGTGAAAAAGTTGGTGTCATGTTTGGAAGTCCTGAAGTCACACCTGGTGGACGTGCACTTAAATTCTATTCATCCGTACGAATAGATGTACGACGGGGTGAAGCGATTAAACAAGGCAATGATATTGTTGGGAACAAGACACGTATTAAGGTTGTGAAAAATAAAGTAGCACCACCGTTCCGTACAGCAGAAGTGGATATTATGTATGGAGAAGGAATTTCTAGAGAAGGTGAAGTTGTCGATCTTGGTGTTGAAGTCGAGGTTGTCCAGAAGAGTGGATCTTGGTATTCATATGAAGGAGAGCGACTTGGACAAGGACGCGAGAATTCGAAACAATTTTTGAAGGAAAACCCTGCTGTCTGTGCAGAAATTGCTAACAAAATTCGTGAATCTTATGGCCTTGCAAGTGCAAACTATATCATCGCAGGTCATGACGAAGATGATGAAGACGAAGAGTTGGAACTACTTCTTGACGAAAAAGAATAAGTATATTTAAAAGCCAATCTTCCTTTAATAAGGGGGTTGGCTTTTATTCTATCTTAATAATGCATAACGATAGCTCGCGAAACCTTGACATGTCATTTTCACACAGATACAATTAGAATTGTATAATTAAATACCCTTAAACTGATTTTGGCAGTATATTGGTTATGGATATACGAGTCGACTGAAAATGACAAGAATGACAGGAGGAGGTGACCTAAATGTTAGAAATTATTATCATCTCCGTTTTGGTCAGTCTGCTTGTCGGTGCTGGTGTTACCTATTTTGTTATTAAGAACGTGAATGATTCAAAAGTGACTGGTGCCAAAAATACTGCGGAACAAATCGTCGAAGAGGCGAAGCGTGAAGCAGAAGCTATGAAAAAAGAGGCACTTCTAGAAGCGAAGGATGAAACTCACAAACTGAGAATTGAAGCGGAATCAGAGATCCGTATACGAAGGTCGGAACTGCAAAAGCAGGAAAACCGCCTTTTACAACGGGAAGAAAATCTTGACCGCAAGGATGATGCTCTAAACAAAAGAGAAGCAGGTCTGGAGCGTAAAGAAGAAACGCTAACCGGCAGACAACAGCATATCGAGCAGATGGAACGCAAGGCGGAAGAACTTGTTGCCGTGCAACAGACGGAACTTGAAAGAGTATCATCACTGACACGAGATGAGGCGAAAAAGCTTATTCTTAATGAAGTGGAGCAAGAACTTGCTACAGATATCGCTGTTATGACAAAAGAATCAGAACAACGCGCGAAAGAAGAATCGGATAAGAAATCACGAGAAATTCTTTCCCTTGCTTTGCAACGTTTTGCAGCAGATCATGTTGCTGAAACAACAGTATCAGTAGTTAACTTACCAAATGACGAAATGAAAGGTCGCATCATTGGGCGGGAAGGACGTAATATCCGAACGCTTGAGACCTTGACCGGAATCGATCTAATTATTGATGACACACCAGAAGCAGTTATTCTATCAGGCTTCGATCCGGTACGTCGAGAAACAGCACGTTTGGCATTGGAAAAGCTCGTACAAGATGGACGAATTCATCCAGCGCGCATCGAAGAAATGGTTGATAAGTCAAGGCGTGAAGTGGATGAGCTTATCCGCGAGACTGGTGAGCAAACATCATTTGATGTTGGTGTCCATAATCTACACCCAGATCTTATTAAAATTCTAGGTAGACTGCGTTTCCGTACAAGTTATGGTCAGAACGTTTTGAAGCACTCAACAGAAGTTGCTTACCTTGCTGGGCTATTAGCTGCCGAGCTTGGTGAAGATGTGACACTGGCAAGACGTGCAGGTCTTCTTCACGATATCGGAAAAGCGATTGATCATGAAGTTGAGGGCAGTCACGTTGAAATTGGTGTAGAACTGGCAACAAAATATAAAGAACATCCAGTTGTCATTAACAGTATTGCATCCCACCATGGGGATACAGAAGCGACATCGGTTATTGCGGTACTAGTTGCGGCGGCAGATGCATTATCAGCTGCAAGACCAGGCGCACGTAGTGAAACGCTTGAGAATTACATTCGTAGATTGCAGAAACTTGAAGAGATTTCAGAATCGTATGAAGGTGTAGAAAAATCATTTGCTATCCAAGCAGGTCGTGAGGTTCGAATTATCGTTCGTCCTGATCAGATCGATGATATTACAGCGCATCGTCTAGCGAGAGATATCCGTAAGCGAATTGAAGAAGAACTCGATTATCCAGGACATATTAAAGTAACGGTCATCCGTGAAACACGGGCGGTCGAATACGCGAAATAATGAAGAGGGGGGCTTCCGTGAACTTAGGTCCGGAAGCCTCTTTTTATCTTCATTTAGCAAAGAATCTCCGCTCCTATTAGAGGCGGAGAAATATATATTATTTTCTCGTTTAGTGGATGTTCGCACCCCTGCTAAACGAAGATAAAGCCTCCGGCGGATGTCACAGATTTTCTAGAAAGTTTTTAGAGAAAGCTCGAAAAAATCTGGACACAATTACGCCAAGGCGTAATTGATTGGGAGAGATTATGAAATGAAAGTATTATTCATCGGCGACATTGTAGGTTCACCAGGACGGGATATGTTATTTGACTATTTACCAAGACTAAAACGCAAGTATAGCCCCGATGTCATCATTGCCAACGGAGAAAATGCAGCATCAGGTAGAGGCATTACTAAGGCGATTTTTGACGATCTATTGCGCGCTGGCGTGGATGTTGTAACAATGGGCAACCATACGTGGGATCAGAAAGAAATTTACGATTTTATTGATGAAACGGATTACCTCATTCGCCCAGCAAACTTTTCGGATGAAGCACCGGGTAGAGGGATGACGACGATTTCACGCAACGGCGTGACGTTATCCATTATTAATTTACATGGGCGGACATTTTTACCGCCACATGGCGATCCGTTTGAAAAGGCCGATGAGCTAGTGGCAGAGGCGAAAGAAATTTCTCCGCTAATTTTTGTCGATTTCCATGCAGAAGCGACGAGTGAGAAAGTTGCAATGGGCTGGCATCTTGACGGTAAGGCTTCTGTCGTTGTAGGAACGCATACACACGTTCAGACCGCGGATGACCGCATCTTACCGGGAGGAACTGCCTATTTAACGGATGCGGGCATGACAGGCCCTTACGATGAAATACTAGGGATGAAAAAAGAAGATGTCATCTACCGTTTCCGTACCAATTTACCCGTTCGTTTCGAAGTGCCTAAAAATGGACGTACGCAGTTGAACGGTCTTTTTGTCGAATTGGACAATCAAACAGGAAAAGCGTTAAAAGTCGAGCGGATCAGCATTAATGACGATCGTCCGCTCAAAGGATGATTCGCGTCTAAACATTGCCTCCGGTTCATAGGATGGTTTATGGAGAAATCCATTCCATAGACATCGGAAAATAAGGAGGAATAATGGTGAATCCATTGAAAGTATCATCTCGCTCGAATCCGAACTCGGTAGCAGGTGCACTCGTCGCAGTAATACGGGACCAGGGCTACGCTGAAATGCAAGCAGTAGGTGCAGGTGCATTAAATCAGGCAGTGAAGGCAGTTGCAATTGCGCGAGGATTCGTCGCTCCAAGCGGCTCAGACCTTATATGCGCACCCGCTTTTACCGATATTGAGATTAACGGCGAGGGACGAACAGCATTGAAGTTACTTGTTGAAAAACGGATACGTCAGTGATGTAAATATGAAGAATCAAGACCGTGGAGGATGTTACCTTCCACGGTCTTTTATGATTAAAAAAAGTTGCAACTGTGACAAACAACCGACAAAGCGGCCACAACTTGTAAAGCCGCTCTGCAATTCAGTATAATAGAAGCATATGTTTATCTGGATTCAGCAAATGTATTTGTACTGAAAGCGAAGCGTCGGCTACAGAAACCCCGACTGAATCCAGATAAAGCCTCCAGTGGATGTCACGGATTTTTAGAGGAGCTTAGGAAGGCAGTCTAAGTGCGCGACGTCTAGAACGTGCCTTAATTTCTGCAAAGAACGCAGAAATTAAGGCAAATCGAACCCTTCACTGTTCGATTCGCAACGACTGCATGACCAGCACGGAGGAAGGATGTAGTTCAATCCTTCCTCCGTGCTGGCCACATGCTCGAAAAAAATCCGGACGCAATCACGCTGAGGCGCGATTGATATTCCTAAGGAAATCGTAGGGAAGGGGACTTTTTTATGAATGAGGAACAGCGTTTACAGGCGGGGCTTGTGAAATCGACAGAAGCAGTAGAAAAGGATTATAGTCAATATTTTCAAACAGTCTATACACCGCCTTCATTGAAGGATGCGAAAAAACGTGGTAAGGAAGAAATCACTTATCATGATGACTTCCATATTGATGAACGCTTTCGCGATATGGGAATCGGTAGGAAATTTTATATACGTACATACGGCTGTCAGATGAACGAACACGACACAGAAGTAATGGCGGGAATATTTACAGGTCTAGGTTATGAACTGACTGATACAGTCGAAGATGCCAACGTTATTTTACTCAACACATGTGCGATTCGTGAAAATGCAGAGAACAAAGTATTCGGAGAGTTAGGGCATCTGAAATCACTTAAGCGGCGAAATCCTGACGTGCTTATTGGGGTATGCGGTTGTATGTCGCAAGAAGAATCCGTTGTCAATAAAATTTTAAAGACCTACGATCAAGTGGATATGATTTTTGGTACACATAATATTCATAGGTTGCCCCATATCTTACATGAAGCTTATTTATCAAAAGAAATGGTTATTGAAGTGTGGTCTAAAGAAGGGGATATCATTGAAAACCTTCCGAAGGTACGCCATGGAAACATTAAGGCATGGGTCAATATCATGTATGGCTGTGATAAGTTTTGCACGTATTGCATCGTTCCTTACACGCGCGGCAAGGAACGTAGTAGACGACCTGAAGATATTATCCAGGAAGTACGTCAATTAGCGGCACAAGGCTACCGTGAAATTACGGTGCTGGGCCAAAACGTCAATGCGTACGGCAAGGATTTCGAGGATGTTGACTACCGTTTTGGTAATTTGATGGATGATTTGCGGAAAATTGATATTGCGAGAATCCGTTTTACAACGAGTCATCCGCGCGACTTTGATGACCATCTGATTGAAGTACTTGCCAAAGGCGGCAATCTAGTCGATCATATTCATCTACCTGTACAATCGGGTTCCAGTGATATTTTGAAAATCATGTCTAGAAAGTATACGCGTGAGCATTATCTTGAACTTGTCCGTAAAATAAAAGCGGCCATACCGAGTGTGACGTTAACGACGGATATTATTGTAGGCTTCCCAAATGAAACGGACGAGCAGTTTGAAGAGACGATGTCGTTGTATGAAGAAGTCGGCTTTGATATTGCTTACACGTACATTTATTCACCACGCGAAGGTACACCAGCTGCTAATATGGTGGACAACGTGCCGGCAGAGGTGAAAAAAGAGCGATTACAGCGACTGAATAAGCTTGTAAATGATGGGTCCGCAGAGGCGATGAAGCTGTATAAAGGACAAATTGTTGAAGTGCTTGTTGAGGGAGAAAGTAAAAGGAATTCAGAAGTGCTCGCAGGCTACACGGCGAAAAATAAATTGGTTAATTTTAAAGCACCACAATCAGTGATTGGAAAACTAGTGAATGTTAAAATAATAGAGACCAAAACATGGTCACTCGACGGTGAATTTATCGGCGTCGCGGAAAAGGAAAAGGTGATGAACTAATGGAGAAGTTATATACAAAAGATGAGATTGTCGCAAAAGCCAATGAAATTGCCATGATGATTGCGAATACGGAAGAAGTCGAGTTTTTCAAACGTGCAGAAGCGCAAATTAATGAAAACTCGAAAATTCGTGAAAATATTGCTAGCTTGAAGTCATTACAAAAGCAAGCTGTCAATTTCCAACAGTATGGCAAAGAAAAAGCGATGAATATTATTGAAGGTAAAATCGATAAGATTCAAACTGAAATTGATGAAGTTCCGATTGTGCAGGAGTTCAAACAATCACAAATGGATGTCAATGACTTGCTACAACTTGTGTCAAATGCTATTGCGAACGGCGTGACGGATGAAATTATGCGATCAACTGGTGGCGATGTAACGCGAGGAGAAACAGGCTCTTACATCAAAAATACAACATACGATAAGTTATAAGAAATCGGCAGGGAAAATTTCCTGCCGATTTTTTTCACTCTCTGGGCTTTTGTTGCATAGAATGGATTGAAGCGAATGGAGGAGGAGTCGAGCTGAAAAATTTACGTCAGATTGTGGCAAGGACGATTATTGCTAAAGGCAAGCAGCGGACTGAAATGAAAGTAACGTTGAAGCCACCGAATTGCCCAACGAGTATACTAGGTTGCTGGGTTATCAACCATACGCACCAGGCCAAAAAGGTTGGCAAATTCGTTGAAGTGACGGGAAAATTCGATGTCAACGTATGGTACTCCCATCAAGAGCATTCAAAAACGTCTGTTTTCACAGAGAGTGTAACGTACAAAGAACGGATTCGTTTACATTATCGTGACGAGCCAATGTCTGGACACGAGGAAATCATTGTCAACGTTATTCAACATCCAAATTGCACAGAAGCGATTATTTCAGAATGTGGAGAGAAATTTATTATCACGGTTGAACGTGAACTGATTGTGGATGTGATTGGTGAAACAAAAATTTGCGTCCTGGTCCATGAACATAATTTTGAAGAAGAATGGCCATATCGTGATGAATCGTCATCACATAACCATGAACACGAGCATAGTCACAATCATGGTAATCGACACGAGAACAGAGAAGAGGCTAGGCATGAAGGCAGGCCAGGTCCTGGTCATGATCATCCGAGAGGAAAAGATGCACCATCATTTTGAGAGCCGGCAAATTCTACCGGCTTTTTTTCTCGTCTAGGCTCCGGGCGCCAGATGCTCGGAGGCTCACAGGAGGTGAGTTACGCAGTGGGGAAGGATTGAACTGCATCCTTCCTTGTTGCCGCAGGACGCGGCGTTCTTAGACTGCGTTCCCTGATAGCCATATTGGCTACGAGGCAAAAACCGCCTCTTAGCCAATCCGTCTTATGCCTGTCGCGGGCCTACAAGAAGTAGGTCATGCAGTCGTTGCCACAGGAGGTGGCGGACTTAGACTGCGTTCCTTTATACAGGCGCCCTGCGCTTTTGTTTTTTGTATTTCATGGATTTGTTCAACAGAAATCGGTTGACTACTGTATAATAATAAAAAAAGTAACTGTAGTGAGGGTAAATAAATGACAACACATACACCAATGATTCAGCAATATTTACAAGTGAAAGCGCAGCATGAAGATGCATTTTTATTTTTCAGGCTGGGTGATTTTTATGAACTATTTTTTACCGATGCCACAGAAGCATCACAAATTCTTGAAATTACGTTAACAAGCCGAGATGCCTCGGGGGGGCGTGAGCGCATTCCGATGTGTGGCGTGCCGTATCATTCGGCAGCCGGTTATATTGAAACACTAGTACGTAAAGGGCATAAAGTGGCTATTTGTGAGCAGACAGAAGATCCGAAAGTGGCGGTTGGTATAGTTAAACGAGAAGTCGTTAGAATTATTACACCCGGCACAATGACGGAAGGTAAAACGATTGATGCAAATACCAATCATTTCATAGGTGCTGTTGATAGCTTAGAGGGTGACCACTATGCGCTTGCTTATCTTGATCTTGCAACAGGGGAAGGGAAAGTGGAACGTGTTGAAGGGGATGAACGGTCGTTAATCGCCGAAATTGAGGCACTAGGGATGAAGGAAATCGTTGTCGGTGAAAGGCTTCATATCGCACTTAGTGATAGCATGGCAAAACGTAGTATCGTGCTATCCATTGAGCATTGCGAAGAGCGCATCGAAACAACGGATTTATTTGGCAATATCCCAGCGGTAGTAACAGAAGCGTGCAGTATGCTCGTTTCCTATATTAAACGGACGCAAAAAACAGCACTCGACCATATCCGACCGTTTGAATTTATCCAAAAGCAAGCGAAGTTATCCATCGACGCCAATTCCATGCGCAATCTGGAATTAGTCCAATCTATTCGCAATGGTAGCAAGGAAGGTACACTTTATTGGCTGTTGGATGAAACTGTGACAGCAATGGGCGCGCGAAAGCTGAAAATGTGGATTCATCAGCCACTTGCCGATCAATCAATGATTGATAATCGCTTGGAAACCGTGACAGAGCTAATGGAAGAGTTTTTCTTGAGTGATGAGCTGAAAACGAACTTAAAAGAAGTCTATGATTTAGAGCGATTAGCTGGGCGTATTTCCATGGGCAGTGCAAGTGGACGAGATTTGGCACAATTACGCAATTCATTGCGCCGTGTACCCGAATTGAAAAGATTACTCCAAGAAGCCGGACGGCCGTTATTGAACCACTTTGCGCAGCGCATTGACACTTGTGAAACTGCGCTTGGCACACTTGAAGCGGCTATTGCTGAAGATCCACCGTTATCCGTTAAAGAAGGCGGCGTCATTAAGGATGGTTATGACGCAAAACTGGACCAATACCGAGATGCTTCAAAGAATGGTAAAGCATGGCTGGCAGATCTTGAGCGGGAAGAGCGTGAACGAACAGGCATTAAAACGTTAAAAATAGGCTATAACCGCATATTCGGCTACTTTATTGAAATTACAAAATCTAATATTCACCTTGCTGATTTGGATCGCTATGAACGTAAGCAAACGCTTGCCAATGCAGAACGTTACATAACACCGGAGTTGAAAGACAAGGAAGACCTGATTCTGAATGCGGAAGCGGAAGGGCAGGAGCTTGAATATCGTCTGTTCAGTATCGTTCGAGATGACATGAAAACGCATATTCGAAAAATCCAGCATCTCGCAAGTGTTTTGAGCGAATTAGATGTTCTTCTTTCATTCGCGGCGGTATCGGAAAAACGCAACTATGTTAAGCCCGTATTTCACGAAGGCATCGCTTTGGAAATTAAAAATGGACGTCATCCTGTCGTTGAAAAAATGATGGATCATTCGCTCTATGTACCGAATAGTTGTAAATTGGCGGAGCAAGCCAATATGCTACTCATTACGGGACCTAATATGTCCGGGAAAAGTACGTATATGCGACAAGTAGCGCTGACAATTGTCATGGCACAAATCGGCTGTTACGTTCCTTGTGAGCATGCTCACCTGCCCGTCACCGATCAAATCTTTACACGTATTGGGGCGGCAGATGACCTCGCTTCCGGTCAAAGTACTTTCATGATGGAAATGATGGAGTCGCAGCATGCCATCGCCAATGCAACGGCGAAAAGCCTATTATTGTTCGATGAAATCGGGCGGGGAACTTCAACGTATGACGGCATGGCACTTGCGCAGGCCATGATGGAATATATTCATCATGAAATCGGGGCCAATACGCTATTCTCCACGCATTATCATGAATTGACTAATTTGGATGAAGAACTTTCGAGATTGGAAAATGTCCATGTGGCTGCGATGGAGCAAGACGGCAAAGTAGTATTTCTCCATAAAGTCATGGCAGGACCGGCTGATAAAAGTTACGGGATTTACGTGGCAGAGCTCGCAGGTCTTCCAGCACCACTCCTAGAACGGGCCAAAAATTTACTAGCTGCATTTGAAAGTACAGACAAATTGGTCACGCATGAAGAAGAGCCACAGCAGTTAACATTCTTCGATTTGCCAAAAGAAGAACCGGACGTTTTATCAACAGTGGAACAGCAAGTATTAGCAGACTTAGCTAGTTATGATGTCCTAAACATGACGCCACTTCAAGCATTCCAATACGTCTATGAAATGAAAGAAAAGCTTAGTGCGAAGAAAGGGTGAGGCGAATGGACATCATCAAAGTGATGGACGATACGTTATCGAATAAAATTGCTGCGGGTGAAGTCGTTGAACGTCCAGCCTCCATTGTTAAAGAACTCGTTGAGAACGCCATTGATGCAGAGAGCACCGTTATTGAAATTGCGCTGGAAGAAGCGGGCTTGACGTCAATTCGCGTTACGGACAATGGTAAGGGGATGACACGCCAGGATGCTGTCCAAGCGTTTGAGCGCCATGCCACTAGCAAAATTACCAATGAACATGATTTGTTTCGCATCCGAACACTAGGCTTCCGCGGAGAGGCGCTTGCCAGTATTGCCTCTGTGTCCAAAATCAGCTTGTGGACGTCAGATGGGGAAACTTCGGGTACGGAAGTCCATATTGATGGTGGTCGTCTGATTAAGCATGAAAATGCGGCATTTCGTAAAGGAACAGACATGACGGTATCCCAACTATTTTTCAATACACCAGCCCGTTTAAAATATATGAAAACAATTCAAACGGAGTTGGGCCATACCATTGACCTGGTTAACAGGCTTGCGCTCAGTCATCCAACTATTGCCTTCAAACTGTCGCATCATAGCCAGACGTTGCTTCAAACTTCTGGAAGCGGCGACCAGCGTCGTGTGTTATCAGATATATATGGCATTGCAGTTGCCAAGAAGATGGTGCCTTTTTCGGGCGCCAATGCAGATTACAGCGTGCAAGGCTATGTCACATTACCTGAAATGACCCGTGCATCGAAAAATTATATGACGTTAATCGTAAATGGTAGATGGGTAAAGAGTAATGCGGTAAATCATACTGTGCAAGATGCGTTTCACACCTATCTGCCAATCGGACGTTCGCCAGTCGCCGTTATTAACGTCGAAGGTGATCCCTTTTTAACAGATGTCAATGTTCACCCTTCCAAACAGCATATTCGTATGAGTAAGGAGGGTGAGCTGTTGACGCTAATTAAAGAAGCGATACGTGCAGCCATTAAGAAAAGTATTATTGTGCCAGATGCGATTAAAAAAGAACCTGTTAAGAAAATCCAATCCGAGCAAGTGAACATTTGGGAGTCATTCAACACTGTCAAATCATCTCCAGTGTCAGAAAGACCACCAGTTAGCGAGGCGGCCCCCGTTCAACAGCCCTATGAGCCAGCTGGAGTCGTTGTCAGTGAACAACAACCATGGACGGTCAATGAAGCGCCAATTGCCCCAGAAAATCCGCCAAGTCCAAGAGAACAGGCGTCGATTCCAAGCGAACCGGAAAAAACCTTTCCGTCCCTCGTTCCGGTTGGACAAGTGCATGGTACGTACATTGTTGCACAAAATGAAGATGGCTTTTTTATGATTGACCAACATGCTGCACAAGAACGTATAAAATATGAGTTTTTCAGAGATAAATTGGCGAACCCAGATAACGCGGAACGTCAACTGTTATTGCTACCACTAATGTTTCATTATTCATCAAACGACAAGACGAAAATTGAGGAAAATAAGACCTTGCTACAAGATGTCGGCATTTTCTTAGAGGAATTTGGACCGTCCTCTTATGCAGTAAAAGAATATCCATCTTGGTTTCCAGAAGGACAAGAGACAGAGATTATCGAAGAACTGATTGAACAAGTGTTGGAAAAGCGACGGGTGGATATTGGCAAGCTACGTGAGGAAGCAGCTATTATGATGAGTTGTAAAAAGTCTATCAAGGCCAATCATCATTTGACAATAGCAGATATGGAAAGGTTACTGCATGATTTAGCCGAATCCGAAAATCCTTTTACCTGTCCGCATGGCCGACCTGTACTCATTCATTTCACCACATATGAAATCGAGAAGATGTTCAAACGCGTGATGTAAAAAATGAAAGGATGGTGGATGATGATGAAGGATTTGACAATGGACATGACAGATGGCTTTTTAGTCCATACGTTCATTTTACAACCAGATGGTGAGCCGAAAGGGCATATTCATTTGCTTCATGGTATGGCTGAACATATCGGTAGGTACGAGGAATTTGCACATTATCTTGCGGGACAAGGCTATATCGTCTCGGGGCATGATCACCGAGGCCACGGCAAGACAGCCGAATTGAACGGAAAGCAAGGACATTTTGCTGATACAGATGGCTTTGAGCGTGTTGTGCAAGACGTCTATGAGATTGTGACGGCTTTACGTGTGCAGTATCCAGCTAAGCGCTTCATTTTATTTGGTCACAGTATGGGATCGTTCGTGGCGCGGAGATATATCCAATTACATGGCCAAGAAGTGGATTTGGCGGTGCTTTCTGGGACAGGCGGGGATCCGGGTGTTAGTCGCCTAGCAGGCCAGGCAGTAGCCTATTTACAAGGCAAGAAAAATGGTTTTGATCAACCGGATCATTTTCTTAATAAGTTGCTTTTTGGTGGATTTAATAAAGCCGTGCAAAACCCTAAAACACCATTTGACTGGTTAGCAAGTAATCCGGAAGCTGTCGCCAAATACCTTGCTGATCCGGCCTGCGGTTTTGTATCGACAACACGACTTTTTGCGGATTTGTTTGAAGGGTTGGGGAAAGTTCACGCTGCGGATGAAATTAGCAATATCCCACAAACCTTGCCTATCCTACTGTTCTCAGGGATTGAAGACCCTGTTGGAAATTATGGAAAAGGGGTTTGGGATGCGGCCCAGCATTATGATCGTGCGGGGATTAAAGATGTGACAGTTATGTTATTTGAAGGGTGCAGACATGAAATGCTCAACGAAAACAACCGTCAGCACGTCTTTGATTCTATTTATAATTGGATGGAGAAGCGATGAATAAAATGCCAGAAGTGATTGCTATCGTCGGACCTACTGCGTCTGGGAAAACGGCTTTAAGTGTGGCGCTTGCTAAAGCCATTGGTGGAGAAGTCATTAATGGCGATGCGATGCAAGTGTATAAAGAGCTTGATATTGGGACGGCAAAAATTACTGCCGAAGAAATGGATGGTGTCCCGCATCATTTATTTGATGTCAAAGAACCGAACGAATCTTTTTCTGTTGCTGAATACCAAACGGCAGTACGCCATTGGATTAAAGATATTCAAGATCGTGGCAAGACACCGATTATTGCAGGGGGAACGGGCCTGTACGTACAATCCGTGCTGTATGATTTCCGTTTTACAGAAGAGGCGGCGGATCTTGCAGTAAGGGAACGATTGGAGCGTGAATTGGTGGAACAGGGGGCTGAAGCGCTGTATGCCAAACTGTTGTCCATCGATCCAGCAGGTGCTGAAAAGATTCACCCTAATAATCATCGCCGACTTGTCCGGGCGCTTGAAATTATTGAAGTGACAGGTAAAACAAAAGGTGATCACGAAGAAAATGCGGGCCATGCAGCTCTTTACAATCATCTAATTATTGGACTTGAGATGGAGCGTGACGTGCTGTATGAACGAATTGATCGACGCGTGGACATCATGATGGACAGGGGTTTATTGGATGAAGCGAGGACCTTATGGGACGCTGGTATTCAAGGGATGCAATCTGTTCAAGCAATTGGCTATAAAGAACTGCATCAAACGATTGAAGGAAAGCTATTGCTGGATGAGGCCGTTGAATTGATCAAGAAAAATACACGTAATTATGCAAAACGGCAAATGACCTACTTCCGCAACAAGTTGGAAGTGAATTGGTTTGACGCGCAATTGGGGAGCGTAGAAATTGTTAAGGGAATTTTAAGAATTATGCAGGATTTTGAGTGTGAAAAGCGAATAAGGTAAGGGAGTAGGAGAAATATAAGCACACCAACAGGAGGATTCCGCGTATGGCACAAGGGAACATGCAAGAAACTTTTTTGAATGCGTTACGAAAGAATAACACATTTGTAACGGTATTTTTACTCAATGGATTTCAATTGAAAGGACTTATTAAATCGTATGACAATTATACTGTCTTACTTGAATCAGAGGGCAAACAGCAACTGATTTACAAGCATGCGATCTCTACTTATGTCCCAGCGAAACCAGTGATTTTGAAAGAAGAAGAATGACAATGAAAAGCGGAACAGGCTGGACAAGCCCTGTTCCGCTTTTATCATGCGTGAATTTTTCGCAGTGGTAATTTCCAGTGGAAGACGAGCGATAAAATACGTGCGCCCGCTGTTAAGACAAGTAACAAATACAATGCCCAATCGCCAGTGAAAACGCCAAGTCCAACGAGCAATCCGGCAATCGCTGCCCAAACTGCGTAGATTTCATCTTTAAAGACGAGCGGTTTTCTGCCTGCCAATAAATCACGAATAACACCGCCGCCAGCTCCTGTCAGAACGGCTGCCACCATGACCGCATAGAGTGGCATATCGAGTTGAATCGCAAGCATCGCTCCTTGAATGGCAAACGCCCCCAAACCAACCGCGTCAAAATAGCTTCCCCATCTTGTCCAATGGGTCAGCAGATATTTTGAAAAAAAGAAAATCAATGTGATTAAAACAGTTGCGACTCCAAATAAAAATTGCTGATCCCACAGAACGGAGACAGGAACGCCAATTAATAGATTACGAACAGCTCCTCCACCGAATGCAGTGACCATTCCCAATATATAGACGCCGAAAATATCATATTCCTCTTCCATCGCGACAATCGCGCCTGAAATGGCAAATGCCGCAGTACCTATGAAACTAAACACATCCCAAGCCAATGCACTTCCTCCATTCGACTTCAATCAGCAGGGAGTTCAAGCTCCCTGCTGATTGAAGTTAGCCTACGGCGGATGTCACAAATTTTTGCCGCAGCGTAATTGATTATACCTTATTGCATTCTACCAGATATCCTATGACTAGTCCTTTAGCGGATGGACTGCTATTATAATGGGGTGACTATTTTACGGAATGAGGAATTACAATGATATTGAACGAACTAGATGAGTTTTTACTGGAGAAAACGGAAGCAATGGAAGACAAGCTAGCTCCGTTTTTCAAAGATGTTGAAAAAATTGCATTTTACAATCAACGGAAAGTACTGGCTGCCTTCCGAAAAAATATGGTGAGTGATTTTCATCTAATGGGTTCAACGGGTTATGGCTATGATGATAGTGGCCGCGATGTGCTGGAGCAAGTCTACGCCGATGTTTTCGGAGCAGAAGATTGCCTCGTGCGCAATCAAATTATTTCAGGAACACATGCTATTTCCATCAGTCTCTTCGGCATTCTGCGCCCTGGTGATGAACTGTTGTATATTACGGGAAAACCTTATGATACGTTAGAATCCATTGTATCTGGTAAGGGAAAAGACACGGGTTCCTTACAGGATTATGGCATTTCGTATAAACATATTGATCTGAATGAAGATGGTTCAGTTAATTTTGATGAAGTGATAAAAAGTATGCATAGTAAAACGAAGATGATTGGTATTCAGCGGTCAAAAGGTTATTCGGATCGCCCTTCGTTCATGGTAGATGAAATCGGTGAAATGGTTCGCAAAGTGAAGGCTGTGAATCCGGAAGTTGTCGTTTTCGTAGATAATTGTTATGGAGAGTTTGTGGAAGATAAAGAGCCGATGGAAGTCGGGGCAGATTTAATGGCAGGCTCTCTAATAAAAAATCCAGGTGGCGGGCTTGTGCGAACAGGCGGTTATATCGCAGGTCGAGCTGACCTGGTTGAACAATGTGCTTACCGTATGACATCACCGGGACTTGGAGCAGAGGCTGGGGCTTCGCTGGATACGTTACTTGAAATGTATCAAGGCTTTTTCCTTGCGCCACATGTCGTCAGCCAGGCGGTGAAGGGAGCGCTATTGACAGCGGCGCTACTTGAGGACTTCGGACTCAAGACGTCGCCTCATTATACGGAAAAAAGAACTGATTTGATTCAATCGGTATCCTTTAAAAATGCGGACCAAATGATTGCCTTCTGTCGGACAATCCAAGCCAACTCGCCAATTAATGCGCATTACGCGCCGGAGCCATCGTATATGCCTGGCTACACAGACGACGTCATCATGGCGGCAGGGACCTTCATTCAAGGCTCCAGTATCGAATTGACAGCAGATGGCCCGATTAGACCACCATACACGGCGTATGTCCAAGGTGGGCTGACGTATGAGCATGTGAAGGCAGCGGTACTATCTTCTGTCGAGAAGTTAATAGAAGATGGTTTAATTGAGCAGTGAGCATCGTGGATTGTCAGGGTGAAGGTGTAAACTGTAAGTGAACAGGCAAACCAGTTGACCAACATAAAAAGAGCTGTTCCCCATTCAAGGGAACAGCTCTTTTGTATCTTAAGAATTAGTGGATTAAGCGGTACACACCGACAACTTTACCAAGAATTGAAACGTTGTCAACGATGATTGGATCCATTGAAGAGTTTTCAGGCTGTAGACGGAAATAATCTTTCTCCTTGAAGAAACGTTTCACCGTTGCCTCATCGTCTTCGGTCATTGCTACAACGATTTCTCCATTGTGCGCTGTTTGCTGTTGCTTGACGATAACATGGTCGCCGTTTAGGATGCCGGCTTCGATCATACTATTGCCGACAATTTCAAGCATGAAAAGATTGTCCTCATTGGTCCCGAATGATTCTGGTAACGGGAAGTACTCCTCGATATTTTCAATCGCCGTAATCGGTAAGCCTGCTGTTACTTTGCCAACCAAAGGAACATTAATGACGCCTGGTTTCATCGCTTCCAGTCCTTCTGGATCAAGCACTTCGATAGCTCTTGGTTTCGTTGGGTCACGTCTGATGAAACCTTTGCTTTCCAATCGGGCAAGATGGCCATGTACAGTCGAACTCGATGCAAGACCGACTGCTTCACCAATTTCTCGTACGGATGGCGGATAGCCTTTTTTCTTTACTTCTTCTTTGATAAAAGCCAAAATGTCTTCTTGTCTCTTCGAAATTTTTTTCAATCCATTCACCTCTTAACTAGAATTCTACTGACTACTGAAAGTCGGGCTAATTTAATAAGATTAGTATATCATCGTTGCGAACAGATGGCAAACACAGGTTCTAAAAAACTGTTGACATTTGTTTTTTTCTTTTTTATACTAAGAACAAGTATTCCGAACAAACATTCTAGAGGGGGATAATCATGAGTTTTATTAAAAATAACAGTTATATTTTACTACTAATCATTTTATGTATGGGATTTTCAATTATAGGTATCACAAAATCGAGTAAGGCGCAGCATATGACGGAAATCACCATTATGGAAGGCGATACACTTTGGGGTCTTGCTCTTCATCATGCAGAAGATATGTCGAAAGAACAGTGGATGAAAGAAGTAATGAGGCTGAATGATCTTGAAACTGCTACAATAAAAACGGGGGAAGATTTATTACTACCTACTAAACCAACGGTAGAAAACCAAAAAATAATACAACTTGCAGGTGATAATCGGTGAATGGACGTCAAAAGAACTGTGTAATTTATTGCCGGGTAAGCACGGAGAAGGATGCACAGGAAATGTCTCTTGTTAGGCAGGAAGAAGAGCTTGTTGAGTTGGCGGCTGAACTTGGTCTTGAGGCTATAAAAGTTTTTAAGGACAAGCATAGTGGTTTTGACATTGACCGGGAAGGGTTGCTAAGTCTGCTCGATTTCATCCGTGATGAAGAAGTCGATGCGGTGTTGATCCAAGATGAGACGAGGCTAGGACGTGGCAATGCGCGGATGGCCGTACTGCATTTATTGGCGAAAACAAATACGGCGATATATTCTCGGAACGATAGTGGGCCAATTGCACTCAACGAAATGGATACAATGTTGCTAGAAATTTTATCGATTGTCGAAGAATATCAACGCAAACTACATAATGCTAAAATACGACGAGGCATGAAACGTGCGGTACGAGAAGGCTACCGTCCAGAACATAACTTGAAAAATAGAGGAAATGTAGAAGGGCGCGAACGCATTGAAGTGCCTACGCATGAGATCGTTGCACTCCGTGTGAAAGGTTTGACGTATGCTGAAATAACAGGCGTGTTAAATGGACTGGGACATGATATTAGCAAAGCGACCGTACATCGTCGATTTAAAGAATATGAACTGGAGCAGGAAGGCTGATTGGTTGCACTTTCTGCTCATTTTGTATACGTTTTATGTATTCACGAAACAAAATGGAGGCAAAAGCATGCTATCAGCAGAGAAAATTACACGTATTAATGAGCTGTCGAAAAAATCAAAAACAACAGGTCTAACACTGGAAGAGGCTAAAGAACAAACGTTATTACGTAAAGAGTACCTTGAGACATTCAGGTCGTCAATGCGCGGTACAATCGAACATGTTAAAGTGATCGATCCGGATGGCAATGATGTGACACCTGAAAAGGTGAAACAAGCCCGCAATAGTAAATTTTTAAACTGACCTTTGCATTCATTGCGCAAATTGTCTAAACTAGGAGTTGTAGAAAATTAGTTTTTAGGGGAGAGGAAGTATACAATGACTCAACAGATTGATCAGTTAGCTATTAACACGATACGTACACTATCTATCGATGCAATTGAAAAAGCGAATTCAGGACACCCAGGATTGCCAATGGGCGCAGCACCAATGGCCTACACTCTCTGGACAAAACATATGCATCATAACCCTTCAAATCCACAGTGGTTTAACCGCGATCGCTTTATCCTCTCTGCGGGACATGGTTCAGCGCTTCTCTATAGCCTGCTTCACCTTGGTGGTTATGGTCTCCCGATGGAAGAGCTAAAAAACTTTAGACAATGGGGATCTTTAACACCAGGTCACCCAGAATACCGCCATACAGTCGGCGTCGAAGCTACAACAGGACCACTTGGTCAAGGAATTGGAATGGCAGTCGGTGTGGCGATGGCAGAAAAACATCTTGCTGCTACATATAATAAACCTAATTTTGACGTTGTTGACCACTTCACATATGCACTTTGTGGAGATGGTGATTTAATGGAAGGTGTCGCAGCAGAGGCAATTTCTCTTGCAGGACACTTACAGTTAGATAAATTAATCGTCCTATACGATAGTAATGATATTTCACTTGATGGCGATTTAGACATGTCCTTCTCTGAAAATACACGTAAGCGTTTCGAGTCATACGGCTGGAATTACATCCGTGTAGCAGATGGTAACGATGTCGATGAAGTTTCACAAGCGATTGAAGTTGCAAAAGGTAATACAGGTGGTCCAACAATTATCGAAGTGAAAACGGTTATTGGCTTCGGTTCACCGAACAGAGCAGGAAAATCAGACGCACATGGTATGCCACTTGGTGCAGAAGAATCCAAATTGACAAAAGAAAACTACAAATGGACATTTGAAGAAGATTTCCACGTTCCAGAAGGTGTCTACGAGACATTCCAGCAAGCAGCTGAAACATTGGGCGTGCAAAAAGAACAACAATGGACTGAACTGTTCACACAATACGAGTCTGAACATGCAGAGCTTGCTCAGCAGTTAAAAGACGCGATTGATCGTAAACTGCCAGAAGGCTTCGAAAAATCTTTACCAACATATGAAGTAGGTTCATCACATGCAACACGTTCTGCGTCTGGTGAAGCGATCAATGCAATCGCGCAAATGGTACCGTCATTATTTGGAGGAAGTGCAGACCTAGCCGGTTCAAATAAAACAACGATCAATGGCGCGGGCGATTTCCTTCCAACGGACTACTCTGGCCGTAACATCTGGTTCGGTGTACGCGAATTTGCAATGGGTACAGCATTAAACGGCATGGCTCTTCACGGTGGTTTGCATGTATTCGGTGGTACGTTCTTCGTATTCAGTGACTACGTGCGTCCAGCAATTAGATTGTCAGCACTTATGGGTGTTCCCGTCACATACGTGTTCACACACGATAGTGTAGCAGTTGGAGAAGATGGCCCGACACACGAACCAGTTGAGCACTTAGCATCTCTTCGTGCAATGCCAGGTCTATCGGTCATTCGTCCAGCGGATGCTAACGAAACAGCTGCTGCATGGAATATTGCTGTATCATCAGCAAGTACACCAACAGCACTCGTTCTTTCTCGTCAAAACTTGCCGACATTAGCGAAATCTGGTGAACTAGCAATGGAAGGCGTTAAAAAAGGTGCTTATACCGTTTCACCGGCAACGAAAGAACAAGCGGATGCTATCTTGATCGCAACGGGTTCTGAAGTAAGCCTAGCTGTTTCTGCACAAGCACAACTATTGGCAGAAGGAATTGACGTAGCAGTTGTCTCCATGCCTTCTTGGGATTTATTCGAAAAACAAGACGAAGCTTATAAACAAAGCGTCTTGCCAAAAACTGTGAAAAAACGTCTAGCTATTGAAATGGCAGTCTCATTAGGCTGGCATAAATATGTCGGCGACGAAGGTGCAATCATCGCGATTGATACATTTGGTGCAAGTGCGCCTGGCGACACAGTCATCAAAGAATTCGGCTTCACAGAAGAAAATGTCATTGCAAAAGTAAAGTCATTATTTAATAACTAAGTTACTTCAGCAGAATAACATTGCTGAAGTAACTTAGTCCTCCGGAGGATGTCACAAATTTTGAGGGGAGCGGGAAGGCAACCTAAATTCGCCGCGTCCTGCGGCAACGGTTGCATACCCGCATCCTGCGGGCACGCGAGCGCAATTCAAAATTTGGACGCAATTACGCCAAGGCGTAATTGATTTAATAAAAACGTTCCATCAGCCTATGGTTTTATGGCTAATGGAACGTTTTTTATATCATTTTGACTTATCTATCTTTTCCGACAATAATAGTGTTGTTCTATTCCGCAATATGACAGCCTTTTCATTTTAAACACTGTACCTTAGTAATAGGGGGTGGCGAACTTGCGATCATATGGAATTTATAAAGTGAAGGAAATGTACCAGCCATTCGTCATTGGACGTGAACGGCTATTGTATGACCTGTTGAAAGAAGACGGGCAACAGAACGATTGTATGCGAGAAGTTGATTATTTATGTGACAGGCTCGAAGAAGAGCTAATTAATGATGCGATTATGACAAACCTGGGAAAATCCTTCACATCGATTGAGTGCCGCGATGGAGAATATAGGCTGACTCATCCTGTAAAAGGGTCTATTCGAATTTCGCGCTCGTCTTATTCATTGAATGTGTATTGCGATGGGTCTCGTATGTTGGACCTCGATTTGTTCGTTGCCTTATCGGGCTCAGATGATCGTTTCTTCGCCGTGATGGACGGTCATGGGGAGTGGGGATGGCTGAAGCCAGTTAAATATAACCATCTAAGAATGAGAGAAGAAAATGTGTTTTTAGGAATATAAACAGAGCCATGTAAAAGGGATCTGCTGTCGGTTTAGCGGGTCTCTTTTATGTGGCTCTTTCTTTATTCATGAACATGCATGTTGGTATTTTTTTTACCTTGTAGATTTCCAATTCATTTCGGGTCGTTTTTTGATAAGTGAAATCAAGGTTATCTTTTATTTCTGCAACCTCGCCATGTAGTTTGTGGACGTCCATTGTTAGGCTTTCTAGTTTAGCATCGGTTTCTTACTGTCTGTCAAAGATTGCGCGTGTCAACAGCGTATTTTCATTAATTTGAAATTTCATGCTCTGCTGTTCAGTTTTAAATCCCTGCTGGTCCGTTTTTATGTCCTTCAATTCAATCAAAATTTGCTGGAGAAGCTGTTCACTCATAACCATCATCCTCTCCATTTTTGGATGCCTAGAAGAATAATTATTGTGGCCATTATTTCATGAAAGGAATATTTTGTGTAGGAGCATTGCCATCTACCACTGCTATGCTGTATAATCCATCATGGTGGAGTACACTCGAATTACGGAAGTGAAGGAGGTAATAGCGGATGAATTTGACATTAGGAATTATTTTAATCATCGTCGCGCTAGCAGGTGGTGTGGCCCTTGGATTTTTCATTGCACGTCAATATATGATGAAATATTTGAAAGATAACCCGCCAATTAATGAAGATATGTTACGAATGATGATGATGCAAATGGGACAAAAACCGTCACAAAAGAAAATTAATCAAATGATGACACAAATGAATAAAGCTAGTGAAAAGAGCACGAAGAAGAAGTAAGCCTGTAAATGCTGAATCTATGCGATTTTGAAGCGTTTTGGCATTTGGGTTTCTTGCTTTTTTCATCAAGTTAAAAATAAATTAATTTGATTGGCTTAATCCTTCATTTGCTATTGTTATTTTCTTTTAAAACTATCTAAAAAACCATTTTTACTGATGAGATATTAATCAGTGGAGGTGGTTTTTTTGTTGTTGTTAAGCGATTTGTTGGAGGAATACAGATACCATTGCTTGGCGAGAGGGTTAACCGAGAAGACAATGATTAATAAAAATCAGGAATTGAAGCAAATTGAATCGTATTTAAAAGAAAAAAGGGCTATTACAGAAATGGATGCAATCACTGTCCATGACCTAAGAGTTTATTTCAGAGGGAAGCAGTCAAGTGGCTTACAAGCCCAATCTATTGTCAGTATGATGAAAATTATTTCAGCTTTTTTTAACTGGTGTGTCAAAGAAGAATATATCAAAGAAAGTCCGATGAAAAAGGTTGAAACGCCAAAAGTTCCTCGAAAAGTATTGTCTGGATTTACGCCTAAAGAGGTTGTGAAGATGATTGATGCTTTCAGTTACAAAACTTATTTAGAAGCACGTAACAAAGCGTTAATTGCGATGATGGCAGATTGTGGTTTGCGAGCAATGGAAATCAGAGGACTGCTTTCAATCAATGTAAAAGAAACAACGATTCTCGTAAATGGAAAAGGTAATAAGGAAAGGATTGTTTTTATTAGTCCTACCTTGAAAAAGATTTTAATTCGATATGAACGACTAAAAAAGCAGTATTTCAAAGATAAGATAGTTAAATCAGATGCCTATTTTTTAACGTATCAAGGCGATTTTATGAGTCATATTGCACTATACAATGCAGTCAAGGAAGCAGGTAAGAGGGCAGGCATTGAGGATAAAAGGGTATCGCCTCACACGTTTCGACATTTTTACAGTGTCCAAGCATTAAATAGTGGGATGGACGTCTATACTCTGAGCCGATTGCTAGGACATTCGGATATAGGAATCACACAACGTTATTTAAACAGTATGACGGCTGAACAATTAGAAGGTAAAGCAATTTCATCTAGTCCGTTGATGAATCTAAGGAGGGCAGACAAATGAACAATAACATCAAACAAGGAATGTTAAGCATAAAGGATGAATTGGACATGTTCGCTGAGGATTCAATTATGATTACAGTCCAACGCAAAGACTTACAAAAGGTAATTCATAAGCTAAGGTGGCAGGCAGAGGAATGGAGTAATCAGTCTTGCTTGGGTTATGTGATTAAGGGGCTAGAAGACGCAGGGCTTGCAGTAGAGGACGTGGAGCATCCGTGAGGGTTGCGTTTAGGTGCAGATTCGATGAAACCCCATTCAAGCAGGCACAAGACATCTATTGCCAATCAAGATATTGAGAAACTTGTTGGACACGCTGTCTGAGTCCCTTGTTGCTAGTGGGATGGGAATTGATGCTATGTGACAGCACGTAGAGCGATAATTAAAATGATGGACTCATGTTGTGATGACTGTCTATGTCTTAGGCTCAAGATTACTTGTGTCTTTGATGTAGGCAGTTGTTTTTATGTCCAGCCGATATTCTGAACTCTGACTAAATATATTAGAAGTTATAAATATATCAAGAGGGGCGTATGAAAATAGGTTATTATGTTGACATAAACAGAAAAGTGTATTATTGTGTAAACAACAAGTGGATTAACAAGAGTATTAATATTTAATACCTAAACGAGGAGGGGTAATATGGAGAATGTACCGAAGACAATTAGTTTTAGAACTGATGAAATAACATCAGAAAAAATGGAGAAAATAAAAAAACGTGTATTTGAGGGAAGAGATGTAAGTAATGCCCTTATATTAAGAACTGCCATAGATTTTCTCTATGACAATTATGGTAAGGGTATCACGGATACTGAAAATGTATTTGGGATAGTCGAGTCATATATTATAGTCACTTTCTTGAAGAGAGAAGAATTTGACTCGAGTGAGCTGGAGGAGTTCTTGGATGAGGTACAGCGAGTATATGATGACTGTCTTCAAGAAGAAATTGAAGAAATAGCGAAACTATACTCAGAAGAGACTCCGATTACAATTGCTCAATTAGTTAGATTTAAGAGTAGAAATCTTCCTGAGATATTCCTGCGAATTATGGAAGTTGATGAAGTAGAATATGTTGACCTCTCAGATGATGAATTAGCGGATTTTCTTCTGAAAAAGTTTTCTGAAGAGGAATTTAAAATAAATGCAAGTGAGCTATTTAATATAGATTGATTCACAAATAACAAATTATGAGGAGGATTTTAATGGAAAAAGATTACTACGTTTTGCCGAAAGATACTTTTTTGGAGGTGCTGTTAGATACAGCTAAAGAGAAATGTTTCTTACAATATGCAAAGGCAAAATCAGAATTAGCTGTTAGAGAAACCGTTGAAGGTACTTTTGATGACTATGTACTTGATACTATTAATTGTCTTGAGGAGACAATGCAAGGAATTAAAGAAATGGATTACCAAGAATTTTTATGGTACTTGTTGTATGAAAATAAGGGCAGATTCTTGGAGAATGGAAATTCAAAAGACTCCTTATATAACCTAGTAGAAAATCTTGTACCTTTGCCTCAAATATTTGTTGATAGAGGCTATGAGCGACATACAGTGTAGTTTTTAATTAATTGATAAGTGTGGATTGTATCATAAATCCACGCTTTTTTATTTTAGGAGAGATAAGATGACGAAAATAAGGATTTCTGAAATCATAGGAAATAGTTTTAAAGACTGGGGCGCAGGTGATTTGGTGAATATTTCTAGCGGAACAGGGAGTGGTAAAAGTTACTTTGTTCAAAATGTTCTTGCTGGATATGCAAAACAAAATGGAGAGCTAATTCTATATCTTGTTCCAAGGATAAGGTTAAAGGAACAGATTGAGGCTATTCTTGCCAAACAAGGAATAACAAACATCGAGGTTAAATTATATCAGACTGTTGAAGCTAAGTGTAATTACCATGGGAATAATAATGATTGGTTAAATGCTTACAAATATATTGTTTGTGATGAATCGCATTACTTTACTAATGACGCAAGTTTCAATGATTATACGGACATGTCGTTAGAACATCTTTTATCAACTTCACATGCAGTATTACTGTTTCTAAGTGCTACAGGTGATAGTATTATTAATTTCTTGAAGCGTTTCTACAAAGAAAGAAAGCTTATTGAATACCATCTAGAGCAAGATTACAGCTATATTGATAAACTCTCAGCCTATCAATCTGACGAATATCTATACAAAGCGGTGGATTGGTTGCTTGAAAATAATCATAAAGCAATGATTTTTATTCAAAGTGACAAAAAGGCTTATCAAATTTTCAAGCGGTACGAGCAGCACGCTACATTTGTTTGCGGAAAGCACAGTGATTTTGTAGAGCATGTGGATAAGGGAAAATTAGATTCAATTATCAATGCAGAAAAGTTTGAAACGTTGTTCCTAATTGCCACTTCTGCATTAGATGTTGGTGTGAATATTGTAGATTTAGAAGTTCAGCATGTAATAATCGATATGCTTGATACGGACACATTCCTACAATGTCTTGGTAGGAAGCGATTATCTGATAAAGTCGATGAAAAGATTAATATCATGTTTAAAAACTATACGAACAAACAGTTGGGTGGTTATATATCTAAAGAAGGCAAAAGAGTTGAATTAGGCAAACTGTTCTATGGGACTCTCCAATCAACTAAAGGTAAGCGTATGGAATTGAGTGACATATTTTACATGGACAGTTCAGGTACGGTGAAAGTTAATAATATGAAATATATTAAATCAGCTGTAAACCTGAGTAGATACCAAAAGTATGTACAGAAACCTAATGGTTACCTTGAAGAAATTAAATTTCTATTGGGTTATCAGGAAAAGGTATATATTCAAGATTATCTTGAGGCTAAACAAGTTAGGTTAGCAATACTGGAAGAAAATATTAATAACAAGTTTTCTTTTGAGGAAGCCAAAGAACTATTGGAGAAATTATCGTTAAAAAATAGCAAGACAGAGAAGGTGATAAAGCGTATCTCGATTGCTAACAGAGAGTTGGTTACTTTAGGTTATCCTTATGAGTTTGTTGAATCTAAAGAGTATATTATAGATTCTGGAGGACAGAAAAAGCAGCGTAGAATCTATACTTTATCGCATGTAAGACAGAATGAGCTATAAGCTATATATAGCATTACGACTGTTCTGTCTTGACGATAGAAATAGTGTTATGTACAACGGTTTTTGCTTCGAAGAAGTGAAAACCAACAAATGTTGAGTTCGTTGTTATTTCAACATGAGCGGAAGGAGCGTTAGCGACTAAAGCCATGTTCAAATAATGACGACTCGACATGCGTTAGCAAAAGTGTAAGGAGCAAAGCGACTGAAACGCTAAATGTTTTAATGGTAGTTAGACTTAGAATTTATGATTTCTTCTAGCACATCATTAAGTTGGTGTGCTTTTTCTTTTTAGGTGCAATAGAGCAGCGCTCAGACGATTTGAGAATCAGAAAGACATACATTTGGTTACATGAATTGTTCAGGTCAATTCTTAGAGCCGCCTTTTATAGAGGATGTAGTGTCCTAGCTGGGTGTAACACACAAGCCCTATGAGCAACGATTCCGATAGAATCGTCCCTTATATTTCATATTTATGTCTAGTGTGGTCATAGGGCTTGTATGAGCGTTTAGACGTGGCTATACCGTAAAGTTCATGTGTTTTTATATTGTTTTATAAGTAATCATCATTAATCTTCATGTTCAATACTTCTTAGTATTTCTTCTTTGCTACGGAAATTATTTTTTCTAATACCATCCCATATAGTGTTTAACGAAACCACATTAAATTTAGTTTTAAACAGGATTTTTGCAGTGAATAAGTGTATTTTAATTCCACTTAGTTGAAAGTAGGTCTTAAAGGAGAAATGAATCTTGAACTTCTCATAGTAAGCATAGTATTTCACGAAATAAAGCAAAGGTAAGTGCAATAAAACATATAGCTCGATAGTGAAAGACTTCCAAAATATTGATGTAGTTAAGTCCTCAATGTTTAGAATGAACTGAACTACAACATTTAATATCATAACTACTCCAAAGCCTATAATTAAGCAGTTACTCAACTTATTAGCAATCCTATACTCAATTTTGTTTTTTGAAAACTCACTCATGGCTCCTAAGAAGAATAGAGTGGGTACCAATATTAACTCTAACCATAAAGGGAAAGTATATTTATTTACTAAAAATATAAAGATGATGTTTAGTGAAAGAGATGATTTTACAAAATCATCTATACTCAATGTGCTATGTTTAGAATAAACGGTATTAATTGATGGATACAAGAACAAAAGAATCCACAGCGTAAAAGTGATTAACAAATCGGTTTCTAAAATATTGTAATACCATAATACACAAAATATTAAAGCGATATAGCAGTTTACTATAATAGCGAAGGGCATAAGTAAGACTGCCCAAAGAGCTTTTACTAAACTAATCAATGGAGAAAATAGGCTCTTTCTCAAAATTACTAAGCATATTAGAATAACTATTACTAGCCAAATTAATATTGCTAATTCTCTATCGGTTAACATATTTACCCCCCCTATTCCTTAATACGAAAAGATTCGGAATAAGTTTCATTTTAATAGTTGTTATCTTGAACAAATACATTAGGGTAAGCCATGCGGGTGGAGATTTTTTTAAGGTAGATTCAGTCTAGTGCTTCAACAACATTGAGTTAGTGTACAACATGCCCTTATCTGTGTTTAATAAGCCTGTGAGCGTTGATGGTATGGCGGGGGATTCATTCAATCGGGGTTGTCTAATTGTTGTTGCAGAGCTGTTAGTGGGCTTGTGAGAGCATAACAAAAAAACTTGCATAATATGAGAATCAATCATACACCCAAGTTCTGTTTTTACATATTAATTTATTTGTATTAACTTGCGTCTGGTTTCTCGTAGATTCTAATTTTATCCATAATGACCACACTATAATCATCTTGTGCTTCACTAAAGACAGCTTCGCATGTTATTTCTGCTGGTATTATGTTTAGTATATATTCATCGTCATCGCCACCATGTACCCATGATTCAGAGTGTTCTCTCACTAATAAATTTATTGAAGTTTTGATTATGAGTGGGACATGGATGTATAGACTAGATTTACGTGGCTTTTTTGAATTGTTGATACGGCAGACTTGTTCTTTAATACCGCTTAGAGCAAATTCATTTTTGGAAGACACATTCTTTTCAAAAATGTATTCGTTTAATGGTTCTTCAAATTCCCAGTTATGTTTTGAAAAATATTCCTTTAGTCGTTCTAACATTTTTTCTTCCTTTAAACTATCTATTTCATAATCATCATAATATCCTTTATCCACTAAAAAAGAATTAATATCATTTTTTAATTCTATTCCTGAAAACTCTGCTTTGTAGTCAGGATGCAAAACGTTTATATTTTGTTTATTTATAGCGAAGTCGTTTGAGTTTTTGGAAATGAGAAAGTATTGACTCGTTTCAATATTAACCTTCTCTTTGAAGTTTAGAATGGTTTCCCAAAGTAACCCGTCTTTAAATTGCTGCTTTTTATTGTCGAAAGGTTTTAATCTTTGAAAATACCTGTCATAGACTTTTTTAAATACATTAATATCTGGAGCGAAAAATGTGAAAGGATAATTAGTTAATAACTGTTCTTTATACTTTAGGATAAGCTCCTCCACTTCAAACTCTCTAATTGGGATTTTATCCGCCCAAAGTTTAAGTTTATTTATAGATTTGATACTTTCATTTTTTTCAACAATTTCGTTTCGTGCGTGGTCAACTAATTCTTGAAGGACAATTTCAGTTAGTACTATCTCCACATCGTTGCCAGAGAGATTTGTAAATCTCAATAATTCTTCGATTTCTGGATTTATTAAAAATTGCTTGTCGAGTATATTTGTATCCAAGAAAATATAAATTTTCATTCGACCAACACTCCCGTTTATTTTGATTTGAAATATTCAATAGGTTTATCGAAATATGACTTTTGTGAAAAAATGAATAATTAGCCGTTTTTTGTAGTGTAACATATTTATAAGTATTGGTGTGGATGTAGCAAGTTTATTTGCCTGTTTAGGTAGAAGACAAGATAGCGTCCGATGTCCGTAACAGGCAGTCATTAAAGTCATTGGGGGAAATTCAGAATCAGTAACGGGCGGTAGAGTTATCATTCTATCGCTTTGAATTTGAGTTGGGGTTACGCCTACCATGCATGGACAACCGTAACAAGCTCCTAGAAGTGTTTGTCGTGCATGTGAGCGTTGATAGGAAGGTGAGCGGATGTGGGCGGGAGCTGTACGGGCATGTTGTGATGACGTAGAGGATTGGTATTTGCATAACAGCCATGTGATTTATGATTTCCTGTTGCACAAGGAATCTGAAGTTTAACAATTTGTCATATATATTTAAAACAGCTCAACAAGAATAAGAATGATTTATTTATTCTTATCTTGTTGAGGAGTTGTAGTTTCTTCGGCAAGTTTGGATAGTTCTTCAATAAGCATGTCTTCAAATTCAGACTTTTTCATTGAGTTATCTAAACCTATTTTAAATACGGTTAAACCTATGGCCAACATTGCAAGTGTATTGCTGACTTTGTTAAGCATGCTATCCGCTAAGGTTAATGTAAGGTAAGGGGCTACAATTAAAGATATGATAGCTGAAAATTGACAACCCAATTTAAATAACTTTAAATGACCTATTCTATTATTTATGATACGGGCATCAATTGCTTTTTTTGCAAACTGAACTTTGCAAAAATGTTCAAATATATCTCCAATGATGAAGAAAATACCTGATAAAGAAATGCATATTATAATTATGGCGGATAACTTAACTAAACCTAAAAGGTAAAAGAAAGCTAGAATTATAAAGGAAAGCCCAAGAAATTTAATAATTCTATTTGCTTCACTTAATTCATCTACAACAAGTAGTACCCTGAAAACTTTAAATTGCTTCCCTATTCTACTAAATATTTTAGGAGTATTAATATTTTTTATGAGATACCCTCCTTTCGGAATTGAACTGACAAGTAAATAATAGCAGAGTGAAATGTGATTTGGTAGCAAGTGTATAGCAAAAGTGATTGAGTGTTACAGCAGACGACACGACAACGCCTAATAACCGCCACGAGCAGTGTTAGATTGACCACGATGAAACACAGCTAAATCATGGATAGATGGCATTAAGCAATCAAATGGACACCTAGCAGCTATAACTCGGCCAAGATGTAACATTGATTGAACCATGTGATTGTAGACAGACATCTTCATAGAGAAACATAGGACTTGACGATAATGGTCTTAAAATTAATATTGCTGAAAATCTAAGATGAGATTATCAATTATAATGAAGCTAAGTTCTTAACTTTGAAAAATAAAAGGAGTGATTTATGTGAAAATTAATGCTGTTTTACTTTGGGTTATAGCGATTTTATTAAGTTCGTTGTTGGCATTAATAATGATGATTCTACATGGAAGTATTGGTTTTGATAGTGATTGGGTAGCACCTTCAACAATAGCGACATTGATAGGTGGATTGGGTGGAGCGTTAGCAGGTACTTGGTTAAGTGGTGTAAATGCTAATAATCAATGGGAGAAGCAAGAAAGGCGTAGGGCGGAGGAGCAACTACAGATAGCTTTAAATAAAAAATCTCTGTTCAATTCATTGGTTTATGCGGAACTTAAAAATATAGAAGTAAATGCCCGTTCAATGGTAATAGAGTTAGCAAAAAAAAGTTCATTATTTGCTAATGATGACGTAAGAGAAAATAAAACTGAAGTAATTGAATTATTCTATAGGTATATAGAGGACATAAGTTTTAGTGTTCGATTAATTGAAAATGCGTATAAGGAAGTAAAAGCACTTGCATATACTGATTCGATTGATTATGAGATTTTTGGTGACATTTCAAATGTTAGGGTTAGAACTAATGAGTATTATATTCTATCCGATAAACATCAAAATAAAATTATTTCACACTTGAAACTCTTAGAGAAAACTAATCCTGAGCATTTCGAGAGATTAGCTCTAGAGACGATGATAGGTATGAATATATATATAGAAACTACAATTAAAATAAATAATTTTTTTATAGAGAATGAAAAAAATTGTTGAAGGTTCCATAACTTCTAAGTATTGACACTGAAAGTCCGATGCAGTAGTATCAAGGTATCAATTGGTGTCACAATTAAGTGTCATAAGTGAACACGGAAAGAGGGATTGAAATGGCGGTATATGGATATGCAAGGGTGTCAACGATTGGTCAAGACCTTGAAGCACAGATTCAAGCATTGGAAAAAGAAGGAGCAACAAAAATCTATCAAGAGAAGTTCACTGGGACACAAACTGATAGACCAGAATTGAACAAGCTTTTGGAGCTACTTGAGGAAGGCGACACGCTTATGGTTACTAAATTAGACCGTATAGCACGTTCCTCCACGCAAGGTAGTGAATTGGTAAAAGCGCTAATTGAAAAAGGCGTAAGGGTAAACATTTTGAACATGGGGATTATGGATAACAAACCGACTTCAAAACTTATTCGTACTATCTTCTTTGCCTTTGCTGAATTTGAGCGTGACATGATTGTTGAACGCACACAGGAAGGCAAGGCAATTGCAAGACAAAACCCCAACTATCGTGAAGGTAGAAAGCCTACATACACAAAGGCGCAGATAGAACACGCTTTAGATATGCTAGAGAGAAATTCGTACAATCAAGTGGCTGAGAAGACGGGAATTAGTAAAAGTACGCTCATTCGTGCTATGAAGAAAAGAGCAGTAAGTGAAGTGAAATAGTAGTGATGACGAGAGATGATTCTACTGAATTGTCTCTCGTTTTGCTTTGAAATTCTTTAGATTTACTGCCTAAGATAATGTAACAAAATATAGTTTTGAGCCACTCCCCTCTAACACTATATAAATTTAGTAGTTAAGAAACAGTAGTATTTATATGAATATCGCTCGAGAAGGATTTAATAGTAGCGGTATACGATGAAAGATGGAATTACAGCTAATAAAAATAAATATATTCACAATACAATAGCGAAAAATAGTCAGATGATATAAGGAACTGGGGAACTTTGTGAATCTAAATGGATTACAGGTGGTATAGTTTTAAAATTAATTTTGAAGAGAGGCGCAGAGTGCTACTAGAGTATCGTGCATCTCTTATTGGATAATAGTGGGTGTATTTCTGTATTTTGGTGGAGAAGAAGGTCGGAAATATGTATAGGTAGTTTGAGACACACATTATTAATAAGAATTCGAGATGATACGATTTAGGGTTTAATTAAAATAATTTCAATATTCAATGAATCACGCAGCTCAATTGTATATAATAATAAGTTAATATGGCAGCTATTTATAAAGCGGTTGAATCTGCGTTAAAATATAAGTTTATTGATTAGCAGCCCTATTATATTTTGTTTACAAAAAAGTAGCAGCGTGATATATTTGACTTAACAAAGAAGTTTAAGGAGATTGGTAGTTATGGCGAAAATGCATGAAGATTTAACAATGTTTGCAGATTTAAACCCTACTCAAAAAACTCATACACAAAGTATGGAAACACTTTGCAAAGAGATTGAATCTGAGAATTTAGTTTTACCAGTTTATCAAACAGGATTACGTTGGATAAAACAAAAAAATGTAGACTTGTATAATTTTATATATCGAGGAAAAGCACCTGTTGCGCCAATTTCAATGAATATAATTACAGATGTTGAAAAAGCCATAGAGCAAGTATCTTTTATTCATAGAAACTTAATAACTGGTAATTTGATGGGTAAACATTCTGTTACAGACGGGCAGCAACGTCTTAGTTGCTTATATAAAGCATATATTAATGATGCAGAATTTGAAGATATTGTTTTTGATGTCAGTAGAGCTAAGTTTATGATTGTGACTTCTGCTATTAAAAACTATCAAATTCCTGTTGGGATACTATTAAATAAAAATGCGGAAGTTTTCTATAACTATATGAATAGTAATTCATTTTTAAAAAATGACATTACTAAAGATGCTGTCTTATCAGTGAGAAAGAAATTTTTTGGTTATAGTTTTGTAATAAATATGGCTGAAAATTTAAATGAAGAAGAGCAAATAGGGTGGTTTGAAGTATTAAATAATGCGGGTAGTCAAATTTCTAAACTTCAAATGAAATTTTCTAAAATGTTAGTTCAAGGATTAGATATTTATCCAGAGTATGTAAATAAATTCGTGGAAAAAATTGAAACAATTAATTTGATGAAATTATTTAAAACGAAGGATACAGAAGTTTCTTATCCAATTGCAGTTTTAAATCCAGCGTATGAGGTATTAACTAAACAGCCAACTCACGCTTTAAATTTTTGTCCAATTCCATCAGATACAAAAGAAGGTAGTTTAGTTAAACTAAAACCTGCGGAACTGAGAGAGATAATTAACAATACACTAAATTATTTAGATGAAACTATTTTGTTTATTAAAAATGAGAATTTAAAAAAGCCTACACGTATGGAACAAATAACTTATTTATTAGGTGTATTCATCTTTAATGGCTCTAGTGAACTAGTAGATGAGAAAAAACAAAGATTAATTGACTGGTATAATAATGTAGGATTTACCAATATGCCAAATGCTGTAAGACGACAAACGTTTGATACATTACTACAAGAAATTGTTTTGGAAGATTAGACAATGAATTTAAATCAATATAACTAACAGACAAGTAAACGGTCACTTTTATGTTTTGCTATTTATGTACTAACAGAAAATCCCTTATTATCAAAAACTGTATCTGTTCTATTCTTAATGGTATAGGTGATTGAGATTTAGGCTATAAAATAGACTAGTTTCCGATATTTTGGCGATGAGGAATAGGGGAATCGAAGCTACCTGCTACATGCACACAAATAGACGACCTTGAACGAGTAAGTAAAAGTAAATGATACTAATGATTATCAAAAATATATTATGTACTTTGCTTCCAATTTATTGTGAAGTATAGGTAACTCACCACCTGAACTAAAATTAGGAGGTGTTAGCGTATGGTACGTAAGGCTGTGAAAGCAAGACCGTACAAGTGTTTCTGTGAGGGGCGACTTGAACATGTCTGAGAGCATTACCGTTCGTATCCAACACGCTAGACTTCTGAGTTAGGTTCAACTCTCCATAGTTAACTTTGGCGGTGAGTTATCTTATTGGAATGAATAGGTAGTATGTGAGAGCTAAAAATAGGCTCTCTTTTTTGATTCTAAATTTAATAAAGTAGGTGAATGAAGTGATAACCGCACAACTATATCTATACCAAGAGTTGAGAGTAAGATTCCAAAAACCTTATGATTATTATCTGGATGTGTACCTAAATAAAATTTCTTTAGTTTTTAATAACTTAGAAGAAGAAGCTGATAACATAGCTCAAAATCATTATGAAAAGTTAGGGCATTATTTTGACCCTGATAGACATGATGTAGCTGATTTTGCAGATTCTGCATTTGAAAAAGGCTTAGAATATTATGAAGCTGTTTCTTTAGTCAAGTACAATAATCAGTTGATGTGGATTTCTACGATATATCAGTTTTGGGAGCAGCAAGTAAGAAAGTTCTTGTTCGATGAAATCAAACATTCAGAGATAACTTTATTCACTAAGAATGGGAGAGAAATCGAGTTTTCAAGATTTTGTACGAGAGGAATTAATGACATTAAGGAACAATTTCTAAGCTTTGGTCAAAATTTAGAGCAAATGTTATGTTGGGAAACCCTAGATGAACTGAGGCTACTAGCTAATGTTATCAAACATGGTGAGGGCGGTTCTGCAATTGAGCTAGAAGAGTTAAGACCTGATTTCTTTATATCAGAAGTAACAGATAATAACTTAATGAGAGTTCATAGAACTGTTCTCAATGAACGAGTATTGAATGTTAAAGATACAGACTTCATTAAGTATAAAGAAGCACTGCAAAGTTTTTGGAGAGAGCTTCCTGAGCGACTTTATTGTGAATATAACGAAATATAATAGGAAGAAGCATATTAGTCTTGGTAGAAGATTATATAACAGGAATAGGTTGTAGGTCATGTTAGCCACACAAACCCTCTGTGGAGATGGAGAAACTCCCTATGAGACTTGAGATTGATTCCATATGGTATCCGTAAGAACACTACCTAAGTTTGCTTTGAACAGAGGGGTAGCCCCTGTATTTCCGATAATGAAGTAGGGTATCTTCTTGTATATTGGTGACCTGCTACACTCACACAAATTAGATATGCTGACGAAACGACTCGATAGCATTAGTGTGGATAGAAGTTGTAGCTGCAGAACTTGCTGAACCAGTTGGTGCTGAAATGGGCGGCATGTTCAGATATAGTTTGCATAGGCGGGGCTAATTACCAAATTAACATTAGCCCTTTTCTAGCTGAAGGGGTGGTAGTAGGTGTATCCAAATGATATAAAAGTAAGTGAATTGTCGATATTAGAAGGATTTATAGGACTTTTGTAGAATGTTAATATTGAGTGCAATTATTAGGAGGGGATAAAATGGCAATTCATCAGCAGCCTATAGATTACATAGATATTCCTGCACCACAACATAGTAATGATGCATATTATCGTGTTGTTTATGGGGATGTAGATTGGGAAGAAAACAATCAATTCAAGCGTGCGATTTACATTATAATGGGATATGGAGACAAGTTAACTTACCGCAGAGTGGCACATATTTTGACAACGCCAAATACCCCTAATGATGTTTCGGATTTAGAAAAAGTATTAGCAGCCATTCAAAGATTAAAAGACCGTAATCAAACGTATAACGATTAAAATGAATAACATTGCACAAATACCTACCTATCTAGTTTGATAGGTAGGTATTTGTAAATTGGAATAATTATAAAGGTGGAGATTCATTGTGAAAACATGGATATTTCAAGGTAATCCAACAAAGTTTAATGTTGATGACTATTTACTAGAAAATCAGTTTATCTGGTGGTCAATTAGACAAGAGCACTATGCAAAGGATATTAGTATTGGCGATGAAGTGTATATTTGGCGTTCGGATGGTGGCAATAAATCTAGTGGTGGAGTAATTGCCAGAAGTGAGGTAGTTTCTTTACCGCAAGAGTATACAAATGATGATGAATCTCTAAAATATTGGTATGAAGATGTTAATGGTAGCTACCTAGCTGTCGAACTTGAAGTACTAGAAGTAGAAGTAACAAATGGTTTGAATCGCTTGGAGTTTAGAGAACATGAAGTCTTATCAGAACTGCTTATCTTAAGGTTGCGCCAAAACACAAACTACCTATTGAGTGACGAACATGGTAGCCATTTACGCCAATTATGGTATGCCAGAGTTCCTCCAACGCAACAGACTGTCGATAAACGATTCAGATTAGTTGAGAGTCTTGATGAGTTAAAGATAAACATTAAGCAGTTTATGAAAGATGTTAAAACGGTAGAAAAGCAAATTTCAAGTTTTCAACAATGGTATTACATACATGAAGAGAAGTTGTTAGCTCCAAGTAAGTTTATAGGTTATGAAGGCATGAAAGGAGATATGTATATTGATAAAGAGGCAATTGCAAGGACTGATGGCAGGGCAACCGTAAATCATTTAAAGCAATGGTTTAAGCCTTCAGATAATCCGCTGTTAAGAAAATACGTTGAACAGCGTCTAGATGGTCGCACTCGTAAAGACTACACAGTGAATATTTTGAAAAGTGAAGCAGGAACTATTGATAAAGTTTATTCTCAGGAGACTGGAGATTATTCCTTGCCGCCGTTACACCCAAGTGGAAGAATTAGAGAATTTAATTTTTATTCGGATGAACTTAAAGCAGACGTGATATTTGAACACTTGGTTAATAATGAAACTCACAGATGGTTAGATATGAATGTGCTTGGTATAGAAGATGGAAGTACAAAAGGTCGTAGTTCTGCAAATATCCTTTATTATTTGGGGATGAAAGCAGACTATAGGGGGATTTTCCAGGAGGAAGAATTGAATGAAGTGATTCAGATATTAGAAACTAAGGGAGAAGCTTATTCAGAAGTTACCCGACTATTAAAGTTATTGGATGAAACAGAACTAGATAGAAGTATTGATTCAGACCTTGAAGCGGAACAAGCTGAAGAAGGATATGGAATCGAAGGGCATGTTAAACATTATAACGGTAAACGCTACGAACGTGATTCTAAGAATAGAAAGTTAGCAATAATGAAACATGGAGTGAACTGTTATGCTTGCGATTTTAACTTTGAAGATGTATATGGTGAGCGAGGAAAAGACTTTATCGAAGTGCATCATATTAAACCTTTAAGTACATTGGAAGAAGCTGCTGAGATTAATCCTGATACGGATTTAATTCCTTTATGTGCGAACTGTCATCGTATGGTACATAGAAGGAAGGATGATGTATTAAGTATTGAAGCATTAAAGGAACTTATGTTGAGGATTGAGAAGTAAAATCAATCTTTTATTTGTGGTCATGTCACAGCTAGGGCAATTAACTAGAGTCAATAATGGAGCTATAAAATGAGGGGGAAAACACGAAATTTGTATATTTTAACGATACAGGTAGAAACATTGGTATTCATCCATCAATCGAGGCACATGGTACAAAATATGATATGTCAACAATTCATCCATTAGAATTACGGACTTTACTTTACCCGAAAACACATATCTTTGGGTGAAAATGTGGGATTAAGGAGAAGTACATTGACTTAGTATTTTAGTCTCTTCTGAAAGTGAATACTAAGAATCTTCATTTGACTGGAGTTGATATTGTAGTTTTTTTCTTGCGCTAGTCTCATGTGACCGTACACCTTCATTAGAATCATTTTCTACTCATAGTGGGCGGAGTGTAAGAACCTGTCAGAGAGGCATTTAAGAGGTTCTAGTGAACGTGAGATGTAGTGAGAGGATAGCCCCCCTAATTCCGACAAAACTGAAAATTGAATATAGCGATGTCCGTGTCCCGTCCTGTCAACACCACTTGACCCCTAAATCGAAACGATATACCAACAAGCTTGTGAAGTTGAAGCATATTGAGTTTCTACCTAGTCTATATGCGAATAGAAACAGGGATTGTTGTGATGTGAGGGTTGATAGCTCTATGTCTATCTATGTTTTGTGACCATATCACTTTTCGCACGCACTTATATTTGATTGGGTATTTAAGGAACGAATGTTGATTAATGCCCTCAATCAGGAAAATTAATCAATCAACTAATTTAGTGCCAGATAGCTAGACGTATTTTACCTCCTGTGCTATACTTCTCTCATCGGTAAATTTGGTCAAGATAGTTGACGGAAAGCCCGTAGGTATCACGTTTTGATGCAAATGGGACAAAAACCGTCACAAAAGAAAATTAATCAAATGATGACACAAATGAATAAAGCTAGTGAAAAGAGCACGAAGAAGAAATAATTTTCTTCATCAATCGACCACTTATTCTGTTGAAAGTTAACAGAAGAGTGGTTTTTTTAGTGTAACCCTGACATCTGGTGCATTTCCAATAACCCACCTTCCATTCAGTGAAGAGTGGGTCAGTTTATTATTGCGAAAAACCAAAGCGACCTAAAAAATCTCGTACGGTCAATTCATATTGCATAGGGTTATCATTGTAAGATTTGGCATGTGCCCCTTTTGGAAATAATTTCAGCATTTTATCGCCAGCCTTGGCCTCGTATAATTCTTCTGTCATATACGGCAAGATAAAATCATCTTCCATGCTATGGATAAATAACACGGGGATTGTAATGTTATTAACGACCTCCCGTGGTGACACAAGGTTTGTCGAATAACCATCTCGCATTTTAAGAAATAAATTGCCGATTCGCAGCATCATGGCTGTACGTAGTGGTGTTTCCGTTCGTAGTACATGGAGAATTTGCTCAGTGAAATCGGAGAATGGGCAGTCTGCCACAAGAAAATCTACTTCATCCTCGTAGGTACCCGCAAATAAAATTGCCGTGGCTGCCCCCATTGATTCCCCGTGAATCCCGAGCAACGCCCGTTTGCCAATTCGCTCACGCACTGCTTGGACAATCGCCTGTAAATCAATTTTTTCATAATAGCCAAAACTCGTCGTCTTGCCACCAGAATCTCCGTGTCGTCGGTGATCGTACACAACCGAATTAAAACCGAGCCGTTCAAATAGACGAGCATATTTCATCGAATTAATCTTATTTTCCGTCACGCCATGACAGATGATGACAGTTCTAGTTGTCTCAAGCGGTTTCAAAAAGACTGCTTTTAAACGATAGCCATTCGGGGAAATGATCCACATGTCATCCTTGCGTACCGTTTCATACCAATATTCATCAAACCTTTTCGAAAGAATTTCTCGTTTCATAATCAACCCAGGATTCTTAGGTTTCAAAAACATCATCTTATTCGTTAAGAAAATACCCAAAATAGTTATTAACGCCGTGAAAATACCGGAAATAATACCGGTGATATACAGAACACGCCGTTTCATCGTCAATTCTCCCCTCTATTATTGTCCATTTAAGAACAATCTGTACATGCCTGTATCAATGGACCGTGACACATATGGTGCAATGACTTGGACAGCCTCACATACTTTTTTTACATCAACCCCTGTTTGGATACCAAGCGTGTCGAGCATATGCACAACATCTTCCGTCGCTACATTGCCCGTAGCACCAGGGGCAAATGGACAGCCACCTAACCCGCCGGCAGATGTATCAAAGCGGTCAATGCCAGCTTGTAGTGCAGCAAAAATATTGGCCATCGCCATTTTGCGCGTATCGTGGAAATGTGCTGTCAATAGAACGTTAGGCAGTTCTTCCTTCAGAGTTTTAAATAAGTCATAACTTTCCTGTGGATTAGCCATGCCAATCGTATCAGCCACGCTTAATTCATCCACACCAAAAGCCGCGAACCAGTGGCATAATGCAAGAGTTTCTTCAGGATTTATCTTTCCCTCGTATGGGCAATAAAATGCAGTGGAAATGCAGGCGCGGACAAAAACGCCGGCTGCTTTTAATGTTGCAATAACGGCTTGTAGTGCTTCCATACTTTTAGCTGTTGTGCGGTTAATATTTTTTTCGTTAAATGAATTGCTGACCCCTACGAACACAGCGATGCTACGCACACCCGCTTCGAGTGCTAGTTCTGCGCCTTTTGCATTCGGTGCTAGGACGAATTGCCGTCCAATGTGTTGCGTCTTTGCAATAATTTCCTTGGCATCTGCCATTTGTGGCACCCACTTCGGCGATACGAATGAAGTCAGCTCCATTTCCGTAATGCCTGCCCCTTGAAGTGCCCGTATGAATGTGAGTTTATGCTGTGTATCGACCTGTTTTTTGTCATTTTGCAGCCCATCCCGCGGACCGACCTCGATAATCGTAACGTTGTTTGGTAAAATAAACATAACATCCCTCCTCTAGTATATTGTACTGAAGGGATGCATATACAGGCAACTTGATAAAGGGAATGGGGGAAATTTCATGTCAACAGAAGTCGTAATCGTCAGTGCGGTCCGTTCCGCCATCGGTTCTTTTTTGGGTTCATTGAAAGATGTATCTGCAACAGATCTTGGTGCGGCGGTTATTCAAGAGGCATTGCAACGCGCGGGAGTGGATCCTGACAATGTGGATGAAGTGATTATGGGGAATGTGTTACAAGCAGGGCTTGGTCAAAATCCAGCACGTCAAGCCGCCATCAAAGCGGGGCTTCCTGAAACAGTTCCATCTCTCACCATTAATAAAGTATGTGGTTCTGGGTTAAAAGCCGTTCATTTAGCACGTCAAGCCATTATCGCAGGGGATGCAGACATTATCGTTGCAGGCGGCATGGAAAATATGAGTCAAGCGCCTTATTTGTTGAAAAATGGGCGAGAAGGCTTTAAAATGGGTGATCAGAAAATCATAGACAGCATGATTACAGATGGTTTATGGTGTGCATTCAATGATTATCATATGGGTATTACAGCTGAAAATTTATGTGATCGTTATGCGATTACACGTGAAGAGCAAGATACGTTTTCAGCACTGTCACAACAGAAAGCAGTTACTGCTATTGAAGCAGACGTATTTAAAGATGAAATTGTGCCGATTGCTATTCCGCAACGGAAAGGCGAGCCAATTATTTTTGATACAGATGAATATGTTAAAGCAGGAACGACGGTGGATAAGCTAGGGAAATTGCGTCCAGCCTTTAAAAAAGACGGTAGTGTTACGGCAGGAAATGCTTCGGGTATCAATGATGGAGCGGCAGCACTCGTCATCATGTCAAAAGCGAAGGCAGACGAACTCGGCTTGACTCCGCTCGCAACGATCGCGGCAAATGGCAATGCAGGCGTCGATCCTGCAGTTATGGGTATTGGCCCTGTTCAAGCTGTTAAACAGGCGCTTGACAAAGCTGGTATGCAACTGTCTGACATTGATTTGATTGAAGCGAACGAAGCATTCGCGGCACAATCGATTGCTGTCGATAAAGAACTAGGGTTTGATCAAGAAAAACTGAACGTCAACGGCGGGGCAATCGCACTCGGTCATCCAATCGGCGCTAGTGGCGCACGGATTCTCGTCACACTCCTTCACGAAATGAAGCGTCGTGACGCCAAATCAGGACTCGTAACACTGTGCATCGGCGGGGGGCAAGGCGTCGCAACCATCGTTACGCGACCATAAATTATGAAAGCAGGTGAAACAAATGGCAAAAAAACGTAAGCAAGTAGCACCAACACGTTCAAATAAGGTAGAAAATGATAGGTTGACGTTATCTGACGCACTCGGCGATGATATTCTTGCAAAGTTGAAGGCTGCTAAACAACAATTATCGGCTGCAGAACAGGCGAAAGAAGAACAGCGTCAAGAAGAGATTCGTCGTGAACGCAAAGAACGCGAGAAGAATAAAAGTTTCGAAGAACTTCTCAATGAATATGGGGACGTTGGATCGAAGTTTTAAAGGGGAGAGCACTGACTGTAACTGGGTCGGTGCTTTTTTATTGGGGAATTGTCATGGCAAATCGTCGGACTGTAAGTATACCGAGAAACTGTTGAAACAGTCAGTGTAACATCAAGCAATCACAAATAATAAAACGCTAATCCATTCTCTCATGGATCAGCGTTTTATTTCATTTCTTCGCCATATTCTCCTGCGCCATCCGAACCATTTCTTTCACCATATTGCCACCAATCGGACCACCGATTTTTCCAGCCTGTTCAGATGTGAGTTTGCCGTTATAGCCTTTCGTCAACGGAATACCAAGCTCATCTGCAATTTCGTATTTCACATTGCCTGGATCGGCTGTATCAACTTTGTAGCCTTGTGCACTCATCACATCTGCTTTTAATTGATCCAACGCTTTGCGCGCTTCTGGTACTAGAATTTTATTATTTTTCGCCATCTTATTCCCTCCTTAATCATGTAGTGTTTCCCGAAATCGAGCGTTCATTCTGCCACTCATTTGAGAAGGAATTTATTAATAAAATTATATGTTACAAGTCCTAAATTGGATAAATCGAGGTCTGCAAAATATGTAAGCGCTTAATAGTAAGATGTATTCAAAATTGTATTGACTATTAATTAGAGACCGTGTAATCTTATGGAAAATTAAGAACTTTGTATAATTTTTATACAAAAAGGGGAGGAAGGAAATCATGAGTAAATTGAAAAAAATTACAATTATTCTATTCAGTGCTATGTTACTACTTGTAGCCTGCGGTGGAGGAAATCAAAATCCATTATCGGGCAACGAGTGGAATGGCAAGAAATATACAGTAGGGGTCACGCAAATTGTGGAACATCCGTCATTGAATGCTGCTTATGAAGGTTTTAAACAGGCACTAGCAGATGCGGGGCTTGACGTAGAATATCAAGTGCAGAACGCACAAAATGATAACAGTACAAATATGACAATTGCAACTAACCTTGTGAATTCCAATGTCGATTTAATTTTTGCGAATTCGACTTCAAGTGCACAGGCTGTGGCAAGTGAGACACAAGAAATTCCAATCGTGTTCACATCTGTGACGGATGCTGTCGGTGCTCAATTGGTTGATTCATTAGAAAATCCGGGTGGGAATGTAACAGGCACAATCGATTTACATCCAGATGTTATTCCATTAACGATGACGTTTCTGAAAAAGCAATTAGGGGCGAAAAATATTGGTGTAGTGTTTAACGCAGGAGAACAAAATGCACGCGTTCAGATTGACAAGGTGAAAGAGCTGGCAAAAGAAATGGATTTGAACATTATTGAAGCTTCTGTTGCCACATCGGCGGATGTTAAACAAGCTGTCGATTCGTTGATTGGGAAAGTGGACTCTTTGTACATCATTAAAGACAATACAGTTGTTTCAGCGCTCGAATCTGTCACATCAGCTGCGTTTGATAATAAACTGCCGATGATGGTCGGTGAACTAGACTCCGTCAAACGAGGCGGTTTAGCAGCATACGGCTTCAGTTACCACGATCTCGGTTATGAAACAGGTCAAATGGCTGTCAAGATCTTAACGGGAGAAAGCAAGCCTTCTGAGTTACCTGTTCAAGTAACGAAAAACTTGCAGTTTGTTGTGAATGAAGAAACCGCATCTGCAATTGGGCTTGACATTAAAGAGGAATGGCAAGCTGAAATTAGTGAATAACTACGAAAAAAGCATGGCCCCCGGGGACCATGCTTTTTCCATCCCTCTGCAAAAGGGAATCGCACTCGGAAAATTTGATAGTTTTTTCAATTACACAAACTGTTCTGCCTAACGATCATTTACCCATCGCTCGTCTGTGCAGTTTGATTGGACCGATTCAAGTTGGAATGTCACATAATGTTACATGTGATTTTCTGTTTGTAATCAGGCATCAAGTTGCACTTCCACAAAAAACTTTCCTTCTACTGCATAGTTCACACTTCAGTGAATGGAACTTGGGTCTTTCAGTTCCTGACGAGTGTATCTAATCGCAAGTCAAAGCAAATTTTCCGCCAAGGCCGTGCAGTTCATCATAGGAAATCATTGTAGGTTGCTCGTCTACAATGCCGTTCTTCCTAGTTGTTTCGCCTTGTATTCTTTATATACCCGACCTCTATAAAGTTAAACCATAATAAACAATTTTTTAAAAAAAGTGTTTCATTTTCTATTTGATACCGTAAAAGACTTTGTCGCTTTAATAAAATGTTGATAGGATTAAGGAAACTATATACTACAAAGGGTGAGAAAAAATGTAGTGAATTAAGTTGCAGTCCATTCTGTGGTAGTGTAATATACCTGCATGCAGTGTAGAAATGAGTGATTATATGAAGTATGTAGGTAGGATAGCCGCTATTCTAGTAGTTATTGTATTCAATGTTCTCAGATATTTTTATTATCATTATTATTTAGGGCTTCCGTTTAAAGCAAACTTTTTTATATTAACAATCATTTTTTTAGCGATTGCTGCCTGGTGCGGAAAGCAATATGATTTGGTGAAATACTATTCTGAAAAGGACCCTTTAACAGATACATTTAATCGTCGAACAGTAGAACAGCATTTCAAAAACTTTTTGAAAGATTGTAAAAAAGAAAATAAAAAACTGGCTGTTATTATGATGGACCTCAATAAATTCAAAGAAATTAATGATACATACGGACATAATAAAGGTGATGAGTTATTAAGTCATTTTGCATATCTAATAAAAAAATCTGTTAAGAACAATGATGTAGTAGCACGATGGGGTGGTGATGAATTTCTCATTCTCGTACCTGATAGTAAAGACGATTTTGAGTCGATTTATATCCAAGAGCTTCAACAAAAATTAGCTAGTGAAAACTTTGAGAAGTTTTCTTCAGTAGGCGTGTCTCTTGGTTTTGCTATTTATCCCGATGATGGGCAAAGCCTTCAAGAATTAATACAGAAAGCTGATGGAGCGATGTATAAGGCAAAAGGGGCTTGATTTGGAAGAGGAAAGTAAATATAAAAATGAAACAAGAAATCCGAGGAAGATAGAACAGTTCCTCGGATTTTTGATGATCCCTTCGGAACCTGCTTTTGAATAGAAAACACCGGAAATCCTTCGACCAAACGTCGATGGACTTCCGGTGTTATTTTATGTGTGCGTCAATCCATTTGAAGATTTGAGAATGCGATATTTAATTTCGAGTGCCTACCCAATCACAAAATAATCAACTCTTTTCGAGATTTTGTAATAATCTCGATGCTATCCTTTTTCAAGATGATGTCATCCTCAATACGCACGCCACCAAGATTAGGTATGTAGATGCCTGGCTCTATTGTTAGCACCATTCCTTCTTCTATGTGCTGTTCACATGTTGGGTTCATGAAAATATCTTCATGGATATATAGGCCAATCCCATGTCCCATGCCATGACCATAATTGTCGCCATAGCCTTTTTCACTGATCAAATTACGAGTAAGAGCATCTGCTTCTTTACCAGTCATTCCTGCCTTTATGCCCGACAGCGCATTTTCAAGGGCATCATGAACGATACCATAGATTTCCTTCAGCTTAGGATTTGGTTCTCCAACTGCAATCGTACGTGTCATATCAGAGCAATAGCCTTGATAATAAGCACCAAAATCAAGCGTAATCATATCGCCTTTTTCCACTACTTTGTCACTCGCTACACCATGTGGCAATGCGGAACGAGCACCAGATGCGACAATGATATCGAAGGAAGAAGAAGTTGCCCCTAATTTTCGCATATGAAATTCCAATTCATTCGAAATTTCAATTTCAGTTCGTCCGGGTTGAATAAAGGTTAAAATATGCGAAAATGCAGCATCTGAAATTTCCGCAGCTTTTTTCAAAATGGCAATTTCAGCTTCGTTTTTAAACATCCGTAACGTTTCCACCACATTGGCAACAGGTACTAAATCTGCTTTAACGGCTTTAACGAGCTGGGAATGATAAAAATAGGTTTGATGCTTCTGTTCAAATCCAAGCTTCTTTATACCCAGATTTTCTGCAAGTGTAGCAATCTCTTCAAAAATAATTGACCGATCTAATTCTTTGACGGTGAAATTCGTAGCTTGTGCATTTGCTTGACTGACATAACGGAAATCGACCAATAAAAACGCATCTGTCTTCGTCACAATAACTGTCCCTGCACTACCGGTAAAATCTGTCAGGTATCTCCTGTTATATGCATCCGTAATAAGAATCCCGTCAATTCCTAAGTTGTCAAACGTTGCTCTTAACTTTGCTAATTTCTCCATTGTGAAACCTCCATCGATTTGATATCAAAGAGTTCGATATAGAAAAAGTATTCCAACTACTAATATGGCATAAGATTCTATTAAATAAAAGTGCTTTATTTAGGTCTGCGTTCAAATTTTATTCATTAAACATAAGAAGTTCATTTTAGGATAACCTTATAAGACAGCAAATGTCGAATGAGGTGATGTTATGATCATTGAAAGGTCGTCCGCATGGAAAGAAGGTTTTATCGAACGCTTGGAAAATCGCGAAGCATGGGATAATTGGACGTTATATAAAATGAGTTATGAGGTCGCTAAAACGACTTTGATAAGCGATTTTACAGGGCTTCAATCACCAAAATATTTGCCGAACTTAACGCCTCTTGCCCATCAATTGGAAGTAGCGGAAACGGTCATTGAAAGAATGAATGGTAAAGCGATTTTGGCGGATGAAGTGGGACTTGGGAAAACGATTGAAGCGGGTTTAATTTTAAAAGAATATCTCATCAGGGGCCTTGTCAAAAAAGCGCTTATTTTGGCTCCAGCTTCACTTGTCAATCAATGGACGGATGAGTTGAATCTAAAATTTCATATTCCAGCTTTTCCTTATAAAAAAAATTATGATTTAAACTATTGTACGATTGTCGTCATGAGTATCGATATGGCCAAAAGGAGCCCACATAAAGAAAATATCTATGCGCAAGAATATGATTTAATCATTATTGATGAGGCTCATAAATTAAAGAACCACAAGACGAAAAGTTATGAGTTTGTGCAAAACTTAAGGAAAAAGTTCTGTTTATTGTTAACGGCGACGCCTATTCAAAATGATGTGTTTGAACTCTTTCATCTCATATCGTTATTAAAACCAGGGCATCTTGGCAATTATGAAACGTTTCAATCGGCGTTTTCTGCGCGAAAACATGCTGTGGAGCATGATGAATTTTTAAAGGAATTGGTGCATCAAGTGATGGTCAGAAATCGAAGGCAAGATACAGGTATTGATTGGACGAATCGTCATGTTCAAATTATACCCATTGATTTTACCGTAGAAGAACAAGAAGTTTATGATATGATCTCGCAATTGGATCATTTTTCGGATGCTTTTTCCAAGATGACATTACAAAGGGAAATGTGCAGTAGTAAGGAGGCTGTCTTGGTCACGTTAACCAAAATGCGTCAAGAATGTAGTCAACCTGAAGCTATTTCTTATATGGAGGAAATTACAGGGAAATTGAGTGCGCTCGCTATTCATTCAAAAGCAGAAAAGGCTTATGAAATTATTACACAGGCAAATGATAAAGTAATTCTTTTTACCGAATATCGGGCGAGTCAAAGCTATTTGCAGGAGTATTTATATTCAAAAGGCATATCGAGTGTGCTGTTTAACGGGAAATATAGCAAAAGTAAACGCGAGTGGATGAAGCAGCTGTTTAAAGAACAAGCGCAGGTACTCATTGCGACGGAGTCCGGTAGTGAAGGGATTAACCTGCAATTTTGCCACCATGTCATTAACTATGATTTACCTTGGAATCCGATGAAGTTAGAGCAACGCATTGGGCGCGTTCACCGATTAGGGCAAGAGCATGACGTGCATATTTACAATTTGGCGATTCAACATACAATCGAAGACCATATATTGGATTTACTGCATGTGAAAATTGGCGTCTTTGAACAAGTAGTGGGTGAATTAGATGATATTTTATCAACTTATAAGGAGTCCATTTAACCTGCTAAAGCAGGTTAAAGCCTCTGGCGGATGTCATAAATTTTGAAGGGAGATAAGCGAAGGCAGTCTAAGTTCGCGATGTCTGGAACGTGCCTTAATTTCCGCAAAGAACGCAGAAATACGGCAAATCGAACCCTTCGCTGTTCGATTCGCAACGACTGCATGACCTACAAGGAAGGATGTAGGTCAATCCTTCCCCCTGTAGCCCTCAAGCGCAATTCAAAATTTGGACGCAATTATGCCGAGGCTTAATTGATAGGAGGGTTTGTATGTATCCACAACAAATTCATCAATATCTACGACAGTTTTTCAACGAAAATAACTGCCAGATATTAAATAATCATTACCATTACATCGATGTACAATTGACGATTGAGATGGATAAAAAAATTATGAACCGTCCATTTTATTGGCACTATTTAGCTAGTACAGGTGACGAGCCGCGACCTGCACAACTGACGTTAATTACGGATAAAAATCAGCTTGGAGAAAATATTAAAGGTGAAGTTGTCCACTTTGGTTCACCACGGCTCAGTCAGCTGTTTCAAGTAACGAAAGAGATGGGCTCATTTGTGCAGATGTATGAGCGGGTGACTAATACATCTGATAGTCAAACGATTTTAACGCCTTGGTTAGGTGTGAATTATAAAGTAACGTATTCCAGTGATCAAACGAAAGAAGTTTTGTATTCATTAGGAATTAATTTACTAACGGGGCGTGTGATAGATAACTTTCAGGAATCGTTAAGTGAAGTAGATTTAGATGTGACGATTTCGAGTAATACCTTTCATGTACCCTATATCATCAAGCCGATTCGTGCCCTCGAACGATTGGATGCTGTGATTGATAACATCATCCAACAAGAGGATCATGCATGGGCGGAAGAAGCGAAGAAGAGATGGCAAAAGGATCGAAGGGTCTTGGAATATTTTTATGAAGGGGTAGACAACAAGCCGGATTGTTATGAAATTGAGAAAGAGGCAATGGATCAGCAGTATGAAGCGAGGATTAGCATTGATATTGTGAATGGTGGAGTATTTTATTTGAAATGAATTATGTTATCCCAAATAACTAAGACCCTCCCTATGTACATTTATACATAAGGAAGGTCTTTTTTTGTTTTGAATATTCATTTGTAAGAAAATCAACTAGCTTTAATCGGCATATCATACAAAGAACGACGATTGCATTTGAACAGGAGGGATTAAATTTTACAGGAATCATACATTGTTAGATGTGAAAATGGGAGATGTTAACGGGGATGGTGTTGTGGACACCGTCTATTTGTATGGTCAAATCGATGGACCGCCAGGCATCTTTGCTGATAACATTACACTGGTGATTCAAGATGGGAGGACGACTAAAAGTACAACCGTTCATCTCAAAAATAACGCGGGTTATAATGCACGGTTGTTCCTTGGTGATTTCAACAAAGATGCTATTACTGATATTATGGTAAGTATAGATACGGGAGGCAGTGGGGGATATGGTATCTTTACGATCTATTCCTTCCGAAATAATCGGTTACAGGAACTGTTTGACGTTGATAAATATAATGAAAAATATGCATTCGAAGTCCATTACGAGGATTTCTATAAAGTGCGTGTGAAAAGCTCCGAGCTTAACGTGGTGTTCATGATAGACATCAGTAACAAAGGCTCCGATTATTTATCACAGTTTTATGACGATAAGGGGAGACTAAAAAATCCAGTACAAGGAGGAGCCCTTGCCTTAGGGGCTTTATATCCAATCATTACAAATAACAAAAGCTATCATTTTGATTTATTGGCCTTGCAGCGTATTATTGGACCGACCAATGTGGACACATTAGGTTATATTGAAAATCTATTGACGTGGAAAGATATTGAATTTATTTCAAATCGGCTGACTGTGTCTGTACTTGGAGAAAATCTTAGGTGATAAAAAATAACGTGGGATAAAGATTAATTTTGGCTGCCTAATAATGTTGAAAGTAGTTCAGAACTTCCGGGAAGTAACAGAAATAGAGCGCCAAATACAAATAATATGCCGAGAATTAATGACAGAATAACAATTTTTACCTCGTTACATACTGACTTTCGAGTTATTCCAAACACAAATAATGCGACACCAATGAGAAATAATAAAATATACCAAAAACCCATGGAAATCCTCCTTCTGCTTCAATATTATTTGTTCTAGTTTAGTTTATTTTACAGCAACCTGTGTTATTCCCATAAGACCTTTCGCATGTTCATTGAATGTATGAAAGGTCTTTTCTTCGATGTATTAGATAGAATGCGTTAAAATATACAATAGGAAGAAAGTTGAAGAAATAAGGTTAAAAGAAAAGACGAAGGTGACACATGAAAGCATATATTTTGAAACTGTCCTTTGAAGACATTACACCACTTATTTGGCGACGCATTGTTTTACCAGCAGGTGCGACATTTAACCGCTTACATGAAACAATCCAAAACGTCACAAACTTTCAAAGCAGGCTATCTCCATACCATTCATTTGGCTTGGAAATTGATGATTATTTTATTACCGATAATGAATCGATTTTAGACGAATACAAAGGGAAGAGTTATGCGGGTAAAACGGTCAAGCAACCAGATCGTATTAAAATTGATGCGTATCTTGAAAAGCATAACTATTTTTCATATAACTATGATTTTGGAGACGACTGGAGGATTCAGGTGGTACTTGAAGAAATCGTTGAGGATTATTATTTTGGCTATCCCACATTGCTTGGTGGAGAGGGGACGGCACCGCCAGAGGATGTTGGCGGTCCTCCTGGATACGAGGAATTTCTAAAAGTGTATCGAGATCCGGCACATCCAGAGCATTTATTTATCAATGCATGGGCGGAGCAACAGTACTATTTGCCTCTAGACATTGCCAAGGTGAATAAGCGTTTAAAATATGTGAAATACAAAAAGACAGAATGGCAATACATCCATCACGAAAATTATTATGTGCTTTCTGATAAATATCGTAGTGAATAATAGATAGATATAGGTGATTACTCTAATATTGATCTAATTATCCATAGAAGTGTTGTAGTGTTAACTATATAGAAAGGATCGATGCAGCTCAAGTTGCGGTCGATCCTTTTTTGACGTCAAAGTAAGCTTTCTAAAAAGTAGCAAGGTATAATAAACAAACAGAAGATGACACTAGGACAACTCACACTCAGATAGATGTGTCTAAAAAAGGTAAGAAGATAGGAGATTGTATGACAAAACAACAACAATCAGGATGGCATTTAGATAACAGCTATGCTCGTCTACCGAACACTTTTTTCTCCACTATTAACATGAACCCAGTGCAGGCACCAAAATTGATCATATTCAATGATTCTTTGGCGGCATCCCTAGGGTTAGATGCGCAGGCGCTGCAAAGCGAAGAAGGTATCGCAGTACTTGCGGGGAATGGAGTTCCAGAAGGTGCTATGCCACTCGCACAAGCCTATGCGGGCCATCAATTTGGTCATTTTACAATGCTAGGCGATGGGCGAGCTATGCTTATTGGTGAACAACTCACGCCTTCTGGTGAACGGTTTGATATCCAGCTCAAAGGTTCGGGGCGAACACCGTATTCGCGCAGTGGCGATGGCCGTGCGGCACTGGGTCCAATGCTGCGCGAATATATCATCAGTGAAGCCATGCATGCACTTGGTATTCCTACGACACGCAGTTTAGCGGTGGTGACGACAGGTGAATCCATCATCCGTGAAACTAACCTTCCAGGTGCGATTTTGACCCGTGTCGCTAGTAGTCATTTACGATTTGGGACATTTCAATATGCGGCGAAGTGGGGCACAGATGAAGAGCTCCGCGAGCTGGCTGACTACGCAATTCAACGCCATTTTCCAGATGTTAAAACGGATGACAATCGCTATCTGGCATTGTTACAGGCCGTCATCCAGCGTCAGGCAGCCCTCGTTGCGCAGTGGCAATTGGTTGGTTTTATCCATGGGGTAATGAATACCGATAACATGACCATTAGCGGAGAGACCATCGATTACGGACCGTGTGCATTTATGGATACGTATGATCCGGCAACGGTTTTCAGCTCCATTGACGTTCAAAGTCGCTACGCCTATTGCAATCAACCGAATATTGTCGGCTGGAATCTAGCACGCTTTGCCGAAAGTCTGATATCGCAATTGCATATCGATTATGGGGAAGGTGCCAAACTGGCGCAAGATGCCCTTTCAGAGTTTCCCGAGCACTATTTCGCCAATTGGATTGCTGGCATGCGCGCAAAATTGGGGATATTTAATGAAGAACAACAGGATGCAGCACTCATTGACCGCCTTCTTCGCATGATGGAGCAGCATCGTGCGGACTACACCAATACATTCCGTGCATTGACTTTCGATACGTTGGAAGAGAGTGACTTATTTAGTACGGCGGAATTTGCCGAGTGGCACGCGCTATGGCAAGCAAGGCTTGACAGGCAGCAGGAATCGAAGGAACTAATTTCTCAGCTAATGCGTAGTAGCAATCCGGCAGTCATTCCCCGTAACCATCGGGTCGAAGTCGCACTTGAAGCTGCGGTGGAGCATGGAGATTACAGTGTGATGGAGCAGTTACTCGATATACTGTCCAATCCGTACGCGAACTCCAAAGAACAGGCGGAATTTGCGACTGTGCCTGAATCAGACGGTCCATATCACACGTATTGCGGGACTTAACTTCGGGAGGGTATTCATATGTACAATCAAAATAAACCTCAGGCTTTGGTGGTATATATTGATAAAAAGTTTATTTCCAAATTTTCATCAAGGTACACACCTGCAAGTAATTTTTAGACTTGAAAAACGTATATAAATGATAAAGGCGCTGGATCAAAAGCGCCTTTTTGTTTGGTTACATATTTTTTTGTATAAATGAAGTCTTTAACCAGATTACATCAATATGATTAAAGTATTCATTTAATCATAATCCGACAACTAGCCTAACGTAGGGCGAAACATTAATTCACTGGTAGTGAATTATTATCAATCAAAAAGTTTTCTTCACGGAGGCTATAGCCCCTAATTTGTCCATTGGGAGCATCATCAACTATATAATTGACAATATAAATTTCGCCGTCTTCAAATTGTACCCAGCCGGAATAACCAAGATCAGCAACTAGACTTCTGTCAAAATCAATAGGAAGTATTCTCGTCCATTGCTCTTTTCTTTCCGTAGCCTTGACAGACTCTATATCTGTTAGAGCCGCAAAGAAGTTTTGTGTCCAAGTGCCAAGCCAACCTTTTCCTCCCTGCATAAATCGGTAAGTAATCAGGATTCTCCCACTACTCAAATGCCCAGCAACTGGCCGATGGCATCCTGGTAATGGTACATTGTAAGCATCAGACCAACTTTCTCCATTGTCATAAGATATAGTTTTATAACAATCCCACCCTTGACTAGAGTTCTCCCTTAAAAAGGCTACCAGGATTTCATCCGGTAAAGAAAGAATAGAAACTTCACATAAATTCAAGCCATTCTGACTTGCTACAGTGACTGGTCCTTGCCATTCCCCTCCCTGATTATCTGAGTACCATAACTTTTGTTCTAAAAAACCTTCATTATTTCTATCATGTGCTGAAAGTATCCATCTTCCATTATTGAGTTCACATAATTTATCGGGAACAATCCCAGTAACTGGTGTAGATATAGGTCCATCCCATGCTGTTTCCTGGGAATTCCCTATCCAATAATAAACTTTTCCTCCTAATTCATTACCAGCAAATATTTTGTCGGCTACAATGATTAACCGATCATCTTTCATGCGTGAGATTCTCGGGCAATTCCAATAAGGTATCCCATTAGTTCCTTGTGTGAGATGTTGTTTTTCGCTCCAAGTTCGTCCTCTATCATCACTTTTACATAAGACTAGACGTGTGAAAGAACGATCATTATGATGAGTACACTCTGCAAAAACACAAATTAATTGTCCATCTTTAGTTAAAACTACATCCGGCCACGCTTCATAAATCTGATCATCCCTGCTAATGGTGAATTTTTCAATATTCATCGTTTACCTCCAGTAAGATTGAACATATTTAATTTGAAAACTAGACTAGATGAACTAATCAAGGAATAACGAATGCCTGATACTACTTGTTAGACTTATCTGCCAATACCTAGATAAGTCTATTACTTCACTAAAACTTATAACAAGAAAAACAATAAGGACTAATTTTTCGCTTCTTTAGTTTTATAAAAAATATAGTTGCTACTTTTGCTAAGGCGGAGCTTAATCATCTTAATTAGGTTATTAAATCAAGCAGACAATTTTTAACCAAAGCGTTTACAAGAACGACTATTGTAGTGTAAACTAACTCTTGTGAAATATCTATATATTCTACTTAATTTTAAGCGTTTTTAAAACAATAAATTACTTGTGCTATAAGAATGAAGTATTTACATTGAATTCTGTTGAAAAGGGGATCAAAAATATTATTTTTTTGGTTGCAAAGGGAGAATAGCACAGCCGAATGCCGATGGAGGTAGTTTACTGGAGTGGAAAAAGCCAGCCATCTTCTATAATTTTAAAGACAATTGGCAAATCAATCGACCATATGGACAAGCTTGACGCACATAGGAGATGCGTTTTTGATGTGGTATTTTGGAAGCGTTTCGCCTGTTATTAGCATAACTATTTCCAAACTTGCGGCATATTAAACTTGCGTGATAAAATAGTGTTGGGAAAGAAAGGATAAAGCAGCCCTAATAATCGAGTAGTCGAAGTAATAGAAAACCATTAACACGAATATTCACTACACAAAACACGTACTCGTATTAAAAATTAATTAGTTTAAGGGGTTGCTTGAAGTTGACGACGGAGAATAAAGAGCAAACTATATTTGATCACGCTGGAAATACCATAAAAACAGATAGAGAGATTGAAATTATCACAAGACTAGAAGAGCCATTGGTAGTGATTTTAGGAAATGTGTTAAGTGATGAAGAATGCGATGAACTAATTAGATTGGCGAAGGACAACATGCAACGTTCAAAAATTGGGGCGACACGCGAAGTAAATGAATTGAGAACAAGCAGTAGCATGTTTTTGCAAGAAAATGAAAACGAAATTGTTGCTAGAGTTGAAAAAAGAATATCTGCTATTATGAATATACCGCTTGAACACGGAGAAGGTATTCAAATCCTGAAGTATACGCCTGGCCAAGAGTATAAAGCACATTATGATTTTTTTTCATCAACCAGTAAGGCAGCAAACAATAATAGAATTAGTACGCTCGTTATGTACTTAAATGATGTAGAGCAAGGCGGAGAAACTTTTTTCCCGAAACTTAATTTTTCAGTATCGCCACAAAAAGGTACGGCCGTTTATTTTGAGTACTTCTATACCGATAACAATTTAAACGAGCTAACTTTACATGGTGGAGCACCAGTTATAACGGGAGAAAAGTGGGTCGCAACGCAATGGATGAGAAAACAAAGAGTAAGATGAAACTGAATTAACTTAATAACATGACATGAAAAGTGCTCAAAATGAGTGCTTTTTATTTTTGGGAATTTATCATACTTAATATGTATCATAAGTGTATGGAGGATGTATTGAAAGTAAGGGAGCAGGAAATCCGGTAAGATCGAAAAACTGACTCAGCACACCAAACACCCCATGCGGAAAATAGGAATTCTAACCACTACCTCTTCACTTATTCCATTACGACAATAAAACCATAGGCTTTTAAAATGAATTAAAGTGAGCGTATACACCAATTCCTCCTAAAGGAAAAGAGATTTCTTTTGAGGTCCTTCCTTTACATAAAAATGTAGACATTCTCGTATATTCCCTTTTTTTATCTATTTTATGTAGAAGAGGATCATGGTATTGCATTTGTTTGATGAATTTATTTGTAAAAGTGTTTAGCTCCAGGCGCCTGCTCGACTTATCCCTGTTGGGTCTAGCAGGCGCCTTGCATTTTTTCAAATCTTAAGTTCTTTTCATCCGGGAAAAGCTCTTTGTTTTAAATGCCCCATTCTTTTCTTGCTTCGGAAATGGTTTTTACTTTTCCTTTACCCCAAGCATAGTGACCTTTAGCATCTTTTCCAAACCATCGTTCATCAATAGGCTCACTTTTTAATTGGTAGCGGGTGTCCATACTCAATCGATATTGATTTGTTGTATTATTTAATGATCCATGTAAGAAAAACATCCCAAATATGATAGCATCCCCTGCATTAAAAGAAGTTGTTGCCCATTTTCCGCCAAACTTATCAACGATTTCATAAGGATCATCCGATAACCATCCGCCTTCTACATTATCGCGGTCGACATCCATTTCCCCATACGTACTTTTTACTTTTTCAAAATTCTGCGACCCTAGGCACACAACGAGGGGTCCCATGTCTAGCGAAACATCGCCTAAGGGTGTCCAACAAGTATATAAATTCCTTGTTCCTCGTCCCATATAGACGTTGTCATAGTGGGCTCCTGTATTTCCGCCAGTAGGCACAGCTCGAGGCCATTTAAAATCATAGGTAAGAGATTCGCCGCCAAGTAAATGGTCAAAGAAATTCATGACTCTTTCACTTTCACTTAATGCCACTACATCTGGAATTTCATTTTTCAACTTATCAGCGACCCCCATAAAAGCGGCTCCTTTTCCTTCAGATACAATCATTCCTGCTTCCAGCGGGGCATTAGGATCTAGCCTTCCCATCTGCTGTAGTTTTTCGAGAATGTTTTGACGAGCCTCTAGCACTTTTTCGCGATCATGAAAATTACGAATGAGCAAGTATCCCTCTTCGTTTAATCGCATTCTTAATGCTTCCCAATCACCAAGAATGTCATTTGAGCTACGTAATTCCGTTAAATAATCACTGTTCATCTCTAATTCATGGTTTCCCATTTTGACTTTCATACAATCAATCCTTCCTTTTATCATATCTTCATTATGAATTGTAAAAGAAAAGATTGAATTAGTATTTAGTCACAGTGGTTAAAAGTTTGTTCAAAACCGTCAAAGATCTTAGGATAAACCGATTTGTTGCTGCTTTCTCCATTCAGAAGGGTTTAAACCTTCATATTTTTTGAACCAAGAAGAGAACGAGTGTACAGAAGAAAAGCCGACAATTTCCCCGATTTGTTGGAAGGACTTTTCCGAAGAACGTAGAAGCCATTTAGCCTCGGCCATTCGATATTGCTGTTGAAATCTTTTTGGTGAGATTCCATATTGTTCTTTAAAATACCTTCTGAAAGTAGAGTCTGACAGTCCAGTTTGTTCTGCAAGGTGGTTCATCACAATGTCTTGTTCGAGATGGTTCCTTATAAAGTCCGCAGCCTGTGAAACGGAAAATACTTTGTTCCCAATATGAGCATTCTGTAATAGGTTTAATAATAAAATTTCTAACCAATTCTTGATAAGAAGATTTTTTTCTTTTAAAAAAGGTTGAGAAAGGGTCCGTAACCAATTTTTAAATAGCGATAAATACTGCTGGAGTTCATAAGGTGAAAGGGAAATAATTTTGGTCTGACGCGTAGTGATTAATTGTTCGAAGAATGGCGTTGTTCCTTCGGGTAAATCATCAATCATTAAAACTCCGAAACGAATAGGGGTGATTGCTTGAAAACAATGGCTGACATTTTTTCGTACGAGGATAACGTTTCCTTCTTGTATCTCAATCAATCGATTCTCCGCGCAAAACAACCCTTTACCTTCAAGTACCACTGAAATCTCTATAGCACTGTGTTGATGTTCGATATGCCAACCAGGTTCGTGATTGACAAAGGCACTACTTGTTTTAATGTTTACCATTCGTACACCTCATATTTTCATCGATACATTAAAAAATTCAAGTTCTATTTTGAATACTATCATACTGAGATTGAATCAGGAATAGTATTGGTAAGGTGTTATGAAAGGGGAGTAGATAAAGAGAAAAATTGAAATGCTCACTATTCAAGGGCATTCGCTACCAGCATAAGTAAGGACAAGCCAAAAGGGGTCTAGTCGATGGTATGGTAGTCTACAAAATACATACTGGAAGGGGAATCGAATGTCAGAATTTCATCGAAAATCATCAGTTGAAGTTATGAAGGCTTTTGGTGTGACAAATCAAGGATTGAGTGATTATGACGTCCAAAAGAGACAAGAAGTATACGGTACCAATGAATTGGAGGAAGGAAAAAGGACAAGTACATTCGCCGTTTTCTTTGGACAGTTTAAAGATTTATTAGTCATTATTTTACTGATTGCTGCTTTCATTTCATTTCTATTAGGTGAAGTAGAAAGCACGATTGTCATTCTGATTGTTGTTATGTTAAACGCAATCTTGGGTACTGTACAGCATGTGAAGGCAGAACAGTCTTTGGATAGTTTGAAAGAGTTGACCACGTCAGTTGCCAAAGTGATGCGAAATAATCAGCTAGTAGAGATTCCTTCCGAAGATATCGTTGTAGGGGATCTGCTCTATTTGGATGCTGGTGATTATATTAGCGCCGATGGCAGATTAGTAGAAAGCCATAATCTACATGTAAATGAAAGTTCGCTGACGGGTGAATCATTGGCAGTGGAGAAAAGTATCACTTCGATTGAAAAAGATCAGGTAACCGTTGCAGATAAAAGGAATATGGTGTTCACTGGTAGCTTTGTCACCAATGGACGTGGCATTGTTGTAGTGACAGCGATTGGTATGGAAACAGAAATCGGGAAAATCGCCAATTTATTAGATACTGCAAAAGAGAAGAGAACCCCTCTCCAAGTTAGTCTCGATCATTTTGGTGAAAAATTAGCATTAGGAATTACATTGATATGTTTAGCCATTTTCACAATTGATCTGTTCAGGGGACGTGAATTAGTCGAATCATTTATGTTCGCGGTTTCGCTTGCAGTTGCAGCGATTCCAGAAGCATTAAGTTCAATTGTTACCATTGTGCTAGCTTTTGGGACACAAAAAATGGCGAAGGAAAATGCCATTATCCGAAAGCTCTATGCCGTCGAAAGTCTGGGTAGTGTATCTGTGATTTGTTCAGACAAAACGGGCACATTAACCGAAAATAAAATGACTGTGCAACAAGTCTATGTGGATCAGAAAATTATCTCACACGATCAAATTCAGACGGGAAATAGTATAGAGAAAAAATTGATCCTACAAGGACTCTTATGTAATGATGCTGTGGAAAGGGATCAGAAAGAAATCGGTGACCCTACCGAAATTGCACTTGTGAAGTTAGGAAAACAGTACAATTTTGACGAATTAGTCGCCAGAAATCATTATCCAAGACTGACGGAAATTCCATTTGATTCTGATCGAAAGCTCATGACGACAGTGAATCGAATCAGTCAACAAACAGTCATGATTACCAAGGGAGCAGTAGATGTTCTTCTACCAAAAGTTGTGAAAATCGAGACTTCTACAGGTGTACATGCTATTACTGCAGAACAGCGCAAAAAAATCGAAGAAGTGAATCGTGCTTTTTCGATGAATGGATTAAGAGTATTGGCGATTGCGTACAAAAGGATACAGGCACATCAGCCTATGGATGCCTGGGCAGAAAGTGATTTCACCTTTGTCGGATTAATAGCGATGATGGATCCTCCAAGAAAAGAGTCAAAAGCAGCGGTTGAAAGCTGTATTAAAGCGGGTATTAAACCCGTTATGATTACTGGTGACCATAAAATAACAGCAACTGCGATTGCCAAACAAATTGGACTAGTCAATGATCCATCAGAAGTGATTGAAGGATATGAAATTGAAGGATTAACCGATCAACAACTCCAAGAAAAAGTTCAAGATGTCTCTGTCTATGCTCGCGTAACACCCGAGCATAAAATTCGAATCGTCAAAGCATGGCAGGAAAAAGGGCATGTCGTTGCGATGACGGGGGACGGTGTTAATGATGGCCCTGCCTTAAAACAAGCCGATATCGGTGTGGCGATGGGGATAACGGGTACCGAGGTAGCGAAAGACGCATCCTCCATGATCTTAACGGATGATAATTTTTCAACGATTGTCAAAGCGATTTCGAATGGCAGAAGCATGTATACGAATATTAAAAACGCGATTCTATTCTTATTATCAGGCAATGCAGGTGCGATTTTTGTTGTGCTATATGCAACCGTATTTGGTTTATCAGTTCCTTTTGCACCCGTGCATCTATTGTTTATAAACTTACTGACCGACAGTCTGCCAGCCATCGCCATCGGTTTAGAGCCGCATAATAAAAAGACCATGAAGGATAAGCCGAGAGATATTCACGCCCCTTTATTAAATAAAAGATTTACTATTCAAGTGCTACTCGAAGGCGTATTAATTGCGATCTCAACGGTTATTGCTTTCCGAATGGGCTTGGCAACAGGAGATACGCTAACAGCGAGCACAATGGCATTTGCAACATTATGTTTGTCGAGGTTAATACATGGCTTCAACTCCAGATCGAAAGAATCAATCTTCACAATTGGTTTGTTTACGAATATGTATACGTGGCTAGCTTTTTTAATCGGATTTTTATGTTTACATGCAGTATTATTTATGCCTTCGCTTACGGGCATGTTTGAAGTTGCGCCTTTAAGTGGCACACAATTAGGCTTCATATATAGTTTGTCCGTTATGCCGTTTTTGGTGAATCAGTGGGTTAAGGTGTTGTTTGTGAGAGGGAAATGATTGCAGTCCATTCACTTAAACAATTAAATGAAATAAAGTTGCTTAACAGTGACAGCAAACTCCTTGGGAAGGGTGTTTGCTTCTTTTATTATGGTATATTTATAGTGGTAATATTCACTTTTATTTGAATATAAGGTCGGTTGACTAAGAGAAATGAAATAGGGAGGCTATCATATGAGTACAATTTCATTAAAAAAGAACGCAGCGAAGATTGTGCTAGAAAAGAAAAAACTAACTGGAGTTACTGCAAGAGTAGGAATTGTTTTAGATATTTCAGGTTCAATGCGCCAGTTATATCGAAAAGGGATTGTACAAGATGCGGTTGAACGTATATTGGCTGTTGCGAGTCAATTTGATGATGATGGTTCCTTAGATGTGTGGGTATATGATAATGAATTTTCTCGTTTACCAGCTGTTACAGAAAAGGATTTTGAGGATTATGTAGATCTGCAAATTCTAAAAAATGATAGTATTCATAAATTTGGGAGAAATGATGAACCTCAAGTAATGGAAGATGTCATTCTCAAATATACGAAAGAAGAACCGAGCAGTGAGCCTGTTTTTTTAGTATTTATTAATGATGGCGGCTGTAAACCTGGTATTAAAAAATCCATAGTTTCGTCTTCGACACAACCTATCTTTTGGCAATTTATCGGCATAGGAAATTCTAATTTTGATGTTTTGAGAAAGCTAGATACAATGGAAGGACGATTTGTTGATAACGCTAATTTCTTTCACCTTGATTATTTGGAAGACATATCAGATGAGGAATTATATGATCAATTATTAAACGAGTTTCCAGAATGGCTAGAAGAAGCTAAGCAAAAAGGGGTTTTGCGTTAAATAATGGTTCAGGGCTTGTTTTGGTATGTATACTGAACAAGCTTTTTTTATTGGATTTAAAGGGTGATACGACCAACTATCAAATAAGTGAATGGAAGCTGCTTGCTATTTTGTATCTGATTCACTACAATCAATCACAGACATTGAAGGTCTATAATAGGTTTGGATGGAACGGCTAGAGAACATGCTTTTATTTCGATTATAGATATTAGAAGTCTTGATTATACTTTATTGAAAAGAGGTGGTTTGATGTTGTTAGATTGCGTAATTATTGGTGGAGGACCAGCAGGTTTAAATGCTGCACTTGTTGTAGCAAGGGCAGGAAGAAAGGTCATGCTCTTTGAGGAAGATAAACCGAGAAAAGCCGTTGCACAGGAGTCTCATGGATTTATCCCGAGAGATGGAATCACCCCTGCTTAATTTAAAAAGGTCGCGCAAGGGGATTTGATGAAATATCCGAATATAGCTATTCAAAAGCAACGAGTGATTGATATAAAAAAGGTAGACGAAACAATTGGTGTATTTACAAAGGACGGCAACATGTATCGAGCAAAAAAGGTGATTTTATCGACGGGGCTTACAGATGTTATGCCTCAGATTGCGGGCATTCATGATTTCTATGGTACAAGTCTGTTTAGTTGTCCATTTTGTGATGGTTGGGAATTAAAAAACGGTACAGTAGTCGTCATATCAGAAGAGCCCCGTGCATTTCATATAACTAAAATGATGTATAATTGGAGCCGAGATGTGGTTGTTTGTACAAATGGAAAAAGCATTCTTTCTCCCGAGCAGAAAGAGTTATTCACAAAGAAGAATATAACTTTGATAGAAGATGAAATATTGTATTTAGGAGGCGATAGGGGTCATTTGAAAAAGATTCGATTTAAAAATGGGAAAGAAATCGCGAGGGATGGCGGCTTGTTGGCGACTGGTCTACAACAAGCGGCTCCATTCGCGCAAACTTTAGGCTGTACGATGAACAAGATGGGTGGCATCGAAACTGAAATATTCGGACGCACGAATATCGCGGGTGTTTATGCCAGTGGAGATAATTCTAATTTTAATTCACTCTCCCAAGTAATCATTGCGGCAGCTGAAGGAAGTAAAGCGGCAATCGGTGTCATCAGCGATTTGATAAATGAGGAATTTGAAAACTAAAAACGAAACTTTATTTTAGACGAGTTTAAGTAAAGGGCTTGGATAGGCTACTTCAACCTACGAGGAAAATCGTACAACTTGACGGATTATTGATTTCAAGGATATTATAGACCCTATAAGTCTTTAAAGGGGTGTTTCTATGAAATTTTCGAAAGCGACGAATTATGCTCTCCATACTATGCTTATGCTCTTTACTGTTTCACCGGATAAACCGATTAGAGTCCAGCAGTTGGCGGAATCTCAAGATGTTTCTCCGACTTATCTTTCCAAAATTTTAACGAAGCTCGTGAAAGCTGGGATGATCGAATCGATTTCAGGGGCCAATGGGGGTTATCGATTATCGTCTAGAAAGGACGACATAACGTTTTTAGATATTATTCATGCGATTGAAGGTACAGCCTCATTATTTGAATGTGATTTTGTTCATGGTGACGAATGCTCAATTCAAGCAATTATGAAAGAGGCCGAAGAGAAAATGCATGGTTATCTTAAAAAAATGAAATTAGCGGTCCTGGCTCAACAGCATACGAAAGTGTAAGTTGAGCTAGAAAAATGATAGTCATTTTGGATTAATTATAGATATAACAAGTCTTTAATATCTGGCTAGTAAGGGATAATTACTCTTGTCGCGGAATGCATAAAAACGTAATGGAGGCGGTTGACAATGACTGAGGAACTTGCATTTGATTCTAAAAATACTCTTGCATACGAGGCGAGTGCTCGTGTCTCGATACCCACATATGATACGTTATTTACGATGGTTCAATCTTATTTTCGAGCTCAATGGGGCGAAAAAGGGGCTTCATTGCTCGTGATTGGAGCAGGTGGAGGAAATGAATTAGCCGCATGGGGACCGTCGAACCCCAAATGGACTTTTACCGGAGTGGACCCTTCTAAAGAGATGCTTCAGATGGCTGAGCATAAATCCATTCAACTTGGCTTAGAAAGTCGTGTCAGACTTATTCAGGGAACGATTGACGATCTGCCACTTTCAGAGTCGAAGTTCGATGCAGCAAGTTGTATCTTAGTTCTTCACTTCATAGAAGATGTACAGCAGAAGTTGAAACTGCTTCAAACCATTAAGAATAATTTGAAGCCGGGAGCTCCATTCGTGCTCGTTAGTGCCTACGGAGACCCTAGTGAAGCCGAACTTCAAGACAGAATAAATGTATGGAAAACTTTCTTCTTTGATGTCGGATATGAATCGTCTAAATTGGATGAGATGGGTAAAGGTATTATGAAGATTTCTTTCATTCCTGAAAAACAGATTGAGGGACTACTAGCGGAATCAGGTTTTACGAATATTACCCGATTTTATTCAACGGGACTTTTCGCAGGATGGATTTGTCATGCGGAATGATTAACAGCAGTATCAAATAGGGGCCTTACTACATTTTTGAACTGAACCCCAAATGGTAGACACTTTTAAAAAAGTGACCCATTTGGGGTTTTTTCTGTCTAAAAGCCTAGGTATACTAAAAATAACTATCCTG
>NZ_JAWLIQ010000006.1:0-245118 GCF_033485175.1 Sporosarcina sp. YIM B06819 | reverse complement strand
GACAAAGACAAAGACAAAGACAAAGACAAAGACAAAGACAAAGACAAAGACAAAGACAAAGACAAAGACAAAGACAAAGACAAAGACAAAGACAAAGGCAAAGATAAAGACAAAGACATTCAGTAAATCATTAAAATCACACTTTTATTTCTATGAAATAAAAATAGACTGCCATAAAAGTCGATTTTGTCGACTATTGTGACAGTCTATTAGTTAAGCTTTTAGTTCAGTAAGATGCTCCTCGAATGCATCAATAATATGAAGAAAATGATCTGCTTCTCGGTATACATGGTCTGCAAGAAGCGCAGGAATGGTACTTTTAATTTTACAAGCTTCAATTAGATCTCTAGCAGTTTTCTTGAACTCACGTAGTGAGACAACCGATACGCGATTTTGGTCTAGAAAATGGTCTAATAATGGCACTGTTTCTGATTGAGGACGCATATGATCCAAATCTTGGGCTTGGAAAAGAAGTTGATCAAAATCATTGCTGAATTCTCTTGCTGTGTCGACCAGTTTTCTTTCGGAAGGATCTAACAAATGGCCGATAAACTTTGAATGGTCCGCCATTATTTTTAAGAAAAATACATTTTCTTTAATTATGGCTTCTGGTAATGGTTTCAGCTTTCCTTCATTCAATTCCTTTAGTCTTTTAGCAAAATAAGCTGCTTCTCGGCTCGTATGGTCAACGAGTAATGGCATATTATTGGACACAATTTCACAGCGTAATATTAATCCTAGAACTTTTCGTTTGTAGGCCCAAATGGAAGCAGCTGCTTGGTACACTTGTATGTTCAGTTGTCTAATTACTTCAGGATCCGTCATTTCATTGTAGTCGCTAACTTGTTCTTCAATTTGTTCAAAAACAGCAATATAATATCTCGCTTCTTTAATAAGTTGCGTCTGATCTACAGTAAATCCTAAACTTAAAAAGAAAGCGTGCTCTTTCATAATTCTAGACCAAAAACGAATTTCCTCTAACGATTGCGTTACGAAATTAGTAATCGTCTTTTCGCCCCTTTTGAGTTTTTCAATCTTTCCATACTATGCGATGAGATCTGTGCTTATGAAGAGTGGCTAATTTTCTTACGTATGAGGGCACAGCAAAAGGACTTGCATACTTGAAGTTCAATCATACATGCAAATCCTGCTCATATTAACCTATGCACCATTTTGTTGAAGCACAAAAGAAGTTTATTTAATTTACGGCATATTATGATGATCAAACCGCCCGACTTCTCGTAAAGCGTCGGATTCCGCTGTATTCTGATTCAATGATTTTTCCCATTTACTAAAATTATTATTCCGCCCTGTCAATGAACTTATAAGATTGATGACCACAAGAAAAGCTACAATGGAACCCCAGAAAATCCAATGCATTACATCCCCTCCTTTATTAATGTATACGTCACGTTTACTTAAAAGTTTCAATTATTAGTAAAATTTTCGGAGATCTGCGCTAAACCTTTTGAATGAGATGGTAAAAACACGTGGGCGAATTCATATAAGAAAGCTTACTGAAGATTTTTACATGCTTATATAAACAGTCCAAACTCACGAAATGTCTTTGATCATATCAAACAGTTTTAGTTCGTTTACTTTTTTGACGATTTCCTTTGTACTTGATTTCCCAAACTTCTTCAACAAGCTATTAATTTGTTTTTTGATTGTTTCAATTTCCACTGTACGTATATCCGCTATTTCCTTCCGTTTTAAACCATTGCAAAGCAGTTTCAGAACTTCCAGCTCGGATTGTGTCAAATTGGAAATCACTTTAAAAGACTGTGATAAGTGATCTTCCGATGTTTTAATGCGTGCAAATTCTTGTCGAATCTTCTCTGCGATAATTGGACGAATAGGGGATTGATTGTTAGTGGCAGAATAAATTGCCTCCAGGATTTCTTCTTTTGGAGCAGACTTAATTAGATAATCAACAATGCCGGTCTGAAAGGCGGCAAACACAATATTATTATCTTGGTGGATTGTCAACATGATGATTTTCGTTGTTGGGGAGATCTTATTAATTTCTGCCGCAGCATTAATACCGGCCATTTGACTTTCCATTTCAATATCCATTAATACAATACTTGGTTTCTTAATAGCTGCAAAGGCTATCGCTTCATACCCACTCTTGGCGGATCCCACCAGCTCTAGGTTTTTGTCACTGTGAATAATTCGCTCCAGCCGCCTGCGGTGTGCCTCCATATCATCTGCAATTACAATTTGAATCTTTTCCAATAGCATCGCTTCCTTCCTAATAGAATATGGGGGACATCTTATTCGTTCTTAACAAGCGGTAAAAGAATAGTAAACTGAGTGAATTTCCCTTGTTCGCTCGTTACCTCAATTTTTCCTCTGTGAGCCGAAACCACCTTGTGACAAAAAGATAGGCCAATTCCCCAATTTGTAATACTTGGCTTTGTGGAAAAGAAAGGGGTGAAGATTTCATCTAAATTTTCAGTATGAATGCCGGGACCATCATCTTTAATGGTCACCGTTCCCCATCGATTGATATGGTGAAGTTTAATCCAAATACTTCCGCCAGTTGGTTCAAGGGCTTCAATCGAATTCTTAAGAATGTTATATAACGCTTCGGCAATATGATTTTCATCTATATAAACAGCGATATCATCCATTGGTTTTTCAAAATAGACGTTTACACGGCTTGAATGAATCCGCTCAATTGCTTTTTCAATTGGGATGTATAACGGTACAGACTTAATGCTCAGGGTAATCTGTTTCAGTTTATTATTTGCCTCATTAATACTTTGAAAAGATTGCTCACAGGAATCTGTGATTAGTTTCAAGCTATAGAGCGCATCTTCATCAGAAGCAAACTTCTCTTGTAAATATTCAGCTTCAGAACGGATCGCAAGTAAATGATTTTTAATGGCGTGAGTAAATGCGCGAACCCCTAAAGAAGCAGTATCAATTTTTTTCTTTGTAATAATATTTAAATTTGAATGACGGGCAGTAATGGTTTTGTATTTGTAAATATTATAAAGCATGGTGATAATCGCCAAAACTGCGATAATAGGAAAAAAACGATATTCTCCTGTATATAAATTGATAGGCGGCTGAATGTAATTAATAAAGTCTTTGCTAAAGGTTGTCCTAACAAAAACAAACGGCGCCCAGTAAAATATGAAAAGATGTACAAAGGTAATCGGGATTAGGCTTATCAAAATATAAAGCGTATGATCTCGAATCGATTTAAGACTGTAATAACGGATGAAGTAGTAGATAAATAAACCAAAGCTAGTAATGATGCAGGTGAAATTGAATCCTTTAAAAATTAGTTCTGAAATCCTGATATATTTCTCATATTGTTGTGAGATGTTTGCTTCAAAGGCGATATCCTGTAGGAAGAGATTAATGCTAGGGTCATAGAGTAGAAACTGAATGATTCCAAGTATTCCTAGCAGGACATAAAAATATCTTCGTTTTATTGTGATCATATTTCTACTGACGAACGAGATACTAAAACTTAAAAAAGAAACATAAAAAAGGACCAGGCCTAGATTAAATAAGCGGATTAATGTATTCGCATCAAAGTTTTGAAGAACAAGATTATTCCAGGTTCCGGGATTAAAATCGATGAATTGATTCACAACACTATAGTAATAATTAAATTTTGCAAGATAGAGGGTGAACGAAACATACGCCAAAATCCACCCGATGGTTAGTGTGCAAAGAAAGAAAATGGACCTGCTACTAAGGTTTTTATAGATAAATAGGATTAAAATCACCATGAAAATGAGGCAAAGGAAAATCATAATCATTGTCACTCCAGATTCTTTAGGGGTAAAAAACATTCACCTTATTTTTGAAAATGAAAGCACTTACAATGAGTATACAACAAAATATTCAAAATATTAAGGAGTGAAGGTATGAAAAAGAAAATTAGTTTGTTGGCCATTTTAGCTTTATGTATGTTAGTCGTGTTTGGTTGTTCAAATGACGGAACGGAAAAAGGCGGTACAGAAGCAGAGGAAACTAAGACTACAGATGAAAAAGTTGCAGCTGAGAAAGTTGTCGATGAGCAAGTTAGTTTGAAAATGGCGGTATTCCCGGCTGACGAAGAAGTTTTCAAAAAGGGATATGAAGATTTTAAAAAGGATCACCCAAATGTAGACATTACCTTCGAAACTTTTCCACAACAGCAATATTATGAGAAAATTCGGATGCAGCTTTCAGGCGGCGATGGCTATGACTTATTTACCGGACAGATGGATAATATGATCGACACGGGTATCCTTGCACCGCTGGACGATTACATTAAAGAAACTGGGATGGACGTTTCAGGATATGGGACGATGTTTGACACGTTTAAATCAGATGGAGAAGTCATGAGCCTTCCATATCGTAAATCAAATTGGATGCTCTATTACAATAAGACATTGTTTGATGAAAAAGGTACTGACTATCCAAGCGATGATATGACGTGGGAACAATTCCGCGAGTTAGCGAAGAAAATGACAAGTGGTAGTGGAAATGACAAAGTGTACGGAGCATATTTGCAACAATGGCCATCAACTTGGTACATGAGTGCTGTACAAAAAGGGGCATCTGTTATTGATAAAGATCTATCTCCATTTAAGGATGCTTTGCAAGTAAGGTTAGACCTTGAAAATGATGGTTCGGTTATGAAATGGTCAGAACAAGTAAGTACAGGTGCCCATTATAATGCGGCATTCCAAAAAGGGAATATTGCTATGAACATTATCGGTGATTGGCATGTTGCCCAGCTTCGTCAAGGGGAAGCAGAAGGAACTATGAAGTTCGAATGGGATGTTGTTCCAATTCCACATCCAGAAGGTGTAGAAAAGAATACATCACTAGCGTTACCTGTATCCATTATGATGAACAAAAACACAAAGCATCCAAAAGAAGCTTTCGAATTCTTACAGTACATGACAGGTAAAAAAGGAGCAGAGCTGCTTGCTTCACAAGGGTATTTAACTGGGTTTATGGACGAGGAAGTAAAGAAAGCTTATCTAGGTGATGGGACGCAACAACCAAAAAGTCTTCACTATTTCTTAGAGACAAAGGAATATCCAGAATATCCAATGTTGCCTGGAGTAAAAAATATTGTTGTTGAGCAAATCTTTAAACAAGAGGGAGAGCTTGCCTTAATTGGTCAAAACTCTGTAGATGACGCAATTAAAGAAATTACCAAACGTGTAGAAAGTGAATGGGCAAGTAAGTACGGTAACTAGTCAGCTTAAGAAGTGTGGCACTGCTTTAGGTTTACTACCGCGGTGCCTTACTTTTTAATAGAAAGGACTGAACATAATGATACCGAGCAAAAAGGTAAAGTCAAAGACAATTAGACGAAATCGACTTATTGGTTATTCTTTTCTACTTCCCAATATTATTGGTTTCCTATTATTTATCCTTCTTCCTGTACTAGCATCTTTCGTTATGAGCTTCACATCTTGGAATGGCTTTGGAAAAATAGATTTCATTGGACTTTCCAATTATAAGCAGCTGCTTGATGATACAAATTTTAAAATCTCGTTTGTAAATAGTATTTTATTTATGTTGATTTCCGTACCAGTTACTCTATTTATTTCGGTTTTAATTGCCGTGGCTTTAAATCAAGGGATTCGCTTTGTAAAAGTTTTTAGGACAGCTGTTTTTTTACCGTATGTTACTGCGACCATTGCAGTTGCAGCCGTATGGCAATTAATTTTCAATCCTTCACTAGGTCCCATTAATGGAACTTTGCTAAGGCTCGGGATAGAAAATCCCCCTGGCTGGCTATCAGACCCAAGTTGGGCACTAGTATCTGTATCTATCGTATATATCTGGCATTCGATTGGATATTATATGATTTTATTTTTGGCAGGACTGCAAAGTATTCCAGATTACCTTTATGAGGCGGCTGATCTTGACGGGGCGGGGAAGGTTTCAAAATTCTTTCATATAACATTACCCATGTTATCTCCAGTCTTGTTCTTTACCACGATTATCGGTGTCATCAATTCTTTTAAAGTATTTGATTTGATTTATGTGTTAACAGGGGGAGGACCTGGCAGATCGACACATGTATTAGTATACGATATTTATAATACGGCATTTAAACAATTTGAATATGGGTATGCCTCCGCGATGGCCTATGTCTTATTCCTTGTCATTTTAGTCATCTCTATACTCCAATTTATGGGGCAAAGAAAATGGGTGAATGATTAATGACAAGAGAGGGGAGTGAAACTTATGAATACTGTTACTGAAGTGCCTGTATATATACCTCAAGTGAAAAAACGAAAAATATCGGGCGGCAAAATAGGGAAGTATCTTGTCATTATCCTCGTTTCGTTGACAATGGTATTGCCCTTTGTGTGGATGCTTTCAGCTTCTTTGAAAGCAGAAACGGAAATATTCGGATTCCCGATTAAATGGATTCCGGAAACGTTCCAGTGGGATAACTATACTAAGGTTTGGACGACTGTTCCATTTGGTCTCTATTATCTTAATACATTGAAAATAGCTGTTATCACGACTATTTTAGTTGTTATTAATAGTTCGCTTGCTGGTTACGCGTTTGCCAAAATTAAGTTTCCAGAAAGAAATCGTCTGTTCTTCATCTATATTGCGACGATGATGATACCGTATCAGGTTATGATGATTCCGCAATTCATGCTGATGAGTAAACTTGGGCTAGTGAATTCTCATTGGGCATTAATTATCCTTGGAACATTTAGTCCGTTTGGTGTTTTCTTGTTCCGCCAGTTTTTCTTATCAATCCCTGATGAGCTGCTGGAGGCTGCGAGAATTGATGGATTAAGTGAGTTCGGAATTTATTGGCGAATCGTCTTGCCGCTATCCAAACCGGCAATTGCCACACTTGTGATTTTTTCATTCATGCACGCATGGAATGATTTCCTAGGACCTTTAATTTACTTAACATCAGATCGCTTATATACATTACAACTTGGGATCCAGCATTTTATTACGGAGTATAACACGGAATACTCTCTATTAATGGCGGCAGCCGTTTCAGCAATTGTACCGACCATCATCGTATACTTCTTAGCCCAAGATCATTTTATCAAGGGAGTCGCGAACACGGGAATAAAGTAAAGGGAGAGAGAAGATGTGGAGAGTGCTAAGCAGCCAAATCTAATCTATCTATTTGCCGATCAATGGCGTCGTCAGGCGGTAGGTTATGAAGGTGAAGACGAAGTTCTGACCCCAAATATTGATGCGTTTGCCGAAGAGAGTGTTGTATTTTCGAATGCTGTTACTTGCTCTCCGTTATGCTCACCTCACCGGGCCTCCTTGTTGACGGGGCGCTATCCGATGAGTACTGGGGTTTATACAAATTGTAAAATAGGCGCCGACGTTATGTTAAGCCCGGATGAAATCTGTATCAGTGATGTTCTTGCACAGGCGGGTTATGACACGGGGTATATCGGGAAATGGCATCTTGACTTACCAGAATTAAATGTGACGGATCGACCGGAATCAGGTGCAGACGGGTGGGATGCCTATACACCTTCTGGTCCTAAAAGACATGGGTTTCAGTACTGGTATTCTTATGGTGCATGGGATGAGCATTTATCCCCGCATTATTGGCAGGACAGTCCTAAAAAGATACAAGTCAATACATGGTCAGTGAAGCATGAAACCGACAAAGCTATAAACTTTATGAAAGATCACGATAGCGGCGACCCTTTTGCCCTATTTGTTTCATGGAATCCGCCGCATAGCCCGTTTGATCAAGTACCTGATAAATATAAGCAGCTTTACAACCTGGACCACATCACGCTAAGGGAAAATGTGACCCAACCACATTTCAAAGTTCATACCGGTGAACCAGTTGAAGAGGGTGTGGAAGCGCTAAAAAAGCAACAACTCAATTATTTTGCTGCGGTTTCTGGGATTGATGATCAGTTTGGACGCATTCTTCAATACCTAAAAGATAATGAGTTAGAGGACAATACGGTAGTAGTTCTTACTTCAGATCATGGAGAAATGATGGGATCACATGGTTTGATGGCGAAGCATGTCTGGTATGAGGAATCTATTGGAGTACCATTCTGTATTCGCTGGCCAAACGTGATTGCACCTAGACGGACAGATCTCTTGCTAAATACGGTCGATATTATGCCGACACTGCTTCGTCTGCTTCAGCTTGATATACCGAACACGGTTGAGGGAATAGACTTATCCGACTATATTATCGAAGAGAAGAGCGGGGGGCCGGAAGAAGCGTATATTTCCGCATATCCCGGGCGTAAGGAAGCCATTGAGGCTTTTAAACTAGTAGGAATTGATAACAGGGCATTTGGCTGGAGGGCTATTAGGACGCAACAGTATATGTATGTGATTCATCATGGCTATGCCCCTGATGATGAAAGCATTCGTTTACTATACGACTTAACAAAGGATAGACTCCAACTTGCTCCAGAAAAAATTGAACTTCCGCAAAATCATCCCATAGCAGATGGATTGGATCGGAAGTTGCGTTCATGGGTTGAGAAGATGAAAGATCCATTCTTATTATAAAAAGGCTGAGGTGATTAGGTATGACAGTATGTGTGGAAAATGTAGTAAAAGAAAATATTAAGAATATAGAACGATTTGAGAAGACCCCTGCCGTTGACCTGGCGTTTGTAGAAAAAGCTATTCAGCATGTTTTAGCTAAAATCGATCAAAGCTTAGACTTATTTACGGATCTGTTTCCCGATTCGAATAGTGAAAATCTTGTCTATAAGCCGATTCAGAATGTCGAATGGACCACAAGCTTTTGGACGGGGATGCTATGGCTTGCTTATGAATACACCGGTGATGAAAAATATCGTAAAGTTGCAGAAAAGCAGATCCAAAGTTTTAAAGAAAGATTAGAAAAGCGCATTGAAGTAGACCACCACGATTTAGGATTTTTGTATAGCTTATCTTGTGTCAGTGCCTATAAATTAACAGGAAATGAAGAGGCTAAGGAAATAGCTTTGAAGGCAGCAGATTTATTAATCACTAGGTATTACGATAAAGCAGGAATTATCCAGGCATGGGGGAATTTGAATGACCCGAAAGAGCGGGGGCGAATGATTATTGATTGTAATCTAAACCTACCTTTACTCTATTGGGCATCTGAAGTGACTGGCAAACAGATTTATAAAGAAATTGCTGAGATTCATGTATCGCAAGCCGCTAAATATATTGTCAGGCCGGATGCATCTACTTACCATACGTATTACATGGACCCGGAGACAGGAGAACCATTGTATGGTAACACACGCCAAGGGTATTCTGATGATTCTTGTTGGGCACGCGGGCAGGCATGGGGTATTTATGGCTTTCCGTTAAGTTTTCATTATACGAGTAATTGGAATTTAATCGAACTTACAAAGAAACTGACCAACTACTATTTAAATAGGCTTCCAGAAGACGAAATTTGTTATTGGGATTTAATTTTTACAGAAGGTGGCGAAGAACGGGATAGTTCCGCGGCTGCCATCACGATTTGCGGGTTACTAGAACTGAGTAAATATCTGCCGGTAACTGACCCTGAAAAGAGAATTTATGAAAATGCGGCTCTTAAGATGGTCGAGTCTTTATCCAACGACTATACAACAGAAATTGAATCACCTGCGAATGGAATTCTAAAGCATGCGGTCTATTACAAAGGCGGTGGCCGAGGTGTTGATGAGAGCTGTATCTGGGGCGACTATTATTATTTTGAAGCGCTAATCAGACTAACAAAAGATTGGAAGATGTATTGGTAAAAAGGGTAAGGCATACAAGTAAATGATGGAAAGTATCGAGGTGGAAATAATGGATAACAAACTTTATAAAACAATGGAGTTCTTGAAGACTATATTTCTATTAAATACAATTTGGTTGTTAATGTGTATACCAATCCTTACAATTTTTCCTGCGATAACAGCCATGTTTGCTGTTCTAAGGGAGTGGAAAACACAAGGTGATATTCGAGTCCTTTCAGCTTATAGTCGATTTTTTAAAGAAAACTTTAAACAGGGATTATTCGTTGGTGTAATTTGGCTTGTTTTTACTAGTTTATTGTTGGGAGATCTTATCATTATCAATCAGCTAAATTCCAATATAAAGTATGTTCTATTTTCATTCTTCTTTCTTTTAACCATTATTTACTTGTTTGTCACCATTATGATTTTCCCTGTCATGGCTCATTTTCGAGTTTCCTGGCAAGGTGCAATTAAGAATGCTTTTCTGTTATCAATTGCAAACCTACACCATACCATTTTATCACTGTTAATTGTGGTTGCTACCATTGTTCTTTGCTTCTATTTTCCAGGAGCTACGCTTGTGAGCTTTAGTATGGCTGCTTTTCTGATTAATGCTTTAGTAAGCAGGGGGTTTCGGCAAGTGACTGAGACTGATACGGGTAAACACACGGCAGAGGTGAGTCTAGGGAAATTACATACATCAGCCGGTAGGTTCTAAGAAGGGAGAAGTGATTATGTACCAGCTATTACTGATCGGTTATGGGAAGTTTCCTTCCGGTGTCCAATCCGCTCTTCATTACTTAATGGGAGAAAATCCGAATATTTCTGTACTTGAATTGGTTGATGGAATGAAACATGTTCAATTTGAGGAAGAATTCAAGACGTTTATAAAAGACCATGCTAAGGTGCTTGTGTTTGCAGATTTAACGGGGGGAGCACCCCATCAAATAGCAGCCCGGATCATTTTAGAATCACCATCACAAGACTACTTTCTGATTTCTGGGATGCCGCTAAGCGTCATTACGGAGTTAACGATGAAGTTTCAATTTCAAGAGGTCACCAGCCAGGATGCTCCAGGGATCATTGAACAAACGCTTTCTGAGTGTAAAGATTTGATGGTCAACCTAGCAGTTGAAAAAGGAAAGATTTGAGGTGTTCACATGGAGATAACGAAAGTTAGAGCAAATTTAGCAACTTGTTTAAATGGTTACGTATCCTCCCCTCAATGTTCCTTTTATAACGAAGATGTCCGGCAGGCAGTGTATTTAAATGCAAATCTATTATGCTCAACTATTTTTGTGTTCAAGAAGCCTTTGGACATGGAGGCTTGCTATATTCCTTATTCTTTTAAGAAAATTGATTGGAATTATGCAATGAATGCAGATGAGGAATGGATTTTTATGCTTAACAGACAGGAGTATCTGCTTGACCTGGCGGAAGCCTATGCTGACTCACGGGATCAAAAATATTTAGAATGTTGGAAGCGCCTAGTATTTGATTGGATTGAACATAATCCATTTACTGAAGGGAAAATACATACATCATGGCGGACGATCGATACGGGAATTAGATGCGCAAGCTGGATGAAAAGTATGATGATTCTTCAAGAATCTTTACTGAATCATGAGCTAGAGACAATTTTTTCCTCGTTAAGGGAGCAAATCATTTTTTTGAAAGATCATTATCTTGAGCGATACACATTGAGTAACTGGGGCGCTTTGCAGATTTCTGGTATTTTACAGACAGTTATGGTTTGTGAGGATTTGGTGCCTAAAGAAATAATGGATTGGGCTTGGAATGAATTAAAACGTCAATGCGAAATACAGTTTTTCGCAGATGGCGTCCATTGGGAACAATCTCCTTTGTATCACTTTGAAGTGCTATTTGCAGTCGTTGAAATTTATAAAGAAGCGGAAGTCTTAGGGATTACTTTGCCGGTTGACTTAAAAAGTGTCATTCAAAAGACTGCCATCGCTGCTAATTATATGATTTACCCTAACGGCTATTTAGTACCACAGCATGACAGCGATTATGTCAATGTTGAAGCGGTATATAAAAAGCTGCCATCATTTTGCCAGGGGTCTTTACCAGAGCTATTTATCGGGGATGCTAGCGGAAATTTTGTCTACAAAACGGAGAAGGATTTCGTTAGTTTATGGAATGGTTGGCATGGTAGCGGACACGGACATGCAAGTCTAGGGCATCTTAACGTATTTCTTAATGGGGAAAGAGTTTTGTGTGATTCCGGTAGATTTACCTATCAAGAAGGTCCATTGCGCTCCTATCTAAAATCTGTTCATAGCCATAGTACAGTTATTGTTGATGAACTTCCATTTACGTCGATTAAAGATACCTGGTCGTTTCACCATATAGGGAAAAAAGTTGGGAACAAAGTAAAAGAAACGAGCAAATATATCGTAATGGAGAGTGCCTTCTATTACGCTACTTACCTTGTTCAACGAACTGTCATAATATTGAAAAAAGAAAGCATTGTCATTGTGATAGACGATGTCGAAGCGCAAGGACAACATACAATGAAAAGATTATTTCAATTAAATCCAGATATAACCGTGGGGAAACAGAAAGACTGCTGGAAGCTAACAGCCAAAAAAAATGTTGCGTATGCATACTTTAGTGATATGGAGGATACACACAGCAAAGTAACCCTTTCATCTACACAATATAATAGGTTAACCAATCGTACAACTTTGGTAGATGAAAAAGAATTTGTAGATCATGGGATTCGTTTTAGTATTTTTTCAGGAAAACCGTTAGAGGTTATGCTCAATCACATTGAACAATGTGGGGCGGAGCAATCTCCGTCAGAGCAGTATTTTCTCAGTTTCCACCTAAAAACGGATTCCTCTGACTATGACATTTATTTTGCTGCCAATGAAACCCATATAGGTGAAAGAATATATAAACATAACGACGACTATTTCTATCATAGGCTTACCATTAGTAAAAATGGACAGAAAGAAGTCATTTTATAACTAACTTTATGAGGTCATTTTTTGAAAGGGGGGCTGTTATGCAAAAGTTGAAAGTATTAAATAGAGTGATTGAATCCGGAGTTGTTGCAGTTGTCAGAGCTGATTCTAAAGAACAGGCCATATTGATTGCGGAAGCCTGTGTCAAAGGCGGAATATCAATCATTGAAATTACCTTTACAATCCGGGACGCAGACGTAGTCATTAAGGAATTAGATGCCCATTTTGCAAATCAACAGGAAGTGGTCATTGGTGCGGGAACGGTTCTAGATGATTCCACAGCCCGAATCGCCATGTTAGCTGGCGCCAAATTTATCGTAAGCCCAAGCTTCGATGAACAGACGGCAAGGATTTGTAATTTGTACCAAGTTCCCTATATGCCAGGCTGCATGACGATTACTGAAATGAAACACGCATTAGGGTATGGGGTCGATATTATTAAGTTGTTCCCTGGTGACGCCTTTGGTCCAGAATTTGTAAAGGCAGTAAAAGCTCCGCTGCCGCAGGTAAATATTATGCCGACTGGCGGTGTGAACCTAGATAATGTTGAGCAGTGGATTAAAAATGGCTGTGTTGCTGTTGGGATTGGCGGGAATTTAATCGCACCTGCTAAAACAGGTGAATACGAAAAAATTACTGGAAATGCTAAGCAGTATGTTCAAAAAGTCAAAGCTGCTCGTGAGGCATTAAGATGAAAAAAGTAATCACTTTTGGAGAAATCATGCTGCGCTTATCAACGGGGACGGGTATGCTACTTCGCCAAGCGAATCAGCTTTCTGTCCATTATGGCGGTGCTGAGGCGAATGTAGCAGTATCCTTATCCCACTTTGGCTACCAATCTTATTTTGTTAGTAAGATTCCTGAAAATTCGTTAGGACGTGCTGTGGAGCAACATCTTAAATCCCACGGGGTTCGTACCGATTTCCTGTTAAAGGGAGGGGAACGGCTAGGATCTTATTACGTGGAAGAAGGTGCAGGTGAAAGGAGTAGCCAAGTCACCTATGACCGCAAGTATTCTAGTTTTTCACAGCTAGAAGCTGATGAGATTGACATCGAAGGCATCTTACAGGAAGTTTCCCTCATTCATATTACGGGGATTACGCTAGCACTGTCGCCTGCTTTACAGGAATTAGTTCTCCAGATATTTAAAAAGGCAAAGGAAATGGGCGTTTTGGTCAGCTTTGATTTTAATTATCGCTCCAAGCTTTGGAGTCAACAGGAAGCAGCTGAAGCGATAAAACTATTAATGCCGTATGTAGATATTTGCTTTTGCGGAGAATTAGATGCGGTTCATTTACTTGGCATAGAACCGGTGGAAGAGTCATTATCACAGGAAGAAAGATTAACATTTTACTATCTGGAAATTTTGAAGTCCTATCCAAATATTCAATACATGGGCTCTACTTTTCGGACAGTACAATCAGCTTCTAGCAATAAACTACAAGGAAATTTGTTTACAAGCGGGAAGCTTTATCAATCAAAGGTCCATCATCTGGAACCGATTGTTGAACGCATTGGAGGAGGTGATTCGTATGCAGCAGGAATTTTGTGGGGCATCCTGGAGGGATTCCCTGCGCAACAAATCATTTCTTTTGCGACAGCTGCGTCAGCATTAAAACATACGATTCAAGGAGACTGCAGCAGTTTTACGAATGAAGAAGTTATGCAGTTTGCCAAGAATGAATCGGGCATGATTAATCGTTAAAGCTTGTGAATTGATATTAAATTAAAGGGAGAGATTGAATGATGGAAACACGTTATGCACACCACCCAGAGGATATGAAAAAATATACAACAACCGAATTAAGAAAGGAATTTCTAATTGAGACGGTGTTTGAGCCTGGTCATGTTCACTTAACCTATACACATGTCGATCGGATGATTTTCGGTGGAGTAACCCCTACTGATCAGGAATTGACGATTAAGCTTGATAAAGAACTAGGCGTTGACTATTTTCTGGAACGCCGAGAGTTGGGCATTATTAATATTGGTGGAGAAGGTTCAGTAGTTCTGGATGGCACAGAGTATGATATGCAGCAACGGGACGGCCTTTATGTTGGAAAAGGAACGAAGGAAGTACTATTCCGTTCAAAGGATGCGAACAACCCGGCTAAATTCTATATCAATTCTGCGCCGGCGCATCATACGTATCCAACCGTGAAAATTGATATAAAGAACATCAAGCCGCTGGAGATGGGATCACCTGAAACATTGAATGAACGGAAAATCTATCAATATGTGCATCCTAATATTTGTGAGAGCTGCCAGTTGCAAATGGGATTAACGATGCTATCAGCAGGAAGCGTCTGGAATACAATGCCTTGTCATACCCATGAGCGCCGAATGGAAGTCTATTTATACTTTGATATGGAACCAGAAACGCGTGTATTCCACTTCATGGGCAAACCAGATGAAACAAGACATCTAGTGATGAAAAATGAGCAGGCGACGATTTCTCCGAGCTGGTCCATTCATACAGGAACTGCAACAAGTAACTACACTTTTATTTGGGGAATGTGTGGAGAAAATATTACTTACAGTGATATGGATCTCGTGAAAATGGAAGATTTACGCTAATTTAAACAGAACCGAAGTTAGCAAAGCTCGATGATGCTGAAACGGTTTGTTCACTTACATTAGTGTAATTAGAGAGGGAGATAATCAAAAATGACTACAAATCTACTTTCATTTTCGCTGGATTATTTCAGCCTTGAGGGGAAAACAGCTATTGTAACAGGAGCTAATAAAGGTTTAGGACAAGCATATGCGGTTGCCCTGGCCAAGGCGGGTGCCGATATTTTTGTAGTTTCCAGAAGTGGGGATTGCGAGGAAACTAAACAATTAATTGCGGAAACGGGTCGTAGGGTAGAAAGCTTTCAAGCGGATTTAGGTAATCGCGAGGAAGCAAAACAAGTAGTTGCTAAATGCGCTGAGGTGTATGGCAACATTGACGTTTTGGTCAACAATGCGGGTACAATCCTGCGCTCTCCGTTAGTAGAGTATAAGGAAGAAGACTGGGATACGGTCATGGAGGTTAATCTCAATTCGCTCTATCTAGTAAGCCAGGAAGCCGCCAAAGTAATGGTTAGACAAGGATCAGGAAAAATTATTAATATTGCCTCCATGCTGTCGTTCCAGGGTGGCAAGTTTGTTCCAGCGTACACGGCCAGTAAGCATGCTGTTGCCGGTCTGACAAAGGCATTTGCTAATGAATTAGCCGAACATAATATCCAAATTAATGCGATTGCTCCAGGGTATATCTCCACCGACAATACAGCGCAAATTCGCGCGGATGAAAAGCGTAACGCTGAAATACTATCGCGTATTCCGGCCGGACGCTGGGCAGATCCGTCTGATTTGATGGGGACGGTCGTATTTTTGGCAAGCAAAGCTTCAGACTATATGAACGGTCATATACTAGCAGTTGACGGAGGTTGGCTCGCTAGATAGCTAAAATAATTAATGGAGGGGACTGACCGGAATAACTGGAAAGCCCCCTCTTTTTATACTCTAAAAAAAAGTTAAATTATAGAGGTGAAGTCAAATGAAAAAGCCAAATATTTTATTAATCACGAGTGATCAGCAGCATTTTGATACAATAGGTGCTTTTAATTCGGAAGTTTCGACCCCTAATCTTGATCGTCTGGCGAAAGAAGGAACAACTTTTCAGCGCGCCTATTGTCCCAATCCGACGTGCACTCCGACAAGATCATCTATTATTACTGGTATGTACCCTAGTCAGCATGGCGCATGGACGTTAGGGACGAAGCTTAGCGAAGATAAAGGAACAGTTGGTGATGTATTCACGGATAATCATTACCGAACAGCCTTAGTCGGAAAAGCTCATTTTCAACCAACGATTTCAACAGAGGAATACCCGTCACTGGAATCGCTGCCACTGCTTCAGGATATCGAATTCTGGAAATCTTTCAATCAGCCATTCTACGGATTTGAAACAGTTGAATTACTGCGTAATCATACCAATGAATATTTAGTTGGGCAGCATTATGTAGCATGGCTCGAGGAAAAAGGATTCAGCGATTGGCAACAATATTATATGGCTCCAACTGGAACGATGGATCCCACTATTAAGTATCGCTGGGATATCCCGGAGGAGTATCATTACAATACATTTATCGCCGAAAAGACGAATGAATTACTAGAACAATATCAAGCGCAGGAAGAGAACTTCTTCCTTTGGGCAAGCTTTCCGGACCCTCACCCACCTTATTTAACACCTGAACCGTGGGCTTCCATGTATGATCCAGATCAATTGACCATTCCGGAAATGGTGCCGGGGGAGCATTTGCAAAATCCGCCGCATTTTCAAAAAACGCAGGAAATAAATCCTGACTTTTCCGAACTGATGGAAACGGGCTTTGCGATTCATGGCTATCATTCACATCTTTTACCCGAGGATGATCGGAAAAAACTGGTCGCCAATTATTATGGGATGATTAGTTTCATGGACAAGTATATTGGTCAAATTCTAGACAAACTTGAAGAGCTGGGATTAGCCGACAATACGCTTGTTGTGTTTACGACTGACCATGGTCATTTCTTCGGTCAGCACGGTCTGCAATATAAAGGTGGATTTCATTATGAAGATCTAATAAAACTTCCTTTTATCGTTCGGTATCCCGGTCATGTTCCAGCCCAGAAACAATCGCAAGCCATGCAATCACTCATTGATTTGGCTCCAACTTTTCTTTCATTTGCCGGCATCCCGATACCCGCTGTGATGTCTGGAGAAAATCAACAAGAGGTCTGGTGTGGTAACCAAGCAAATGTAAGGGATCATATCCTTTGTGAATTTCGACACGAACCTACCACGATTCATCAAAAAACCTATGTGGACGCGCGGTACAAAATAACGGTCTACTACCAGCAGACATATGGAGAATTGTTTGATTTACAAGAGGACCCGAAGGAGTTGAGTAATCTTTGGGATCAGCCTGATTATCAAGCGCTTAAAGCGGAATTGCTGTTAAAATATGCATGGGCGGAGCTACATAAGGAGCAGTTGCCAATGCCAAGAACTTCAAATGCGTAAAAAAGCATTCATATTTTACGAATAGACAACAACACCGACTAATCCAGAAAGTATAATCACGTAGGCGGGGTTCCAGCGCAATTTCAATAGGGCGAATAATGATAATACAAAAATGAGTAATAAGCTTACTGTTTTCCATGAAATGACTTGGCTTACCAAGTTATTTGACAAGGCAAAACGGATAGCAGCATAGATGACTAAACTAGTGACAATGGGTCTTATCCCATAAAATATAGATTGTACAACTTGATAATGATGCAATTTGATAAAGAACGCCCCTACAACGATGACGAGTACGATGGCTGGTAGTAAAATTCCGAGAGCAGATAGTATTGCTCCGATTACGCCAGCTGTCGAATAGCCAACAAGAACGGCACTATTCATAGCGATTGGACCAGGGGACATCCCGGCAATGGCGATGGCGTCGATAAATTGTTGTGTCGTCATCCACCCATTTTGGGAAACTTCAGCTTCAATTACAGGAATCATAGCATAGCCACCACCAAATGATACGAAGCCGATGACCATGAACGTGCTAAACAACTCCCATAGGACCATAAGTTTCACCTCGTTTTCTAGTTAAAGTTTCACTGCCTGCACTTCAAGATTGATTGGTCAATTATAGGGAAGTACTGTTCATTTTTCATGTATCTTATATACCTGCTCCCATGTAGTATTCAAACTCATTTACATCCGTCTTTTCTATTATCCTGTCCTTTTCAATTTTGTAGCCTAATTTCATTTTAATAAAGATCGTTATCATTCCCGACAAAGCACCTGCTACTATGACAACGACAGGATGAATAAAGAATAGGGATAGAATCCCTACAATCATGATGATAAATGTTGATTTGTCAATAATGGCAGTTTTGGCAATTTTAATTGCCGCATAAGTGATAATCGCCACAATGGAGACTCTAATCGATATGAAAGCGGCTTCTACCTTTGGATTATCCTGTACGAAAACATATAAAACACCTAGGACTAGAACAATTAAAAAAGTAGGCAACGCAACGCCTATCATTGCCGCAATGGCTCCCTTTACGCCTCCTATGCGCTGACCGATAAAAGTGGCAGAGTTAATCGCAACGGCTCCGGGGACGGATTGGGATAAAGCGAACACATCGGTAATATCTTCACTTTTTAACCATTTTCTTTTCTCAACTACTTCTTTTTCGATTAAAGGCATCATCGCAAATCCGCCGCCAAATGTGATCGGGCTAATTTTAAAAAAAGTCCAAAATAGTTGAAACAGAACTTTCCATTCACTCATTGTTTTTCCCTCTTTCAGTTTGTTCTAACGTCTAACTCCTACGTTAGCAAATAAATGATGAAAGGTAAAATGCAACAAAAGTATCGGGTATTACAAAATAGTATAGTTTTTTAACGCTCACCTACCTATTACAATCATGTATAATTGAAATGTGTGAAAATTCACGGAGGTTGTTTTCTTGAACATAGAAAATCTCAAGATATTTTGTTTAGTAGTGGATGAGGGAAGTATAAGCCAGGTAGCGAGGTTAAGCTTCGTTTCCCAGCCTGCTATCACAAGAAAAATTCATCAGTTAGAAGACTTTTACGGGACTTTGTTATTTGACCGTGCGGAAGGGAAATTGAAAGTTACCGAAACCGGCAGAATTTTATATCGCTTTGCAAAAGCAATTGTAAATGACTTCAACCATTCAATAGAAGTCATTCAGCAAGTAACAGGCGAGTCCAATATACACCTCACTGTAGGTGCATCATTGACCATTGGCGAGTATTTATTGCCAAGCTTGTTAGGGAGATTTAAAAAACGAAAACCTGAAATGAAAGTGACATTAACCATTAATAATACGCCTCGTGTTTTGGAAGACTTATCAAACGATGTGATTGATTTAGCCTTGGTTGAAGGAATGGTTGAAAACAAAGATTTTATTGTAGAGAAATTTGCTGAGGACGAATTAATACTTGTTTGTCCGTTTGACCATCCATGGAAAAACAGGAAAGAAATTAATATTGAAGAATTGGAAAATGAGAGGATGATCTGGCGTGAATCCATTTCAGGGACACGTCTTATCGTAGAAAATGCATTAAGGGAATATGAAGTCTTGGAGAAAATCGAAAGCTATATGGAGATTGGCAGTACGCAAGCCATAAAAAGCGCTGTTGAGGCAGGCCTTGGCATCAGCATACTACCAAAACTAACTGTGGCTAGGGAATTGGAGCAAGGTTTTTTACGGGAAGTAAGCATTTCTGGCATAAATATTACTAGAAATCTATGGATTGTTAAAAAGAACAGAAGGTTTCATAATGCTGGAGTGTCTTCTTTTGTGGAATTTATCCAATAGGGAATGAAGGATGTACTAGCACTTTAAGTGCATAAATGGAGGGAAAAAGGTGAGTCACGTACAACAGAAAACTTGCTGTGGAGTAAGTAGACAAGACGCGATACAAGAAGAGTTACTAAATAATAATGAATTCATTACAAGTAAAAGAGCCGTAAAATCAGTAGATAAAATGGTTTACATTCAAGGAAATGAATTTTCGATGGGTGCAAATGATAAGGATGGATTCCCTGCTGATGGTGAAGGCCCCATTCGAAAAGTAATAGTAGATTCATTTTATATGGATCTTACTACTGTAACAAATAAGGATTTCTCGCTGTTTATTGAAGCAACAGGATATAAGACAGATGCGGAAAAGTATGGATGGTCATTCGTTTTCTATCAGCTATTATCCAAACAAATGTCTAAGAAAGTGCAACAAAGGGCTCAAGCGACGCCATGGTGGTGTGTAGTGGAAGGTGCTTATTGGAGGCAGCCAGAGGGATCTGATTCAGATATTGCAGATAGGATGAATCACCCTGTTGTTCATGTTTCATGGAACGATGCCGAGGCATATTGCCAATGGGCTAATAAACGTCTTCCTACAGAAGCAGAATGGGAATTTGCGGCAAGGGGTGGTTTACACCAAAAAAGATATTCCTGGGGTGATGAGCTTACACCAGGGGGTGTTCATTACTGTAATATTTGGCAAGGAAATTTCCCTTATACAAATGATGAGGAAGATGGCTATCTAGGGACCGCGCCAGCCCAATCCTTTCCGGAAAATGGCTATGGTTTGTACAATATGACTGGAAACGTGTGGGAATGGTGCTCAGATTGGTTTACAAAAAGTATCCATAAACGGGGCGGCAGAGAAAATCCTAAAGGTCCAAATGAAGGTTCCAATCGGGTGATGCGTGGGGGTTCCTATTTATGTCACGATTCGTATTGTAATCGCTACCGAGTTGCGGCGCGGACATCAAACACGCCTGATAGTTCATCAGGAAACATTGGATTTCGTTGTGTAACAGATATTTAGAACATACTATATTCAAGTTTTCGGTAATCATATGGTGGTTGTGCATTGAGAAAAGGTCAGCTGAGGTCGCTCTTTTTTGCAAGTAGTGAAATTGCCGACAAGAAAACTACTTTATAAAAAATGAAAGAGGTTTCTACTTATGGGCACTTTAACAATTAAAGAACTTCAATCACACGATGAAATTATGGAAGCATTTCCCGTAATGAAGCAGTTGCGGACTCATCTGGATGAAAGTACTTATCTTGAATTAGTAAACGCTGCGCAAGAGAATGATAGATATAAAATGTTCGCTTTACTAGATGGTAACGAAATTGTTGCAGTTACTGGTTTTAAACCGATGATAACACTTTCTAGTGGTAGATTTGTTTGGATTTGTGACTTGGTGACGGATACGACTATACGTTCAAAAGGATACGGTGAAAAACTACTTACATATGTTCATGAATGGGCTAAAGAAAATAATTATGAAAGTGTTTCTTTATCTTCAGGATTACAGCGTACAGATGCGCACCGTTTTTATGAGGATAAAATGAGGTATGCTAAAGCTAGTTATGTGTTTAAGACAACTTTAAAATGAATAATATATTCCACTGACGTGGGTTAGAGTCCAATCCACTGGGAGATAAAATTCGATAGGAGTTGAAAAAATGGAAACTATGAAAGCATTCGCGATAACTACAAAAAGCCAGTCGAATGAATTATCATTACTAGATATTCCTGTCCCTGCAATCGAAAAAAATGAGGTCCTTGTCCGCGTAAAAGCTATCGGAGTGGGCATACATGACCGTTGGTTCACGCCAGCTGACCCTGTACTACCATATGTAATAGGTATTGAAGCGGCGGGCGAAATTGTGAAAATAGGGGAATCTGTCACTGACTTTGCGATTGGTGATCGTGTGATGTTTATTAGCGGTATGCAGTTAAAAGGGGGGACGTGGGCGGAGTTCGCTTCAGTTAATGAAGATGCGCTAATTAATATACCGGATAATCTTCAATTTGTTGATGCGGCTGCCATACCGGTAGCGGGAACAGCGGCGCTAGAAGGAATGAAGGCACTCAAGGCTACACCAGGGGATACAGTATTTATAGCGGGGGCTTCGGGTGCGATTGGAACGTTGGCGATTCAGTTAGCTGTTGCGCGAGGTTATCGTGTGGTAAGTTCTGCCTCGGCCCAAAATCATGCGTATATGCTGACGCTTGGGGCAGAGTGCGTAGTTGATTATCGTGATGCGGATTGGGCCAATCAAGTGAAGCAATGGATGCCGAGGGGTGTTGATGCTGCACTGGCTATTCAGCCTGGAACGGGCGTCACAAGTATGGGCATTGTAAAAGATGGTGGGAAAGTAGTGACCATTTCGGGCGATCAATTTTTGGCAGAAAGACAGATTATTGTCGAGCAAATTACGAATCACCCAGAAACGAAAAAGGAATTGTCCCAATTGGCATCAGAAGCAGCGTCGGGCCAACTGCGCATAGTAGTTGAACATGTCTATCCTTTTGAACAAGGAGTAGAAGCGCTGAAGAAAGTTGAATCTAGGCATGTACGGGGGAAAATTGTATTGTCTATGTAATGAATTTGGCCGTCTCCTCTTAACGATGAGAACGGTCATTTTGTATCGCTTGCCCACTTTGATTGGTATAGACAACTATACCGGCTGGGTATATAGTAAAAATAAAGTCTTCTATTAAAATAAAGGGGGCAAAATTACGGGTAAGAAGCTATTGATTTCAAACTTTAAAATTAATCAGATGAAGCGATTTCTGCGGCGTATTTAGAGGATTCACTACAAGTTGAAATCATTGTAGACGGCATTCATAGTCATCCAAAATCAGTAGAATTGACGTATCGTCAAAAAAGGGCGGTCGTATTATACTAGTTACAGATGCAATGCGTGCCAAAGGATTACCGCCTGGGATGTATGATCTGGGTGGCTAAGACGTTGAAGTGACGCATAAGGATCAGATCTTACAATCATCTACGAGGACTGGAATGTACAGTTGAAGGTTTGTAGGGGTAATCTCACATATTTAAAGGAGGAACTAAAATGAAGGTATTAGTATTTGATAATTATGAGGCGGCAAGCGAACATGCAGCACAATTGGTGGAAGCGCAAATTCTTGAAAACAATCAATCGGTACTTGGATTAGCAACAGGTTCAACACCAATTGGCTTATATAAAAACTTAATTGAAGGCGTTAAAGCACGAGGCATTTCCTATAAAAATGTAAGCACTATTAACTTGGATGAATATATCGGTTTACCGAGGGAACATTCAGAAAGTTATCATACATTTATGGCTGAGAATCTATTTAACCACATCGATATTTCAATTGATAATACGTATATTCCGGATGGCATGAGTCCATCACCAGAAGAGGAATGTGTACGTTATGAAGAAAACATGGATCGAGTAGGACCTATTGATCTACAAATATTAGGGATTGGCTCGAATGGCCATATCGCTTTCAATGAACCAGGAACAGATCCGGATAGCTTAACGCATGTCGTTGAACTTGTTGCATCTACCCGTGAAGATAACGCTCGTTTCTTCCCTTCGATTGACGATGTGCCAACGCATGCCATTACCACTGGCATCAAATCCATCTTAAGAAGCAAGAAAATCATTTTAATTGCATCCGGAAAAGGGAAAGCGGAAGCAGTGAAACAATTGTTGAGTAAGGAAATCAGTCAAGATTTCCCGGCATCTTACTTATGGAATCATAACGATGTGACGCTTATTGTCGATCAAGATGCATATGCGTTGGTACAAACAGAGGGGCAGTGAGTGCTCTGCTGGATAAACAGTATCCAGTTCCGATGTATGTCCAAATCGAAGAACATCTTAAACGCCGTATTGTGAGGGATTTGCAGTAGGTATGGCAATCCCTTCAGAACGTGAATAAACGAAAATTTTACGAATAATCTATGCCCTCGTCGTTCCGGCGAGTGGCTTTTTTTATTTTTTAATCATTCTAACGACAATCAATGTCAAAATGGAAATTGCCATGATATAGTATGAATGATGAAAGGTGTGAGCGTAGTGCGTAGGAAATACGGTAGGATTCGGAAAACGGACAAAGTAATTGTCTTCCCAGGTACATATGAAAAACTTGTTGAACAAGGGTTCGTTGCCGTTGAGCAGTCGAATTTTGACAAGGCAGTCGAAGTGTTTGATCAGGCTATTCTTTATGAGCCTGATTATCCGGAATTTCTAGGCCCTTACGCTGTCGCCCTATATGAAACAAAAGAATTTAAGCGGGCAAAAGATATTGCGGCAAGGCTTCTGCATAGCGGGACCGCGGATTACATTGATACAATGGAATTGTATTTAACTATCAGTATTCAATTGCAAGAATACGAGGAAGTTGAAATGACGATTGATGCCTTGATTGGCGAAGGGATTGTCCCGCAGGAAATGCTGCAAAAGTTTAATTATTTACGAGAATTGAATGGACGTCTATCCAATCGTTACGTTGTTGAAGAGCAGACTGCACCCGTGAAGCCCTTCACTTTGGAGGAATTCGATGCGATGGATACGATGCAGCAGCAGTATGCCCTCGCTTCTCTCGAGGGGATGGATTTGTCAGGGATGATTCCACAACTGGTAGAAATTGCGGAGCGAGACGATGTAGCACCGCTTGTGATTTCATTTGTGTTAGCCCTACTACTGCAAGCAGGCTATTCTAAGGAAATAACTGTGCGGAAATTTGGTTGGCAGCAGACAATTATACCTTCTACTATGACGCTACCAGGTCGCGATGATTTAACTGTTGAGGTGTTAGGGGAGATAGACCGGCTGTTACTCAAAGATCCGTCTCGATTAGAAATGGCGCATGGTCTTATTGAAAAATTCGCCATTACTGCATTTCCATTTGGGTGGAATCAATATTCCGCACAAGAAGTGGCGGCTGCTTATGTCAACTACATAGAAAGCCTATTTTCAGGAGAACAATTGCCTGAAACAGAATTGAACAGATTGATTCGGCAAATTGACAGTGACCAGGACCATTAAATCAGTTGAAAGATGCAAAGACTATGATATACTGTAATGGTTGTCAATGAGTATACAAGTACGAAAACATATTGGCCAAAATGATTCGGAGGTATTTAATTATGTCAGTTAAATGGGAAAAAAATGAAGGTAATACAGGAACACTAACAGTAGAAGTTCCTGCTGAAGTAGTAACAGCTGGTATTGACAAAGCGTTTAAGAAAGTTGTTAAACAAGTCCAAGCACCAGGATTCCGTAAAGGTAAAATGCCACGTCCGATGTTTGAAAAAATGTATGGCGTAGAAGCTCTATACAATGATGCACTTGATTTCATCCTTCCTGAAGCTTACGGGAAAGCAATCGAAGAAGCAGGCGTTGAACCAATTGACCGTCCTGAAATTGATATCGAACAAATGGAAAAAGGCCAAGCACTTATTTTTAAAGCAGTTGTTACACTTAAACCTGAAGTGAAACTTGGAGACTATAAAGGTCTTGAAGTAACACGTCAAGAAACAGCAGTAACAGACGAAGAGATCGAAGAGCAATTGAAAGATAGCCAAAAAGCATTCGCTGAGTTGGTTATCAAAGAAGACGGCGCGGTTGAAAACGGCGACACTGTGAAGCTTGATTTTGAAGGTTTTGCGAACGGCGAAGCATTTGAAGGCGGCAAAGCTGAGCAGTATGAGCTTGAAATTGGTTCTAACTCATTCATCCCAGGCTTTGAAGAGCAAATGGTAGGTATGAAGATTGGTGAAGAAAAAGACGTTGAATTGACGTTCCCAGAAGAATACCACGCAGCAGAGCTTGCTGGCCAACCAGCAATATTCAAAGTAAAAGTTCATGAAATTAAAACTAAAGAAATTCCTGCACTTGACGATGAATTGGCAAAAGAAATCGACGAAGAAGTCGAAAGCCTTGAAGCGTTGCGCGCGAAATTGAAAGAAAAAACAGTAGCTGAAAAGAAATCTGCTTCTGAAACAGCACTTCGCGACGATCTTGTTGAAGCGGCTGCAAGAAACGCAGAAATCGACATTCCTGAAGTGATGATCGCATCTGAAACAGATCGTATGATGGATGAGTTCGCACAACGCCTTCAAATGCAAGGTATGAACTTAGAGCTTTACTTCCAATTCTCAGGCCAAAACGAAGAAGCACTTCGCGGACAAATGAAAGACGACGCACTAAACCGCGTACGCGTTTCTTTGGTACTTGAAGCAATCGGTAAAGCGGAAGCAATCGAAGTAACAGAAGAAGACATCAACGTTGAACTTGGTAAAATGTCTGAGCAATTCGGTATGGAAATCGAGCAAATCAAGAAGACACTTGGTGGAACTAAAGTTCTTGAAAACGATCTTCGTTTCAACAAAACAGTTGAATTTCTTGTTGAAAACGCAAAAATTACTGAATAATACTGTAGAATAAGGACAAGGTACGGAAGACCGTACCTTGTTTTTCGTAGAAAAAACAAAACGAATTATTTTTTACATAGTGCAGCAAATTCTAATTAGTTGATTATAATCGGGGAATCTTGTAAGATTGTCACTTGAATAGGGGTGAGCATAATGTTCAAATTTAACGATGAAAAAGATAACTTCAACTGTTCTTTTTGCGGGAAATCCCAGGAGCAGGTTCGAAAGCTAGTCGCTGGTCAAGGCGTCTATATTTGTGATGAATGTGTTGAACTTTGTGCAGAAATCGTTGAAGAGGAAGTCGGTCTCGAAGAAGGTTTCGAATTGAAAGACGTTCCAAAACCGAAAGAAATACAAAGTATCCTCAATGATTACCTAATTGGACAGGATCGCGCGAAAAAATCTCTGGCAGTCGCTGTCTATAACCATTATAAGCGTGTGAATTCAAACAGTAAGATTGACGATGTTGAGTTATCGAAGTCCAATATCGTTCTAATTGGTCCTACTGGAAGCGGGAAAACGTTACTCGCTCAAACACTTGCAAGAATCCTTGACGTACCATTTGCCATTGCGGATGCTACATCATTGACGGAAGCAGGATATGTCGGTGAAGACGTTGAAAACATTCTGTTGAAACTAATTCAAGCGGCTGATTACGATGTGGAACGTGCAGAAAAAGGCATTATCTATATCGACGAAATCGATAAAGTAGCTCGGAAATCCGAAAATGCATCGATTACGCGCGATGTATCTGGGGAAGGTGTCCAACAGGCACTGCTTAAAATTCTTGAAGGAACTGTTGCGAGCGTGCCACCACAAGGCGGACGCAAGCATCCACATCAAGAATTTATCCAAATCGATACGACGAATATCCTCTTTATCGTAGGGGGAGCTTTCGACGGTATTGAAGATATTATCAAACGACGTATCGGGCAAAAAGTAATTGGTTTTGGAACAGAGAAGAAAGTTCTAAAAGAAGACCAATCTTTGCTTGCAAAATTGATTCCTGAAGATCTTCAACGCTTCGGTTTGATTCCAGAGTTTATTGGCCGTTTACCGGTTATTGCGACATTGGAGCAGCTGAGTGAAGAGACGCTTCGCCAAATCTTAACGATTCCCAAAAATGCAATTGTTAAGCAATATCAGAAGATGTTTGAACTTGACGATGTAGCCCTTCGATTTGAAGATGATGCATTAATCGAAATTGCAAAAGAAGCGATTGAACGGAAAACCGGTGCACGTGGCTTGCGTTCAATTATCGAAAACATTATGTTAGATGTTATGTACGAACTGCCTTCACTCGATGAAGTGACAGAATGTGTCATTACAAAAGGATCCGTCACTGGAGAATCAACACCTATCCTGTTAAGGGAAGATGGTTCTACTGTCGACTTGGATCACGTGAAAAATTCGGCGTAACGCCTGAAGGATGAGCTGACTCCGACGACGCGCGTGCATATGCGCTCGTCGGCGTCAGCTTTTTTTTTCCAATGAATAGTGCAATGAAAACAGCTATACATAATTCATGGAGGTGACTTCCACATGACGACGAATAAGAGGGAAAACATACCGGTACTTCCATTACGAGGGCTACTTGTCTATCCATCGTTGATTTTGCATATTGATGTGGGTAGAGAACGCTCTGTATTTGCAATTGAACATGCAATTGCCCAAGATAATCTTATTTTCCTCGCCACACAGCGAGATATGAGTATTGAAAATCCAGAGGCGGAAGATCTGTACGAAATCGGCACACTTGCATTGGTGAAATCATTGACGCAGCTACCCAATGGCACGTATCGTGTGCTCATTGAAGGGGTTGAACGTGCGGAATGGTCGAACTACGAAGAAGCAGATCTTTATCCAGTCGTTGAAGTGACGAGTTACCCGGATAATGAAGAGAAAGATGCAGAATCGGAAGCTCTGATGAGAACGTTACTTACATATTTCAAGAAATACTCGAAAATTTCGAAGAAAGTAACGAAAGAGACGTATGATTCTGTCGCTGCGATTGCGGAGCCGGGAAGACTTGCGGATATGGTTGCAACTAATTTGCCCCTTAAACTGATAGCGAAGCAGGAAGTACTTGAAACGATTGATGTCAAGGAACGTTTGGAATGGCTGATAACAAGGCTTTACAATGAACAAGAAGTACTGAATCTTGAAAGTAAAATTAATGAGCGTGTCAAGGAAGCGATGGAGAGAACGCAAAAAGAATTTTATCTACGTGAGCAGATGAAAGCTATTCAAACTGAACTTGGTGATAAAGACGGCAAAGGTCTTGAGGTTGCGGAGTTAACTGAACGGATTGAGGAAGCCGATATGCCAGAAGGGGTCAAGGAAGCGGCGTTACGTGAGCTTGACAGGTATGAAAAGATTCCATCAGCTGCGGCTGAAAGTGGTATTATCCGAAATTATATCGATTGGCTAGTTTCTTTGCCTTGGTCTGATGCATCAAAAGATCAGCTGGATATTAAACGTTCAGAAGAGATATTAAACCGTGATCATGATGGTTTGGAGTCAGTTAAAGAGCGGATACTGGAATATTTAGCGGTTCGTCAATTGACGAATTCGTTGCGTGGACCGATATTATGTTTGGGTGGTCCGCCGGGTGTCGGGAAAACGTCCCTTGCTCGTTCAATCGCGGAATCACTCGGCAGGAAATTCGTGCGTATCTCGCTTGGCGGCGTGCGCGATGAGTCTGAAATACGCGGTCATAGACGAACTTATGTAGGTGCTATGCCAGGTCGAATTATTCAAGGAATGAAAAAAGCGGGGACAATTAATCCTGTGTTCCTTCTTGATGAAATCGATAAGATGTCGAATGACTTCCGTGGGGATCCATCGTCTGCGATGCTTGAAGTACTTGACCCTGAACAAAATAATTCGTTTAGCGATCATTACATCGAAGAGCCGTATAGTTTATCGAATGTGTTATTCATTGCGACAGCTAATGATTTGAGTGCGATTCCAGGACCACTGCGAGATCGGATGGAAATTATTTCGATTGCGGGTTATACGGAAATCGAAAAATGTTCGATTGCGAAAAATCACTTGTTTCCAAAGCAGTTGAAAGAGCATGGCTTAACGAAGTCGCAAGTTCGTATTAGTGACTCGGCGATCCTAGATATTGTTAGATACTATACGCGTGAAGCGGGTGTGCGTGGTCTGGAACGTGAAATTGCTGGCATTTGCCGCAAAGCCGCGAAACAAATTGTGACGGGCGATAAGAAGAGTGTTACGGTGAGTCCGAAAACACTTGAGTCGTTAATCGGCAAAAAGAAGGTTCGCTACGGTCAGGCGGAAACGGTGAATCAAATCGGTGTGGCAACAGGACTTGCCTATACGCAAGTAGGTGGCGATACGTTGCAAATCGAAGTTTCTTTATCCCCAGGGAAAGGAAAACTAATCCTGACGGGGAAACTTGGCGATGTGATGAAAGAGTCCGCGCAGACGGCATTGTCGTATGTCCGTTCGAAAACAATGGAATTTGGGATTGACCCGAACTTCCATGAATCGTATGATATTCATATCCATGTGCCGGAGGGTGCGATTCCAAAAGACGGTCCATCGGCAGGTGTAACAATTGCCACTGCACTTGTTTCTGCCTTGACGAAGCGACCTGTGCGTCGTGAGGTTGGTATGACTGGTGAAATTACGCTACGTGGTAGAGTGTTACCAATTGGCGGAGTGAAAGAAAAAACATTAAGTGCTCATCGTGCTGGCTTGACGACAATTATCTTGCCAAGTGATAATGAGCGCGACATCGAAGATATTCCAGAAAGTGTTCGGAAAGAGTTGACCTTTAAACTCGTTTCAAACGCAGAAGAAGTCCTCGAAATTGCATTGGAGGCGTCTTCAAAATGAAAGTCCATAACGTAGAAATGATTATGAGTGCCGTGAGGCCAGAACAATATCCATCTGAAGGATACCCAGAATTTGCGCTTGCAGGACGATCGAATGTTGGGAAATCATCATTTATCAATAAGATGATTGGCAGAAAAAGTTTAGCCCGCACATCTTCGAAGCCTGGTAAGACGCAAACACTGAACTTTTATAAAATCGAAGAGCAATTGTTTTTCGTCGATGTTCCGGGATACGGCTATGCGAAAGTATCGAAGTCGTCCCGTGAAACATGGGGGAAATTTATTCAACAATATATGACAGAACGCGAGCATCTTCGTGCTGTCATTCAAATTGTCGATTTGCGTCATCCACCAAGTGCGGATGATTGCGCAATGTACGATTTTCTTGTGAATTATAATATCCCTGCGATTGTCATTGCGACAAAAGCCGATAAGATTCCAAAAGGCAAATGGGATAAGCATCTGAAAATCGTGCGAGATAAACTTGAGATGCGCAGCTTCGACAAATTAATCCTGTTTTCATCTGAAAAAGGGATTGGTATGGAAGAAGCCTGGCGGGAAATTGAAAGTAGAATGTGATCCATAAGGGAAATCCGGAAGATGATAATTCATCTCCGGATTTTTTGTGCATGTATGTATGTTGCTAAGATTGATGCGAGCGTTGTTAAGTTTGCTGGAAATGTTGTTAAGTTATCGGATTACGTTGTTTACTCGCTTGCCGATTGTATAAACCGAGTGATGTGTGCAAAAATATTGCAATCCTATTGGATAACTACTATTATTAGATTGTAATTATTATAAATAAAGTTAAACAATCAGCTTATAGTCATATGTTAGTCACAAATTATTGCTAAGAAATTATTGTCGTATGTTATACTAGAAGCGTGAAATAGAACGTGAAAGGTGTGGGCACCTGGTGTATACAATCGTGGTTGGTGTTAATCACCGGACGGCGCCTGTTGAAATACGAGAGAAATTGTCTTTCGTTGAAACGGAGTTGCCGCAAGCGATGCAAACATTGCAACAGCAAAAAAGCATATTAGAAAATATCATTATTTCGACATGTAACCGGACTGAAATTTACGCCGTTGTCGATCAATTGCATACAGGACGTTATTATGTAAAAAACTTTTTGGCTAAGTGGTTTGATTTACCATTGGAGTCTTTTTCGTCGCATTTAATTATCAAAGAAAATGACGGGGCGATTGAGCATTTGTTACGTGTGTCAGCAGGTATTGATTCCATGGTGCTTGGCGAAACGCAAATACTTGGTCAAGTGCGCGACAGTTTCCTTGAGGGTCAAGAAATTGGGACAACGGGAACTGTTTTCAATGAGCTCTTTAAACAAGCTGTTACGTTTGCGAAAAAAGCGCATACGGAAACGGCCATTGGTGAAAATGCGGTATCTGTGTCGTACGCTGCAGTGGAACTTGGTAAAAAAATATTCGGTTCATTGAACGATAAACATATAGCCATTCTTGGCGCGGGGAAAATGGGCGAGTTAGCCGTGAAAAACTTGCACGGCAGTGGTGTGGGAAAAGTGACGGTCATTAACCGCACACTATCGAAAGCGGAAGAACTGGCAGGGAAATTTGGTGGCGAAGCCAAATCGATGAAGGAATTGCAATGTGCACTTCTGGAAGCGGATGTCCTTATTAGTTCAACAGGTGCAACGGGTTTCGTTATCGACTATGAGCTCATGCAGTTTGCAGAGCGGTTACGTAAAGGGAAACCAATCTTCATGGTAGACATTGCGGTGCCACGTGATTTAGATCCGCGTATCGGTGATTTACCAAACGTTTTCCTATATGATATCGATGATTTGCAAGGCATTGTCGAAGCGAATCTTGCGGAACGAAAACATGCTGCTGAAGAAATTGGTCTGATGATTGAGCAGGAAATTGTCGTATTTAACGAATGGCTAGCAACACTTGGCGTTGTTCCCGTTATTTCAGCACTTCGTCAAAAAGCAAATCGTATTCAATCCGAAACGATGGCCAGCATTGAGAATAAAATGCCGAATCTGACGGACCGTGAAAAGAAATTATTGAGTAAACACACAAAATCGATTGTCAATCAATTATTGAAAGATCCAATATTACAGGCAAAAGAATTAGTGATGGACAAAAATGCGGCTGAAAAACTTGAGCTATTCCAGCAAATTTTTGGGATTGATGAAGAAGTCGTTAAAGAAAAAGAACTACTTGCGAAACAAGCGAAAGAGCGGTTGACAAATAAAGTACAAAGAACCGCGACAGTACAACCAGACGTCCAATTTTAAGGGTTGGCCTGTGGGAGTGTTTTGCATCTATCGCATTACAATAGGTGTTTAAAATACTCCCCTTTTATCTGCATCCAGATAAAGCCTACGGCGGATGTCACGGATTTTAGGGGAGCTTAAGAAGGCAGTCTAAGTGCGCGACGTCCGAAAGAGTGCCTTAATTTCCGCAAAGAACGCAGAAATACGGAAAATCGAACACTTCGCAGTTCGATTCGCAACGCCTGCATGACCTACAAGGAAGGATGCAGTTCAATCCTTCCCCTCTGTAGGCCTCAAGCTCGAAAAAATCCGGACGCAATCACACCGGGGCGTGATTGATTTAGAAAGGCAGAGAAGGCATCATGGTCGATATGACGATGGCGAGGCTGCATGAAGTAATAGTTGTCTTATACGCAGTGAGCCTCGTCTTTTATTTTATAGATTATTTGAATAAAGATAAGATTGCACACCGGAGTGCTTTTTGGATTTTGTCTGTGGTTTACGTTTTGCAAACGATTTTTTTGGTAGCGTTTATGATTGAAACAAAGCGATTTCCGATTTTATCCCTATTTGAGGGGATTTACTTTTATGCATGGTTGCTGATTACACTGTCAATTGTTTTGCATTTGTTTTACAAAATCGATCATGTTGTCTTTTTCTTAAATGTTATCGGCTTTTGTTTCATGACGATACATACATTCGCACCTATGCAAATCGCGCAGTCGCCAATCGGGGATACGCTTGTTTCGGAGCTGTTATTCATCCATATTACGTTTGCCATTTTGTCATATACGGCATTTTCAATGTCCTTTGTCTTTGCCATTCTCTATCTTCTCGTCTATAAAATTCTGAAGAAAAAGAAATGGTCGAAGCAATTTAATCGACTGCCGTCGCTTCATCAATCAATGACAGGCATGAAGGCTTCTGTCTACACAGGCATTCCTTTATTGTTAGTAAGCCTTATTTTAGGCATGCAGTGGGCACAGGTCGCGCTAGATGAATGGTCATTTTTTGATATGAAAATTGTCGGCTCATTTTTCCTTCTTGCCATTTATGGCTCTGTATTATTTTTGCAACGGAGTGGTAAGCTGACAGGAAACGATTTTGCATGGGCGAATATCTTCGCATTTCTTTTTGTTATTATTAATTTTTTCCTAGCAAGTAAGTTATCTGCGTTCCATTTTTGGATCTAACTGAATATAACCGAACCCAGGCTATATTCAGTTAGATCCTCCGGAGGATGCCACAGATTTTTTTTGCGTATTTGATTAAGATGAAGCGGAAAGAGTCGTCACTATGAAAGGTTGGATTGAAAGTATATGAGAAAAATTATCGTAGGTTCAAGAAGAAGTAAATTAGCATTGACGCAAACAAACTGGTTTATTGATCAACTGATAGCGGCGAGAGTGCCGTTTGAGTTTGAAGTGAAGGAAATTGTGACAAAAGGGGACCAAATTCTTGATGTTATGCTGTCCAAAGTAGGCGGTAAAGGGCTTTTCGTCAAAGAAATTGAGCAAGCACTTTATAATAAAGAAATTGATTTTGCTGTCCACAGTATGAAAGATATGCCGGCTGTCCTTCCTGAAGGCCTTGTCATCGGCTGTATTCCTCCACGTGAAGATGCGCGTGATGCCTTTATATCTAACGGTCATGTGAAGTTTATGGACTTGCCAGTAGGGGCTGTTGTGGGGACGTCGAGTTTACGCCGTAGTTCACAGTTACTACTTCTGCGTCCTGATCTTGAAATCAAATGGATTCGTGGCAATATCGATACTCGCTTGCAAAAGTTGCATGATGGTGAATACGATGCGATTCTCCTTGCCGCTGCGGGGATGAAACGTCTTGGCTGGAGTGAAGATGTCGCAACGGAATTGATGTCTGTGGAAGATTGTATTCCAGCAGTCGGTCAAGGTGCGCTAGCTATTGAATGTCGTGCAGATGATGCGGAATTGCTTGCGGAACTGGCGAAAATTTCCGATGATAAAACATGGAAAGAAGTTGAAGCAGAGCGCACATTCTTGTCGGAAATGGACGGTTCGTGCCAAGTGCCGATTGCGGGCTTTGCGGAATATGACGGTGAAAATCTTGAATTGACAGGCTACATCGCTTCTCCTGATGCAACTCAAATTTTCAAGCAGTCTTTCGTAGGTGCTGATCCTATCGAAGCGGGTAAGGAAGTTGCCAAGATTTTACGCGCACAAGGGGCTTCTGCAGTGATTGAGAAAGTGAAGGCGGAAATGGATGCGTAACGGTCAACCACTGCTAGGGGAGACGGTCATTTTTACAGGAACACCGAAGTCGCAAGATGTTTTTAAGCGAGTCGAGCAGTACGGCGGTGTGCCGGTTTCATTACCATTAATTCAAGTGGCAGAGGTACTGGAATCGACGGATGAACTACGTTTAAATGCTTGTCCAACGTACGACTGGCTCATTTTCACGAGTCAAAGCGCGGTGGCTGCATTTGGAGCAAAGTTAGCGCGTCACAATTTTTCAGCAGCATCCATTGCGTCAAAAATTGCAGCAGTCGGTACTCGAACGGCTGAGGCGCTAGAAAAGCTTGGCTTCACTGTTGATTTTATCCCCACTGTGTTTAGCGCAGATGTCTTTGTTAAGGAATTTAAACCGACTGAACTAGCTATTCGCCGTGTCTTATTCCTGCGTGGTTCCATTGCCGGCGCGACAATTAAAGAAGAATTGCCTTTTGAAGTGGATGAATGGACGGTTTATGCAACGGAACGGGTCTATGATTCAATTGGCTCACTTGTTAATTTATTGCAAAACAGCAAGCAATTGTCGGTCTTGTTCGCAAGTCCTTCGGCGGTGAATGTATTTGCGGAGGAAGTTGTCCCGCAGGTAGGTTGGGATGGGTATACGATAGCGGCGATTGGTCATGTAACGGAGCAAGCGCTTGTTGAACGAGGGGCTCCGGTGCATGTTAGGCCTGATACATATACATTGATGGATCTCGTCGAGAAATTGGCGGGACGGAAGGAAGGGTAATCATGGAAAACTTACAATTCAAACGTAACAGGCGTTTACGCAATTCGGCTACATTACGTGCCATGGTGAGAGAAACGGTCTTGCAGAAAGAAGATTTCATTTATCCGCTATTTGTTGTGGAAGGGGAAAATCAAAAAAATCCAGTGTCTTCGATGCCAGGGGTTTTTCAATTTTCGTTGGATCAACTAGCCATTGAAATCGATGAAGTTGTTGCACTCGGGATTCCTGCGGTTATTTTGTTCGGTGTTCCAGTAGACAAGGATGCGACGGGTACGGGCGCTTATCATGACCATGGTATCGTCCAACAGGCGACTCGTTTTGTCAAAGAACGTCATCCAGAATTGATTGTCATTGCGGATACTTGTCTTTGTGAATACACAGACCACGGACATTGTGGGGTTGTGGAAGGTGACAAAGTGCTGAATGACCCATCACTGGATTTATTGGCACGAACAGCAGTTAGCCAGGCGCAAGCAGGTGCGGATATTATTGCGCCGTCCAATATGATGGATGGCTTTGTCGTCGCGATTCGTCAAGCATTGGATGCCGCTGGATTTATAGATATTCCAATTATGTCTTATGCTGTGAAGTACGCTTCTGCTTATTATGGGCCGTTCCGTGAAGCGGCAGGATCTGCACCGCAGTTCGGCGATCGCAAAACGTATCAAATGGACCCGGCGAACCGTCTGGAAGCCATGCGCGAAGCGGAGTCTGATGTAGCAGAAGGTGCGGATTTCTTAATCGTCAAACCGGCACTGTCGTATTTGGATATCATTCGTGATGTAAAAAATAATTTTGTGTTACCGATTGTGGCTTATAATGTGAGTGGTGAGTATGCCATGGTGAAGGCAGCTGCTCAAAATGATTGGATTGACGAAAAGAAAGTCGTTCTTGAAACGTTGACAAGTATGAAGCGTGCAGGTGCGGATCTGATTCTGACGTACCATGCCAAAGACGCGGCACGCTGGCTGGGGGAGAACTAAATGGGAAGAAATTATGAGTTGTCGAAACAAGCATTTACAGAAGCGGTGGATTTATTGCCAGGCGGCGTGAACTCACCTGTTCGTGCGTTCAAATCGGTCAATATGGACCCGATTTTCATGGCAAGTGGCAAAGGCGCGATGATTACAGATATTGATGGCAATGAATACATTGACTACGTACTATCATGGGGGCCCCTAATTTTAGGACATACAGATCCAGATGTTGTTGCCGGCATCCAGCGTGTCGCGGAAACGGGCACAAGCTTTGGTGCACCAACGTTAGCGGAGAATGAACTAGCGAAGCTCGTGATTGACCGTGTGCCGTCGATTGAAATGGTACGTATGGTGTCATCGGGAACAGAAGCGACAATGAGCGCACTACGTTTAGCGCGTGGCTTTACCGGTCGCGATAAAATCTTGAAGTTCGAAGGTTGTTACCATGGACACGGCGACTCATTGCTCATTAAAGCAGGCTCTGGCGTTGCAACGCTTGGTTTACCAGATAGCCCAGGTGTACCGGAATCGGTTGCGAAAAACACCATTACAGTGGCTTATAATGATCTGGAGAGCGTCAAAGCTGTTTTTGATGAATTCGGTGATGACTTAGCAGCGATTATTGTGGAACCGGTGGCTGGTAATATGGGAGTTGTCCCACCAGAACCAGGTTTCCTAGAGGGTCTGCGTGAACTAACGGAGCAAAATGGCACGCTTCTTATTTTCGATGAAGTGATGACGGGCTTCCGCGTAGGATACAATTGTGCACAAGGCCATTTTGGTGTAACACCTGATTTGACATGTCTTGGCAAAGTAATTGGTGGTGGACTGCCTGTTGGTGCATACGGTGGGAAGCGCGAAATTATGGAAAATATCGCACCTGCGGGAACGGTTTATCAAGCAGGAACATTGTCGGGGAATCCACTGGCAATGACAGCGGGTATTGAAACATTGAAAAAGTTAACCCCTGCATCGTACGATTATTTCATGAAATTGGGCGATCAGCTTGAAGCTGGTTTCCGTGCAGCAGCAGAGAAGTACGATATTCCGCATACTGTGAACCGCGCGGGCTCAATGATTGGCTTCTTCTTTACGAATGATAAAGTAACGGATTATGATAAAGCGAAAACATCTGATCTTGGCATGTTTGCAGAGTATTATCGTTTGATGGCAGAAGAGGGTATCTTCTTACCACCATCCCAATTCGAAGGGATGTTCTTGTCAACTGCGCATACCGAAGAGCATATTGCTAAAACGGTGGAAGCGTTCCATACGGTGTTTGCAAAATTAAATAGTTGAACCACTATCCCTCGATTGTTACTGGTCGGGGGATATTTGTGATTTCGGGTTCAGCTTGGGCATCCTTGTATAATTTCTGCAAAGGACGCAGAAATTATACAAACCAGACTCTTCGTTGTCCGGTTTGCAATTAGAAATTCGGAGTTGCAATTAAAAGTGCGAAGTTGCAATTAGAATTAGAAAGTTGCAATTAAAAGTGCGAAGTTGCAATTAGAATCGGAAAGATGCAATTTCGGGTTCAGCTTTGGCATTTATTGTTTAATTTCCGTCCTTCTATCCCCCCCATTCCATGCATACAATTATTTGTGTAGGAATAGAGGAGGGAACGATAATGGAGAAGAAGCAGTGGACGATGCAAGAGGATTTTATTTTCCCGGTAGAAGCGGGTTTACCAGTTGGGGCAGCATTTTTGCAAGTGACGCCGGGGTATACGGAAGAGCGGACGGAGGATGCGGTTCGGTTAACAGGTATTTATCATATCGCGGCAAATGTCGTGTTTGATGAAGGACAGAGGGCTGAAGAACTTTTTGATTCAGCAATCTTTATTGACGATGTTGATATACAAGGGGAAGCTGGCTATTTTGAATATGCAGTGCCACTCCATATTGTTTTGCCGCCGGAAGTAGTTACTCCGCTCGAGGTTGTTACGACTGCCGCATCCATCGAATTAGACGGACAAGGCTCTTTTAGTGTTGTTTGGGATGTCGAGTGCTCGTACGCAGAGGGCGTTGCGCAACTGGACGAATATGACACTGTCGTGTTGGCAGAAGAGCTAGAGTATGTAGAAGAAGTGGATGATTCGTTAATGACGGCTATGGTAGATGGCGTCGAAATCGAGGATGCTGAAGCTGTTGTCGCAGTGGTTACCCCGATTGCAACACAAGCCAGCACTTCAAGCAACGAGATGGACGAAGCGCTGGCATTCATTGCAGGGCTGGAAGATGGGATTTCCACAACGACTTTCCGTTCAAATGATGTTTTTGTGAAAAATGAAAGCTAATCCGCAAAGTAAGCATAATAGTAGGAAATCGCCAGTCGTTGGGACGATTAACAGACGAATCAGTTGAAAAACACAGATTGGGATAATGATTCCTTTGCAATAAAAACGACACTTCCGTAGCCAAGGCGGCAGTAAATAGGGATTATAACCTTTTCTCATCACACAATCCTTTCATCTTTTATTCAGCAGTCATTTCTCACCTCTTTAGGGGAGAAATGACCGCAGTTTTATATCCTGTTTAGGAAGCGTTTAGACGCCGGCTGAACAAAGATGAAGCCTCCGGCGGATGTCACAGATTTTGTAGGGAGTTAAGAAGGCAACCTTAGTTCGCCGCATCCTGCGGCAATTGTTGCATGACCAGCATCGTGCTGGCCTCAAGCTCGATTCAAAATCTGGACGCAATTACGCCGAGGCGTAATTGATAATTTACTTGACGTGCAACTTACTATTCCGCTACAATATAAGCAACTATATATTGATGCAATGAACGGGATAGTAAGTGAATTTGATTGCTCCAGAGAGGGTGCCGGTGGTGAGAGGCCCTGTAATCGATTGACCGAATGTCACCCGTGAGCAGTTTCTGGGAACAGGTCGTTTTCGTTAGAAAATCGACGATCAGTAGCAGAAACCGGTTTGAAGCCGTTATCGAAGTGTGAGGTGCACAAGTTCTTTGGTGTGCACGAATAAAGGTGGTACCGCGAACAGCTCCTTCGTCCTTTAAGACGAATGGAGTTTTTTTGTTGTCCAAAAACAAAGGAGGAAATACTATGTCAAATGAAAACTTGTCGATGCCGACAAAATATGATCCACAGTCAATCGAATCAGGCCGTTATGAATGGTGGCTAAAAGGGAAATTTTTTGAAGCGCAACCCGAAAGCGATAAAAAACCGTATACAATCGTAATTCCACCGCCGAACGTAACAGGAAAACTTCACCTCGGCCATGCATGGGATACAACGCTACAAGATATCCTAACACGCATGAAGCGTATGCAAGGGTATGACGCATTATGGCTGCCGGGAATGGACCATGCAGGGATTGCCACGCAGGCACGTGTTGAAGCAAAATTGCGTGAAGAAGGTGTTACACGCTATGATCTAGGCCGTGAAAAATTTGTTGAAGAAACATGGAAATGGAAAGAAGAATATGCTGGCCATATCCGCGCACAATGGGGCAAATTGGGTCTAGGCCTTGATTATTCACGTGAACGTTTCACATTGGATGAAGGACTGTCAAAAGCTGTTCAGGAAGTATTCGTCAAACTGTACGAAAAAGACCTGATTTACCGTGGCGAATATATTATCAACTGGGACCCGGCGACGAAAACGGCTATTTCTGACATCGAAGTAATCCACAAAGATGTGCAGGGTGCCTTCTATCATATGCGCTATCCACTAACAGATGGCACGGGCAATATCGAAATTGCGACGACACGCCCAGAAACGATGTTAGGTGATACGGCGGTTGCGGTACACCCTGAAGATGAGCGCTACAAGCATTTAATCGGCAAAACAGTTCGACTACCAATCGTCGGCCGTGAAATTCCGATTGTTGGAGACGATTATGTCGACATGGAATTCGGAAGTGGGGCAGTGAAAATTACACCTGCGCATGACCCGAACGACTTTGAAATCGGTAACCGCCATAACCTAGCGCGTGTTTTGGTTATGAACGAAGACGGTTCTATGAACAAGTTAGCGGGTAAATACGAAGGAATGGACCGTTTCGAATGCCGTAAAGCAATTGTTAAAGACCTACAAGATATGGGTGTTTTATTCGAAATCGAAGATCATTTGCACTCCGTGGGTCACTCAGAGCGAAGTGGTGCTGTTGTTGAGCCGTATTTGTCGACACAATGGTTTGTCAGAATGCAGACGCTGTCCGATGAAGCGGTTAAACTGCAACAAACAGAAGGTAAAGTCAATTTCGTCCCTGAGCGTTTCGAGCACACGTATTTGCAATGGATGGAAAACGTGCATGACTGGTGTATTTCTCGCCAACTTTGGTGGGGCCATCGTATTCCAGCTTGGTATCATAACGAAACGGGCGAAGTACATGTCGGACACGAAGCGCCGGCGGACGTCGAAAACTGGACACAGGACAATGACGTACTCGATACATGGTTCTCCTCTGCGCTATGGCCATTCTCAACATTGGGCTGGCCGGATGTAGATAACGAGGAATTCAAACGCTACTACCCAACAGATGCGCTCGTTACGGGCTATGACATCATTTTCTTCTGGGTATCCCGGATGATTTTCCAAGGCATCGAATTTACAGAACAACGCCCATTTAAAGATGTCTTGATTCACGGCTTGGTACGTGCGGAAGATGGTCGCAAAATGTCCAAATCGCTTGGCAATGGTATTGACCCAATGGATGTCATTGACAAATACGGTGCGGATGCACTGCGTTATTTCTTATCAACGGGTTCATCACCAGGGCAGGATCTTCGCTACTCAACAGAAAAGGTAGAATCCATTTGGAACTTTGCCAATAAAATCTGGAATGCTTCTCGTTTCGCTTTGATGAATATGGATGGCATGACATATGAAGAGATTGATTTGTCAGGTGAAAAATCTGCTGCGGATGCATGGATTTTAACGCGTTTGAATGAAACCATTGATCAAGTAACGAAATTAGCGGAGCGCTACGAGTTCGGCGAAGTCGGCCGTGCCTTGTATAACTTCATCTGGGATGATTTCTGTGACTGGTATATTGAAATGGCGAAGCTGCCGTTGTATGGGGAAGATGAAACAGCGAAGAAAATGACACGCTCTGTTCTCGCTTATGTTCTCGACAATACAATGCGTTTATTACACCCATTCATGCCGTTCATCACAGAAGAAATCTGGCAGAACTTGCCGCATGAAGGGGAGTCTATTACAGTAGCAGCATGGCCAGTTGCCAATGCAGCACTGACAGACGAATCACGTGCAACAGATATGAAATTATTGATGGACATTATTCGTGCCGTGCGCAATATCCGTGCCGAAGTGAATACACCGATGAGTAAAAAAGTCCCGTTGTATATTGCGGCGAAAGATGACGCAACCGTTGCTGTACTAGAAGCTAACCGTGGCTACATCGAACGCTTCTGTAACCCGGAGACACTAACACTCGGCAATGGCATCGCAGCACCTGGCAAATCGATGTCAGCAGTCGTCACAGGGGCAGAATTATTCTTGCCACTTGAAGGACTATTGAATATCGATGAAGAACTTGCCCGTTTAACAAAAGAGTTAGCAAAATGGCAAGGAGAAGTCAAACGCGTCCAAGGCAAACTAGCCAACGAACGCTTCATGTCCAAAGCACCTGAAGCTGTCGTAGCTGAAGAACGTGCGAAAGAAAAGGACTATCTTGAAAAATACGCCGCAGTTGAGCGTCGTATGCAAGAATTGAAGGAAATTTGATACAAATAGAAAAAGACCCAATCATGGAAATAACGATTGGGTCTTTTTTATCCCGAAAACTGAATAATTATTATATTATTTTGATTATTAATGGGGGTTTGTGGTAGTATAGAATTATATGAGTCTATAAAAATTCGGTAATATGCTTTCTATATAGGATTAAAGGATTAGGGATAAATACTTTACCACTATGAATTTCAAGCGATTATTCAACAATCCAATAGCATGAATGAAAAGGATGATAGGGATGGAGAGAATTAAAATGGTGAGGTGTAAGGGGGAACGTGGGTTGACACTCGTTGAGGTGTTGGCGGCGTTGGTCATATTAGGTATCGTTTTTATTGGATTCATGACTGTTTTCCCACAAATGACATTGTTTAATGCGAAAACGGGAGAAAAGTTGGAGACGATGAATCTTGCGAAGAGGGAATTAATAGATCTAAAAAATACCCCATCAATGCTTGAAAGCTATGCTATTAATAAAGGGGATAAATATGAAAGACATCATAAGGTAAATGGTGACTACGAAATTGAGATAGATTGTTATAAAGCAGACAATAAGTATTGCAGTGATTCACATCAACTAAAAGTTTTGCATAAAATTCACATTAAAGTGATGAAACAAAAAAAAATGATAAGTGAAACTTTTGGTTATGTAGAATTTAAATAGAGGAGGAGGCAAATGGGAAAAAAAGAATATGGTATGACACTCGTAGAAGTGCTAGTTACCCTCATACTCCTTATGCTAATGACTGGCATTATTTGGACAACTATTTTAATCACTTCCAGATTTAATATAGCTGAGACGTCAACTTTACGTTTGCAACAAGAAGCAAATTATATTATTACCACTTTGCAACAAGTCCATCGTCAATGTTTTACATATAGTCTATTCATTACGAACTCTGAAATTAAAATTAAAAATTGTGTGAACGATCAAGGGGAAGAACAAAATACCTATAATGGCGTGATTAGTAAAGGTTTTACTTATCAACCTTTGATAGACGATGAGTTGATTCGATCCACCGAAAGGAATGTTGACCTTACATCTTTTAAAGTTACAGTTCCCGTAAGTAATAGATATATAGAGGTACCAACTGTAATTTCCCGATATAAAACGGAGAAAGGAGATAGACAGAATGGAGAAACAAAGTGAAAAGGGTTATGTGCTATTAATTGTGCTATTTGCTATCACATTCATCATGATTATTACTACTGTTTTTATGAGGGGGGCTCTCAGTAACGCTAAACAGGAGAGAACAGTAGATAAAAATAATTTAATTGTTGTTGCTGCGGAAGCAGGATTGGATTATTACACGTGGCAATTTAAAAAAGTTTATGACAGTGTACAATTGGAAGCTAAAGTTACACAGAAAATTGAAGAGGCAGTTCAAAATAAGGAGAATCCAATTGATTACAATCGCATACAAGGGGATATTATTGAGGACTTAAAACTCGATTTAGAAAACTTGATTAGTCAATTCAATTTAGATTCTATTGATTTGTTCAGCGATTACAGTCATAAGCTTACACAAGCTGAATTTCAAGAGAAAACGCTATCAAATAAAGATGTAGAATTAAGACTTGTGGGAGCTGTGGAAGGCCAACATGGAAGTGAAAATAAATTGATGAAGTTTGAATTGGCTTTTACTATACCTAGTATTCAAGCTGGAGAAGAGGGAAATAATCAAGGTGGAATAACAGATGGTGGCAATTCAAATGGCTTACCAATTCCTCTAATCCCTAAGGGACCGGAAAGACCGAGAGAACCAATACGAATCACAGGTATTAATAAACCAAGCAATCGCTGTGCTGACACAAAAGACGTTAGGGAAGTAGAGTGCTATTTAAACTCAGTAAGTAAAGATATGTTTACCATTTCCCGGTCGAAACTTTATGTAGAAGATAGTGTTAATTCTTGGGGTGCTATTGAAATCAATGGACCATCATTTATTAATATACAAAATAACTTAACCCCTGCGTCTATGAAAATGAATAATAGTGAACTAGTTGTTAATTCTCTGAGTTCTTACGGTTTAATAGAAATACATGATTCTAAGATTCAAATCAAAAATAATATGGGTAGTTCCAACCCTCCTCGTTTAATAATGACCAATGTCCAACTGGAGATTGTGAATAGTATGAAAACAAATAAAGCGTTGTTGCAAAACTCAAAAATAAAAATAGGAGGAGCATATGAAATTGGAGGAGGACTACTTGAGATAATAAAATCTGATGTAAATGTACTAAATGGAGATCTAGAGGCAAAAAACGGTTCTATGCTAAATGAAGTGAATCTGGCAGTAAGTGGATCTTATAAAAATTCGAGTAATATTTGGGATGTCAAAAAAGCTGAAATTTTGATTGGGAAAAATGTTGAGGCGAATAATGGATCTAATTTAACGGATGTTGTTTTAAAAATAATAGGGAACTATAATACTCCCGTTGTATTTAAATCTTTAGACAGTCAAATTGCAATAGGCGGTAATGTGACGGGTCATAATAGCTCAGATTTAACTAATGTAATTCTAAGCATTGGAGGAAACTACAATACTCCAGTTAATTTCGTAGCAAGGAATAATACTAATATTTTTGTGGGGGGGAATCTTGAAGCTGGTAATGGTTCCGCTTTAAATGATACAATTTTAAGTGTAAAAGGGAATTATAATACGCCTGTAAAATTTGAATTGCAAAATTCTAAAGTGAATGTTGGTGCAACAGTCACCGCCTTAAATAGTGGAAAATTTAGAAACTCAATTCTAAAGGCAATCACACTGAATGCTACAAACTTAGAGTTGGATGAACAAACTGCGGTGTATACAGATACTGTCACTTCAGATACCTTGAAACTCAAAAATTCAAAGTTGTGTGCAAAAGATGTGGAAATAAGATCTATTCAATCCGATAATAGCCCCATCTATTACCTAAACAATACGAACAATAATAGTGCAAATGTTATTAAACTATCTGCAGATGAATTTGAGAAAAAATGTAGTATATCCATAGGTGACGAACAACAGACTCCGCAAATACCAGGTAATATAAATTGGCAGGATCCCATCCTTGAAAAAGTATTTTACAATTAATAATTTCGGGTGCCAGTGGTCAAACAATTTTAGCAAGCCTCCAATTGAGTCAATCAGTCGGGGCTTTTTCAACTTGAAGAAACGCATACTGAAGAAAGCTATTCAAATTATCGTTACCAATTTTACAATGTCAACGCAACCAATAGTGCAGCCGTGTCTTAGCGATTAATTTACTAAGAAACGGCTGCACTATTATATGGTACTCTTTGAATAATTGTAATATTTAGAGAGTAGATGGATATGAGGAAATTGGAATTTTAAAAGTTCTTAATCGGAAATGTGGATATTATCAGCAAAGAAAAGGCTGTAAATTCACGTGTTTCTTAATTTGAGGTGTCAGTCACTCAAACTATCACGACAAACGTGTTAATTCAAACAAAAGAGTAAAAGGAGCCCAAGTCATTTACTGTGACGGGCTTAATTTCAGGTGCCTGTCACCGTGTGTTCTTTTTCTGGTTGTCCCTTGCAAAACGCTGTGTTGTACGGTCACCCAAACTTAAAAAGGATGTGTAAGTAGATGCAAAACACCAATCAATCACATAATAATAGCAGCGCTTTGTTTAAAAAGCTAGTCCATGTGTATCGTGACGAAGAGATAATCAGGATTGAAAGTGGGAGGAGTAAAAAATCTTCTCGAAGTGTTTCAGCGAGCTGCGGAGTTACCCTTCAGAAATTTTTCGCTAAACAGTTAAACATACCTGGGTTGATTATTGAAAGAAGTAAAAAAGGTGGTTTGTTTGCCTTTTCAATACATGGAAAAGTGTTTGCAACGCTGAAGTACATGACGGATATAGGTTATAGAAGGGGTGACTCGTTTTACGAGGTGATTGATGATGTTGTGAAGATGAGCAAGGAGCTATTTGATGTGGATGCTGATCAAGTTTTTATTGTTGTTTCATCTTTAAAGAATAGTACAAAGAAATCTTATGTGGAAACACTTCTTGAGCAAAAGGTTGCATCCAATCCAGACTTTCTGAGTAATCGCGGGCTTGTCCAGCAATTTATTGAAAAGTATTTGATTGGGATTAGTCATTTTTTAAATGGCCGTAACAATGTTTTATTTATGGCGGCAGAGATTCATCCAAATATTTTAGCGAATGATTTGTTGAATAAAGAAATGCCCCCATCGACTATTTATGAAATGATTGATAATTATGGGTGGTTGAGTTCGATAGATGAGTTGTTAGAAAGATTGAAGGTGCTTTCGAAGAATGCTTGTCTGAAGTAAACCGGAAATTTCGGGTGCCAGTCACTCATTCAATGTAAAAGCGATTATTGAATCGATTGCTGGTTGATAATAGTTGATTCATTATCGAACACAAATAACGAGCCATTCTTCGATTTTATGGGGAATGGCTCGTTATTTTTATGTTTCTTTTCCTGGGAATATCCGGGTCGCTTGTGTGACTAGTACCGGGGATTATTTATTGCTACTTAGCTCTTTGATAATGCGTTCCACTATTGCAGAATCTAAGGATGTAGCTTCTACAATTTGCTCTGCCGTTAGGGATAATTTGAATAGTCGCTTGACAGTTTCTTCTTTCTCTAACAGTTTACCTTTTTCAAGACCCTGTTCAAGACCTTGTTCAAGACCCTGTTCAAGTCCCTGTTCAAGCCCTTTTTCAAGACCTTCTTCAAGTCCCTTTTGGCGACCTTCTTTATCAGCCAAATACCTAGCGTCGTCTAGTTTGGCTTCTTCATCCAGGATATACTTCAATCGGGCCTCGTAGGCATATATTTCTTCCTTGGACCGGCTAAGATCTTGCCAGACCCCGAATGCATCCTGCAACTTTTCATCCTTCATCGCAAGCTCCTCCAATTCCTGAAAAATTTCGTTGTACACTTTCTTATTTCTGCCGTCCACCATCCCGAGCAATAGCAGCCATCTGGCGAGAATATCATTCCACGGGTTCAACTTTTTTGCATGCCACTGTTTAATAAATTTATTCATTTCAATGAAGTGGATTTCCAACACGTCATCCATTCTGAATTTTTCTTCCTGTTCATACAAGTGGAAAATGTTGTGAAATGCATCTGTTTGATCAAATAGATTGAAATTACAAATATTAATAGTTATTGTCGGCAATAATTTATTGTAGCCCATGCCTTTTTGTAACTGTGAATTATATACACGAGACCAATAGAATAATGTTCGTTTAACCATATCATATTGATTGGTCAATTGAACTTCTACGTTTATGAATTCGTTGTCTTGTGTTTTGACTAAAATATCTAATCTCGACTGCTTATCGTCTTGATATTCTCCGCCGATTTCTAAGTTGTCAAATGCGATTTCTTTAATGGCCTGACGACCTGAACGCTTCAGAATGGCATTCAAAAAAACGACTGTAATATCTTTGTTTTTCTCACTACCAAATAACTGTTTGAAGGCATAATCTACCTTTAGGTCGACGAATTTCTCCAGTGGAATTCTTCTTAATGCCGGCTCACTCATCGGATGTCACGTCATCTTGTATAGTTGAAGTATACCATGATTTAGATGTGCTTTCGTTTTTCTTAGCCATTATAAATCAATCCCTTCTTTCCTTTTTTACACCATATCTCAGTCGGAAATAAAAGAAAACTGTCATAAATGAATACACATTTCGATAACGCCATTTTGAAAAATCAATAACACCTCAAATTTGAAATTTGCCCCTTAAATACGAACCAAATTTCAGATTTGAAGTTGAGGGGTGGGGAAAAAATATTTTTTTCTCTCAAATTGTATGGGTGACTGGTATCAAAATGTGTATCGCTTGACTAGAATTTTTGTTCTGTAATGGGTTATTTGCTATACTCCGTGGTGTTGGACGCTATGTCTCATCCCTATTTACAATTTATAAAGCCACTCCACCGGCACATCATACTCCAAAAAAGCATTGCTAAACAAAGCTTTCTCAATGAGCTCCCTTAATACGCCTGAATAATAACCAGGCAGATTCCTCACCGTTTTCTGTTTCGTAGCCTGAACAGCAATATGAAGTGCTTGTAGCGCTAATTGTTCAAATAGCTCATCTTTATCCGCATGGATGCTGAAGGATAGCATCCTAGATGATTGCTGGCGATAGACGCTGAAAATTTTGCGTGCTATTGCCATTTCTCCGATTGTTGAAGAAAGAAGAGACTTCATTCTCCCGAAAAGTGTTGTTGATAACTGTTCCGTAGGAGACGTTGTATGAAGATCTTTAGTAGTTATTATAGATTTAGAAAATAATGCTTCGGCTTCTGAATTCACCGGCTGTGGCTCGATAGGTACAGGCTTTTCGGCGTCTTCTCGGCTGTTCATTTCCCCCTGCTCATTGAAAGGTTTGATGACGTAAATGTTGGCGCCTAGACCGCTCATTACTGGACGAATGTAATGGATACGCTTGATGATATTTTTATCTTCCAACTTGCGAATGGTGCGACGGATTGTGGCGTTGGATTTGTCTAAGGCCTTTTCCATCGTTTCGTGTTTCAAGTGGGCGGCGCCGTATTTCACGGAATAACGGCGGATCATATCGAGAACAGCCCGGTCAGTGCTGTTCAAAGTGTTCCGATTTGCCGAGAGGTGGAGATCCACTGCCTCATCCATATCATCCTTGTTTGTGAAGTGTGCGTAGTTTGCTAGGTAAGTCGTCATTGTGTTGTCCCCCTTTTAAACGTTATATAGAGAGGGGAGACGGAAAAGGATACAGATGTGTGAAAAAAGTTTTTGGTTTTTGCGATTGTTAGAAGAATTGCTTATGGATGTTATTATTATAGTAACTGATTTGGATAAGGAAGCCATTGAGATGTTACAAGAGTTGAATAGATGAAGTTGCCCGAGGCAGAATTCCCGATGTGAGTGTGATTTCGCTTCGGGTATTTTATTTGTATTTGGATAGGCAGAAAAGCTGGCAAGATTTATTGGCATCCCGAAATGATCTACCTACAATAAAACAAAAATGGAGCTGTCCAAAAAGTCAGTTTGCACTAACTTTTTAGCCAGCCCCATCTTTATAGATCATCGAAAGACTACTTTCCATCCTCAAAAAATCCCACTTGAAACTTATCGATCAATTGCCGGAGGTTATCGATCATTTCGAAGTCATTATCGATCAATTGCCCAGGGATATCGATCATTTCCGCAAAGTTATCGATCAATTTGGAGGAGTTATCGTCATTTTGTGACCTTCGACTCATCGAATTGACCACGTTCGCTACAAACCACTTTTTGCTAGCGATGGCTGTTTAATAAATCTTTCTAATGTCTTACAAGAAAGCCTTTCCTTGATAGCCCCCATCAATTTCCCTGCCACCGAAAAATCATGTGTCGTATACAGCGACCGCGCACCTACGGGGTCTTCGATTTCGTTGAACAGCCATCTGCCGTCGGGTAGTAAGATGAAATCGATGCCGATGTAGTCACTGTTCAGTGCCTTGGCAATGCGTTTAGCTTCTTGTTCTTGCCAGCTGGCAAGTGAATATTTTTCGACAGAGCCACCGAGTGTATAGTTTGATTTGAATGAGCCGTTGCCTGTTCGTTTGACAGCTCCAATAACTTCTTCGCCAATCATGAAAACGCGGATATCACGCGCTCCGGATTCGATGTACGGTTGGACAATGATGGTATGGTCGTGGAACTGTGTGAAGAAAGCTTCCACTTGCGCCGCGGATGTACAAAGGGTAACTTCTTGACCGCCATGCCCGTCCACCGTTTTCAAGACACAGGGATATGTATCAATCTGATTGATATGCTGCACTTTTTTTGTCGGCACTGCCGCAACACCGAGTAGGGTAGCGAGTTCAAATGATTTCAGTTTGTCATTGGCAATACGGTTGACTTCAGCACGGTTACACAATCGAAAACCTTCTCGCTCAAATTTTGTGGCAAGCGCAGGATTGCGATCTCGAAAAAGGATGAAATCTACATCTGCATCGGGTTGTTCATCTCCAACAATTAGGCGAAGGTCAATGTTAATCTGTTCCGCTTCTTTCATTAAATCATCGATAAACAACCGGTTGCGGACCGACTCGTTTTCCGAGTAGTAAATAGCACCTTTCATCCGAGTTTCCTCAAAATGTAAGCCATCATCGCATCCGCTACATTGACGCCAGTGACGTTGTAGATATTGCGGATATGTGCGGCTGCATTCACTTCGCAGACGAGTGGTTCTTCGTTTTCTCCAAATAGTAAATCGACCCCTGCAAACTCAGCGCTGACGGCTTCAGCGGCACGTATCGCCAATGCTTGTTGCGCCACGGTTAGTTCAACTTCAGATGCAACACCACCATTGGTAATGTTAGCCCGGAAATCCGTCTCGGAATAGCGATACATCGCCGCAACAATTTCACCGCCAACGATATTGACCCGAATATCACGTCCTCGACTTGTGGCAATAAACTTCTGGAACACATAGTCAACGCCACGCAACTCATCCGTCTTGTCATAAAACTGTTGTTCCGTTTCAATTAAATACACTTTCATGCCGAATGAACCATGACCTTCCTTGATGATCATGGGCAATCCAAGGCGCTCTAACACGCGTTCATAGTATCCAGAGTCACGAATGGTAAAAGCGGGGTAGACTTTCGGTGCAATGATTGTTTCCGGCATTGGAACACCAGAGGCGGCTAATTGTAAATATTGTTTCGCTTTGTTATCGCAAGTTTCAATGACGTCAGGGTCATTGAAGACAGCAATCCCGGCATTTTTCAAAAACTGTGCAAGTAAAATATCTTTATCTAAAAAAACAACGAAATGAGGACGCTGTTCAATCACTTTATCTAAATCTATTAGTACTTCGAAATTTTTCTTAAGTTTGGCTTGAACACCTGCGCGTTCTGCAGCTTCCTTTAATAATTGTGCCTGATCTTTAAACTTATCGCTTGTTAAGCTTCCATTATAAATTACCCAACAATTTAACATTGTGAACCTCCAGCCATGATATACTTTTCCTATGTAGATTCTATCATATGGAGGGGTACCTGTGATTCCAAAAATGGATGAATATAAAAAACGATGGGAAATCGACAGTGATGACGCTGTAAAACCGGGGCTAAAGGCAATACAACAAGCACTCGTAAAGATGGGGAATCCAGAAAAGGGTTTGCCGATTATTCATGTGGCGGGGAGCAATGGGAAGGGTTCGACGATTGCATTCATGGAAGGGATTCTTCGGCAACATGGTTTGTCAACGGCTGTTTTTTCCTCGCCGGCTTTACTTGATATCCATGATCAAATTCGTCTGAATGGACAACCAATCTTGCAAGAGGACTTAGATAACGCATTTAAGTTGATGAAAGAAGCGGGTTTAAGCGGCATGCTGACGGACTTCGAATTGCTGACAGTCGCAGCGTTGGTGTCGTTTAGACAGTTCGCGCCTGATTATGTCCTGCTTGAAACAGGGATGGGTGGAAAGTTGGACAGTACAAATGTCGTCACGCCACTTGTGTCGGTCATTACCTCGATTGCACTTGACCATACTGCCTTTCTTGGGGAAACGTTGGAAGAGGTTACAGAGCACAAAGCAGGGATTATTAAGAGTGGGATACCTGTTGTCTTAGGCTCAATTCCTGAAGAGGCGTCAGCAGTCGCCCAACGTGTTGCAGCTGCCAACAATAGTGAACGATTTACATACGACGAACATTTCACGATAGATTGTCAGGATGTGTTCAAAGGACGAAGCACTTTCCAGTTGAAGGGTAGGAAGATGAAAGGACCTCATCAAGGTATCAATGCGGCTGTTGCTATTGAAGGACTTCTTGTGGCGGGCGTTGAACTGAAGGAAGAGCAAGTAGCTACGGCCGTCGCAACGACACAGCTGTCATTTCGCTTTCAAGAAATCTCAGCGGGGGTATTTGTGGACGGTGCGCATAATCCGGCTGCAGCAAAAATGTTAAAAGAAACCATTCAAGAGGAGTTCCCAGGAGAGAAAGTGGATTTCGTGATAGGGATGTTAAAGGGCAAAGACATTGTGAAAACATTGGACGAACTTATACCCGTGGCTGCAAGCTTTACGTTCGTAACCTTCCCGCATCCCCTAGCTGAAACTGCGGATAGGTTGATGGAATATTGCAATTCCGGAGAGAAAAAGATGACAAATTACTCCAATGATACTATACTACTATTAAGAGATGTGAAAATAAGGAAAGTAGTAACCGGTTCTCTCTATATGATAACTGGACTTATGAACTACTGCGGTAAACTGGCGAATTAAAGCAATTTATCGTGACAGATGGATTGAGGTTTGTTAAGTTGTATATAGATTCCATCTTTTCTGATTCATTAGTCTTATTTAGTTAGGGGTGAGATAGTAAATGACAGCTATAGATAGGTCCACAATGAAGTATTTCCTATTGTGGTTATTGATCGTTCCACCAGGTATGTATGTTGTTTTTATCAATTATCCTCCTGTGCAAGTGGTCTGGTCTAATGTAGCCATCTTTATGATTCTCAGTTTTCTAACTATCTATTTCCCTTTCATCAGGAAAGGAACACCTGTATTTCTTGTGATGTGGCTAACTATACCAGCTTTTTTAATGTATGGTTTGTTTATAGAAATAATAGTGATGCAATTCGCCATTCTAGCAACTTTGTTTTCTTCTTCCGGCCCATTAACATTGCAAAAACGTTTTTTCTTTAACTCGACGCTCTTTTTTATCTTATCGGTTTTAGCATCATTTGCTTATTATGGGGTTGGTGGGGAACTTGGGTCAACTAAATTTTGGTTGATGTTTGTGAGCGTCTTGTCCTACCAGCTTGTTCATTCGATTGTTAATGATATTGTGTTACGGATCTATGTGCGTTATAAGAGAATAAGGTCACTGTATACCGCGAATGAAATTCTAGCAGACTATGCAATTGTATTGGTCATTATTCCGTTAGCATTATCACTCTATTATATGATTTATATAATCGGGTCAGGGGCGTTTCTATTGCTAGTCGTTCCATTTTTCTTTATCACGTTTATTGTTCGGCTTTATAATAATTCGGAGAAGATTAATAGGTACTTGAAACGAGCGGGGGATATCGGGCAAGAACTTTCCGCGATGATGACGGAACAAGAAGTGATTGATGCGTTTGTCAGTAAAGTATCGAACCTTTTCGAAGTCGATTTTGCTTATCTTTTTGATCATCAGGATGGTTGGTTAGAACTTATCAGCTCCTATGAGTATGGCAAGCCTAAAAACATTGAAATGGAGCGATTAGCTTCAGGGCAAGGGTTAGCAGGGCTCGTTCTTCAAAAAAATGAGCCAATGATCTATTCGGCAAGAGAAGAGTGGCTTATGACAATCCAAGGCTATACACCTAGCGAATTACAAAGTGTGCTATGTATACCCATTATGCGAAACCAAAAAATTGAAGGGGTCTTGTTGCTTGGCTCCAATAAGAAATCGGCTTTTGAAGTCTATCATCTCGAAATTTTAGATTTGCTTTGTTCGTACTTCACCATCTCTGTGGAAAAAGCACGCTATATGCAAGAGGCAGTTATGAAAAATGAGCGCTGTGCATTAACTGGCCTTTATAACTATAGGTATCTTGAAGAACGACTTGCTTATCAAATGGAGCAGTTTAACAGTGGCGTCTACGACAATTTGTCTGTGGTAATGCTCGATATTGATTATTTTAAAAAAGTAAATGACACGTATGGTCATCAAAGTGGCAATGACATTCTCTATATGCTGGCAAGGAAACTGGAAGCTGCACTCCCAGAGGAAGGGACCGTAGGGCGTTATGGCGGGGAGGAGTTTGTCTACATTTTGCCTGGGATGACCAAGGAAGCTGCCTATGATTTTGCTGAAAACCTGCGAACTGAAATTGGGGGATATGATTTTCTAATTGCTCCAGACCTTGATAAAGATAAATATTCGAAAACGATTCATATTACATGCTGTATGGGGATTTCGTCGGCCCCCGATGATACGGACGAGGCGATGACCTTGTTGCGCAATGCAGATCGGTCGTTGTATATCGGTGCAAAACAGGCTGGGCGAAATCGTGTAGCCACATATGTGAAATGAGAAAATAGAAAGGAGGGGGAAGGCATACAGTTTTCAGAAAAAACACGAATACTATTGTTATTAACCTGGATAGTCATTGTCCCTCCCTGTTTCTATTTCGCTTTTGACCACATGCCACCGGGGGACATCGATTGGCTACTCATCTCCCTTTACTTTATTATCCTTGTCATTACAATGCTGATGCCCATGCGTCTTTCAAATGTAACGATTTCGTTGGAACGTTGGATTACATTTACAGTCTTTTTTCAATTCGGCGTATTTGCCGAATTAGTATTTATGCAAATAGCTATGATTATTTTGTTGTTTAGTGGAAAAACCTCTACGCCGACATTGCAACGTTTTTTAATTAATTCATCTATGTTTGCATTAGTATCGATTAGCAGTGCCTTAGTGTTTCATGGTGTTGGCGGAGAGATTGGGATAACGGATTTTTCTTCTTTTATACTGTTTGGCATTATTTACGCAATCACTTATATGGTAATAAATAGCCTGCTATTAAAGTTGTTTTTCGCAATGTTGTCACGTAGATACGCTATAAAAAGTAGGGCTACAGTATGGGATTATGTCACAACAATGCTTGTCTTTCCGTTTACTATTACGCTATATTATTTGAATTTATATGTGGGCATTGAGTCCATTTTGTTATGTGGCATTCCTTTTCTATTTATTTTACGCATTAGTAGAATTTACCACCGGTCAGATAATCTGAACGACAAACTAGCTTCTGCCAGTGTGATTGGTCGTGAACTTGCAGATCGTCTAGTCTTTGAAGATGTGATTCGAACCTTCATTGTGAAATTGCGAAATGTGGTGTCCTATGAGAATGCCTATGTGTTAGATGTACGGACGGGAGCACATCTTATTATGCTTATGGGGTATGAAAATAATCAGGCAACCAAAAATGTGAAAGCAATGGTTTTTCAATCGAAGATATTGCTAGATAATGGACTTGATATGGAAACTACTAGGATATTTAATACGAAAAAAGATGTTGGTATTTTAAGAGGTTTCGAGTTTTCGCCAACGGTTAAAAGTGTGATGACTGCACCTATTAAGCGTAATAAGAAGACAGAAGGCTTCCTTATTCTTACCTCAAATCATAAAAATATGTTTCATGCGCTCGACATGAAAATTGTCGATATGCTAACGGGTTATTTTGCAGTTTCATTACTGAAGGCCCGATTGTATGAAAAAACGGTTGAGCAAAGCGAGCGCTGCGGACTTACTAAATTGCATAATTTTCGCTATCTTGATGAAAAATTGGATGAAGAGATTATCCGTTACCATACGGGTGAAATTAGTTCGCTGTCCGCCATTATTTTGGATATCGATTATTTTAAATCGATTAATGACACATATGGACACCAAAGCGGCAACGACCTGTTATGTGCGCTAGCGACGGTTCTTAGGACATATGTGGATCCTGGCGTTACACTTGCTAGATACGGTGGAGAAGAGTTTGTGTTCATCGTCCCGAACAAAGGGAAAAAGGAAACGATTGAGCTTGCAGAGGAAATCCGGAAAGAAATAGCGACGACTGTGTTCCGCATCATTCCGGATTTGTCAGAAGATCGCAGTCCTATGGATGTTCGCATGACCCTCAGTATCGGCGTCGCAACTGTACCAGAAGACGCAGAGGATGCCAAATTACTGTTACGTAATGCAGACCGGGCTCTTTATATTGGCGGTAAGCAGGCGGGCAGGAATCGTGTAGGTGTGTTTTCTAGGGAAGAGATTATGACAGTATGAAATGAGAGGCAGTAAATAGTGTAAGGTTACCGCAGCACACAAGGCTGTGGTGATTTTTTGTAATTACAGGTTTGAATATTGTGAAACTGGTGAAAACAGTTGTGAAGTTGTAAAATAATACTGGCTAAAAGGCTGTTGAATTATGTCGAAAAGTTGTTTTTTGTATGTTTTTTTATGGTCATGTCGTTTTTTAGGACAAAAGGACTAAAATATATTGAAAATTAGTAAAATGTAAAATAAATCTAGCAAAACTAGTTGCTTATTCCTACTTTTACGGTATAATTCTAAACTAATAGAATCTTTTCGGAAAACACTTGGGGCAAAAGGGAATTGAAACAAGTGTAAAATTGCTTAGATAGATGAAGGTGAAGGGAGTTAAATTCAATATGACAATGAAATACTATTATCCAATCATTACATGGGGTGTTCTAATTGTTTTTCTGTTGTATCAAGTCATTGTTCCACCTTCAATCGTATCTGCCAAAGGTGATTTGTTAACTGGATCAATAGCGGGAATTGATGTTGGGGACAAAAAAATATCTGATATCGAGGCGCTATTGGCCACAGAAGTAACGAAATGGAAAGAAAATGACCTTATCGTTCAAGGAACAACTGCAAAGATTGTTATTCCAAGTAACTACATCCAATTCGACATTAAAAACACTGCGCAGCAGTATATCAGCGCATCTGCCAAACCATGGTATAATTTTTTAAGTGACGATAAAAAAGTTCAATTACCACTAAACGTATCTGTGGATGAAAAAATATATGAAGCGCTGAAGGAAGCTCCGTATTTTTTTGTAGATGAAACAATTGAAGCAATCGTCAACCATGCGAGCTATTTGCAATCAGGACCTGTTGAAGCACAGGAAGTTGTCTTGACGAAAGATTTACTAAGTCGAGTCTCTTTTGAATCGCAAGAAGTTGTCGTCAATACAAATGGTTTGTCAGCAATCATTGAAGCAGTAAATGATACGACGCTCTTAAATGGAGAGTCGTTTTCATTCTTGGAGAAATTGATGGAGGCAGGCAATTTATATAATGAAGAAACTGCAAATTTCATCGCCTCTACTTTATATAGCGCAGTGCTGAAATCAGAAATGGAAATTCAAGAGCGTCATTCGCAACATCGTCTTTCAGGCTATTTAGTACCTGGAATTGAAGTGAAAGTAGATGCGAAAAGGAAGCAGGATTTCGCGTTTGTCAACAACACGAACCGTCCAGTCATCATTACTGCATTTGTAAAAGAAAATCGGTTAGTCATTGAACTCTATTCGTTTGAATCGGGTGCTAAGGTTACGTATGATGTGTTGAAATTGGAAGTTGTCCAACCGAGAACCATTTATCGATTGACTGCTACTTTACCGGCGGGCCAAGAGAAAGTGTTAGAAGAAGGAAAGAATGGCTTACGTGTGCAAGTGAATAGGCAGCTACCAGGTGGAGAGCTTGAAGTGATTAGTCGCGATTTCTACCCACCTATCGATACGGTAATTTTAGTGTCATCGTTGACACCGCCAGTATCTATGATTGAACCGGGTGAGATAACGCCGACAGAACCACAACCACAGGTTGACACGTCGACAAACCCACCAAGTAGTCAAACGACTTCAAATAAAGATGATTCAACTGCCGGAGAAGAATCTGCCTTGACGGATGAAAACGGTAAGCCGATCCCAGAGGGTGCTACGTATGATAAAGGCGGTAATTTGATAACGTCTGACCCACAATAATTAGGAACGGGGTGATACCGTGGTGAAAATGCAAAAGCGTAAAAGGCTTGGGGATTTATTAATGGAAGCGGGTGTCATCAGTCAAGATCAGTTGGACGAGGCCCTTGCGCAGAAGAGTCGCGCGGACAAGCTAGGGGACTATTTAATAAGTGCCCAGAAAATTACCGAGCAACAGCTCATTGAAGTGCTGGAGCTGCAACTAGGTATTCCGCATATCCATTTGAACCAATACGCAATTGAACCGGAACTGATTCAGCTTGTGCCAAAAGAATTAGCTAAGCGTGCGAATTTGATGCCGGTACGAAAAGACCGTAATAAGCTACTTGTAGCGATGGCAGACCCGATGGATTATTTTGCGATTGAAGAATTGCGCATGACAACGGGCTATCAAATTGAGACGAGTATCGCAGCTAAAGATGATATCTATCGAACGATTACCAAGTATTATGATTTGCAAGAATCGATGGATGATGCACTGGATGATCTGACGCCGACGGATTTGGAGACTGAAAATCAAATAACGGACGAAGATTCTCCGATTGTTCGACTGGTTAATCAAATTATTGCCAATGGCGTTGCACAACGGGCGAGTGACGTCCACTTTGACCCGCAAGAATCGGAGTTAAAGATTCGATATCGTGTCGATGGGGTATTACGGGAAGAACGTTCATTACCGAAAAACATGCAAAATATTATCATTGCGCGTGTCAAAATCATGGGCAACTTGAATATTACGGAAAATCGTATTCCGCAAGATGGGCGCATCAAGTCGATTGTCAACTTCAGACCAATTGATATTCGACTGTCGACGTTACCGACGATTTACGGAGAAAAAATTGTGATGCGGATTCTCGATTTAAGTCGAGCGGTAAACGACTTAGATGGACTCGGGTTTACGCACAGCAATCTACTATTATTCCAAACGATGCTAGATAAACCAAACGGCATTATTTTAATAACGGGTCCAACGGGTTCAGGGAAATCCTCGACACTGTATGCGGGCTTGAATCACTTAAATAATGAGGAAGTCAATATCATTACCGTTGAAGACCCAGTTGAGTATCAGTTACAAGGGGTCAACCAAATTCAAGTGCGTGATGAAGTCGGCTTGACGTTCGCAGCGGGTTTACGCTCCATTCTCAGGCAAGACCCGGATATTATTATGGTCGGGGAAATTCGAGATATGGAAACGGCACAGATTGCCATTCGTTCATCATTAACCGGGCATTTAGTGCTTAGTACATTGCATACGAATAATGCGATTGACTCGATCTCGAGGCTTACCGATATGGGCGTTGAATCGTATTTACTGTCCTCCTCATTGATTGGGGTCATGGCACAGCGACTGGTGCGACGTATTTGCCGAGATTGTGCTGAATCACGTGAGCCATATGAGCATGAGACGAAGATGTTTACGCAATACGCTTTGAAGATTTCAGCAATCACGACGGGAAGAGGCTGTCCATCGTGTAACCAGACGGGCTATCGCGGCCGCTTAGCGATTCATGAAATCCTGCCGATTGATGATACGATCAAAGCGCAAATTATGAGCCACAGTAGTCCGACAGAAATTCGTGAATATGCAAGAAGTCAGGGCTTTAAGACGTTGTTAGAAGACGGGCTAGGAAAAGTTGTCGATGGACTGACAACGATGGAAGAAGTGCTACGCGTAGCGACCTCTGATTAGGATGTGAAGGAATGTCGACTATCATTGTACAACTGTTAACCAAAGCATATGAAGAACAAGCATCCGATTTGCATCTGTCATTCGGGATTCCTGCCGTTTTTCGGGTCGACGGGCAGTTGCGTCAACTCGGGGATCGCGTCTACACATCATCAGAATTGCAGCAGATGGTGGAGCATATTTTGCCTAGCAATAAAAAAGAAGATTTCGAGACTAAAGGGGAAGCCGATTTCAACTTTGCACTAGAAGGGTACTGTCGCTTTCGTATCAATGCCTATCACCAACGTGGACAAGTGTCAATTGCAGCTCGTCTAATCTCTTCCGAAATACCGACCATCGAGCAATTAGGGATGCCGAATGTTTTGATCGAATTAGCCAAAAAACCGCAAGGACTCATTTTAGTGACGGGCCCGACAGGCTCAGGGAAATCGACGACGCTGGCCGCGATGATTGACTATGTCAATGAAAACTATGCCAAGCATATTATTACGCTGGAAGACCCGATTGAATATTTGCATCCACATAAGAAATCAGTCGTCAATCAACGTGAAATCGGCATGGATACGCAAAGCTTCGCCAATGGCTTACGAGCAGCATTGCGACAAGATCCCGAAATCATTCTTGTTGGAGAGATGCGTGACTTAGAAACGATTTCTACAGCCATCACGGCGGCTGAAACGGGTCACCTCGTACTAGCCACCTTGCATACGAGCAGTGCGGCAACAACGATTGACCGAATTATTGACGTCTTTCCACCTCATCAGCAAAGTCAAATTCGCATTCAGTTGGCAAACGTGTTACAAGGCATCGTGTCGCAGCGGTTGTTCGTGAGAAAAAATGGGCGAGGGCGTGTGGCGGCAACGGAAATACTGGTCCAAACACCATCCATTTCCAACCTAATACGCTCAGAGAAAGTGCATCAGATTCAAAACGTCATGCAAACAAGCCGCAAACTAGGCATGCACACATTGGAAACGTCCATCCAGCAGTTAATGGCTAGCGGGTTATTGCATTATGACGATGCCAAACCTTTTTTGAATGAAGGTGACTTTATATGACGGTCTTTAAATACAGTGGACGCACCTCGACAGGGTCGATGAAAAAAGGGATTGTCGATGCTGAAAATCAAAATGCCGCTGTTGCTAAGTTGCGTAAGCAAGGCATTAATCCGCGCGAAATAGCTGAATCCAATAGCATTTTCCATAAAGAGCTTGCGCTTGGCGGCAAAGTGAAAAACGAAGATTTTGTTGTCTATTGTCGCCAGTTTGCGACGCTCATTCGAGCAGGGGTTTCCCTTGTGGAATCAACCAAAATATTGGCAGAACAAACGACGAGTAAGACATTGAAAAAAGCGTTATTTGCAGTCGAAGAAGATATCCGTACAGGAACAACTTTTTCAGGAGCTGCGGCAAAAAGTAGTAAGGTGTTTCCACCAATGTTTGTCAATATGATCCGCGCAGGTGAAGCGACGGGGAATTTGGATGAAACGCTAGAACGACTCGCCAGCTATTACGAGAAACAGCATAATTTGAAAAAGAAAATCCAATCGACAATGATGTATCCCGCTGTGCTATTTGTCATGACGATTGTCGTTGTCGTCTTTCTCATGTTGACGATAGTGCCGACATTTGTGGGCATGTTCGCCGATTTCGATGCGGAACTACCAGCTATTACCGTATTCGTCATGGCACTTAGTGATTTTATTAGAGGGTTTTGGTGGTTATTGCTCATTATCGTGGTAGGGGTAGTCGTTACTTTTAACTATTTGTTTAAGCACAATAAGCAATTCCATTATCAAGTGCATTACTTTTTGTTACGTATGCCGATATTTGGCAAGCTCTTGCAAAAAGCAGCCATTGCACGTATGTCGCGTACATTATCATCATTGTTTAGTAGTTCTGTTCCTATTTTACAAGCATTGTCGATTGTTGAAAAAGTGGTTGGCAATCCTGTCATGGGGAAAGTGGTCTTGGAGTCGCGAGCCAGCTTGGAAAAAGGAAGTTCATTATCGGCTCCACTACAAAAAAGCTGGCTGTTCCCACCACTTGTCACGCAAATGACGCAGATTGGGGAACAAACAGGATCACTTGATTACATGCTGGAGAAAATTGCAGACTTTTACGAAGATGATGTCGACAGAACAGTCGATACGCTGAAAGGCTTGATTGAACCGTTGATGATTGTCTTTTTGGCAGCAGTAGTTGGAACGATTGTGTTAGCGATTATGGTACCGATGTTTAGTTTGTACGAGCAAGTCTAGTTCTAACGGGTGCCAGTCACTCACACAATTCGACTGCAGGATGCAGGTGTGCAGCCTTTGCCGCAGGACGCGGCGACCTTTGGCTGCCATCCATTATTAGTTGTGTGAGTGACTGGCACCCTGGAAAGGAGTCAGAAAGAACAAATGCAAGTCGCAGTGCTATTAAATCAAAACAGGAGGAATTATTATGTTGAAAAAATTCAAGCAACAAATGAAGAATGAGAAAGGTTTAACGCTTGTTGAGTTATTGGCAGTGATAGTTATTTTGGGTATTATTTCAGCGATTGCGGTTCCGGCGATTGGGAATATTATTACGAATTCTAAAGTAAATGCGCTTAAAGCGGATGGACAGAACGCGCTGGCAGCAGCAAACATTTATTTTACTGACACTGGAGCTACTACAGTGTCATTGACTCAATTGAAAGCTGGTTATTTAGATGATGAGGGCGGATTTAAAGGCGATGCGACTTTTAAAGTTGATAAAATAGATGGTGGGAATCAATTAACTGGGGTTGCTAAAAATGGTACTACAGTTTCAGTTAAGTTCATTAAAGCTACTAATGCTGAAATTACAGCCGCTGGTACAGATGCTATTGCAACTGGAAGCGTTCAAATTACTAGGTAATTGTTATTAATACTATCCCAAATTATATAGTGCTGACCGTATAGGTTTATTGGGATGTTTAATAAATATTATTCATTCTACAGCAGCCCAACCGCTGCTGTAGTCTCTCTTTTCATTCACCATCCAACGTAATGACTCATCATTGCGCTGAATGGTAAATGAAATAACCGTTTTGTAGGAAAGGAGCCCAGCACATGTTTGGTAGTAAAAAGAATCGAGTTGTGTCTCTGGAATTGAATGATTTTTTGATTCGTGTCTTTATCGTCAAGGATGGAGATGTAGCGAATGCTACTATTTATGAATATCCATTGCCGGCCGGCTTGGTCGTAGATGAAACCATTCAAGATGAATTGGCTTTTTTTGAGTTGTTGAAAGAGTTAGCGAAAGATTGGCGTATTGCGAAGCATGATGTACGATTCTTTGCGCAGGATCATTCTGTTATGATGCGGGCATTTGAACATCCGAAAGATATTCAGTCCAATAAATTAAAAGGCTATGTGGAAATGGAATTGGGACGCACGCTCCATTTACCGTTTGACGAACCACTTATAGATGTCTATGATCCTAAAGCGGATGATGGGGAAGCGATTATTTTCGCGGCTCCTTCCGAAGAAGCATTTAAATTGATGCAATTATTTGTAGATGTACACCTGCATCCGACGGTATTGGATGTGCGGACATTGTCCAATATTCGCTTTTTGGATCATGCTTCTTTCTTTTCGTCAGGCAAGACGTACTTAATTGCAGATTGGTCGATTGATGCAGTGTCTGTTTGCATTTATTCCAAAGGCAATGTTGATTTCTTGCGCTATCAACCGACGGAAACGTCATCCCGTAATTGGCGCTATGAATCTGATGGCAAAGAACGCAATGTCTTTTTATTTGACGGCCTTATGGAAGAATATCAGCAGTCGTTAGCGAACCAAGTGTCGGAGATTGAACGTATTTTGAATTTCTATCGTTTTTCTTTACATAAAGGGGAGAAATCTGTTGACGAGCTTGTCATGATGGGTGATCATCCTGAAATGGATTTCATCGCCGCGCAAATGCGGTCGGCTATTGATGAGACGCCAATTGCCATTATTGACGATGTATTTGTCAAAAAAAAATATCCGCAATTTGAGGCCAAGCATGCGGCACTGATTGGGCTAGCATTGAAAGGGGATGCTTAAATGGTTCCTGAAATTAACCTATTGCCGCAAATGGAGCGGAAATCTGGCGGCAGTAAATGGGGGTCCCTACTTGTGGTTATAGCTTTTATAGCTATTGTCGGGGGATTAGCTTTTCAATATTTTTCGTTGACGGACAGTGTCAAGATTTTGCAGGCGGATCAGCAAGCCTTGTTGGCAGATAAAACAACGATTGAAGCAAGAATTGCGGAGTTAGAGCAGCCTGAACAAATGGATTTGGCTACAATGGTTGGGGTGTTAGAAAAAGTCACCTATCCGGTTTCGCCATTGCTAGCAGAACTCAATGTCTATCGGGGCGATCATGTTTATATACGTGAGTTTATATTAACGGATAATGAAATCGAGTTTGTTATGGACTTTGAAACGATGCCTGAAGCAGCGACTTATTTGGGTGATTTGGTGGGCAGTGCGTATTTTGCAGATATTAAAGTGGACGAGATTGAAACGTTTGATCCAGTAGAGAGTGAGGAAACGCTTGAGTCATTTGACGTTATCAGTCGTTTAGCGAATCGCTTTATAGTGACCATTGATCCGACTTATTTACGTACGGGAGGTATTGTCCAATGAAGCAGTCTTTAAATGAAAGTAAGTCATTGGCGGTTCTCCTAGGAATTGTCGTTGTATTATTGTTAGGTGCATTTTATTATTATTTTATTTATCCGAAAGTGGAAACGAAAAAACAGACGGAGCAAGCGATTAGTCAGTTGCAAACCGACATTACGACTTTGGAGCAGCATGTTGCTGTACTGAGTGCGGAGGATACAGGGGGTGCGGGTGATTTTGAACTTCGTAAAAAGCTCCCTGCCCAGCGTCAATTGGATAACTTATTGCGCTCGATTCATGAGGTAGAAGTGATGAGTGATTCTCAAATTTTAAAGATGACATTTAATAATTATGATGAAGCAGTAGCGCAAGCGGAAAATTTCAAGTCGAAGGAAGAAACGGCTACAGCCACTGAACAAACAGAGACTAGTACAACTAAAGAGGTGGCGGAGGGAGAGAAACCCGTTACGCCTATTAATATTGAAACATTGCCAACGGAGTTAAAACTGATGTCGTTGGAGCTAGAAATGCAAGTTTTGGATGAGGAGCATTTGATGTTGTTTCTACAAGAGCTAGAAGCAATCGAACGTATAGTACGTATCGATGGTGTTACTATTAATCAAGTACCAGGTGAAGTGGAATTGACACAAGATGATCCTGATAAACAAATACCCGTAACAGTTCAATTAACGACGTTTTACGCAGAGGATGTGGCCGACTAAATGGAAATGGTTTTAGTAGTATTATTTTTCATCTACGGCATCGTCTTCGGCTCATTTTTCAATGTTGTTGGCTTGCGGATACCAAAAAAACAATCGATTGTATCTCCGCCTTCCCAATGCACAACATGTGACCGGAAACTTGGGGCTCTTGACCTGGTGCCGGTTTTTTCCTACTTGTTTTTACAAAGGAAGTGCCGAGGGTGTGGCTCGAAAATTAGCCCCATCTATCCGTTTATGGAATTTATCACGGGCGTGCTGTTTGCATTGTCTTTTTATAAGCTAGGGCTTAGTGGGGAGCTTGTCATTGCGTTACTATTCATGTCGCTGCTCGTTATTATTACGGTGTCGGACATTGCTTATATGCTCATTCCGAATAAGGTGTTGCTGCCGTTCGCTGTCGTGTTGTTCGGGGCTCGGTTGTTCATCCCCCTAGAGCCGTGGTGGAATAGCTTACTTGGAGCGCTCGTTGGCTTTGGTGTGCTATATGTCATTGCGGTCGTGTCGAAAGGTGGCATGGGCGGTGGGGATATCAAATTGTTTTTTGTCATTGGGCTTGTGCTCGGCACGGTGCATACATTGTTGACGCTGTTTATAGCGGCGCTGATTGGGACGATTGTGGGAACAATTTTGTTAAAACGGGCAGGAAAAGGACGAAAAACGCCGATTCCGTTTGGTCCGCCGATTGCAGTGGCTGCGGTCATCGCTTATTTCTGGGGCGCTGATTTTGTCGCATGGTATGGCAATCTATTCTATTAAGTCGATAAATTTTGTAGAACAAGACGACATACGTCTTGTTCTTTTTCATGTCCAGTCTGCTACGCTTGTAGTAAAAGCGAAAGCCGCTAGGCGCTGAAGCTAGATAAAACGGGGTGGTCTGTAATGAAATTCGGAAAACGATATTCGAAAATGACTGTTGTGATGGCGATGCTTCATGGCGTTGTGATTGGTGTTGCAGCTGTTGTAGTAATTGGTCTCGTCCTTTTTATTGGAAAAGGGAAGGTTGAACCTAGTGCAAGTGGCAAGGAAGTGCCGACGGCTGGTCCGGCGGCAGTTGAAACACCTGTGGAGACGCCACCTACCGATAAGGAGCAATCATTGAAGTTATTTGCGAAGCAGCATGGTGTGTTTTCGTCAGCGGAAGCGGCTGCTTTATTTATTGCAGAAGATCCATCACTGGCGAAAGCCGAGGTCATTCATGCAGGCGGTAATTATTTCGTATGGTCAGCAGTTGGCTTGAAGGAAGGGGAAATTGAAACGAGCGAGTACGAAGGGACTTTTCGTAAATCTTTCTCGGTCAATATAGCGACTTGTGGGGCGATTGGGGCAGGGAAATTACATGAAGTGCTAGCCGCAACAGAAATGGGGCAAATTAAAAATTTGGTGGCCCAGCAAAAGGGTGCAAAAGACGAAGGGGAAATGAAAGACTTTTATAAGAATATTACCACCATTACAGCGTTTACAACAGATTTACGGGTCATTCGTTTGAAGCTACTTTCCCATTATTCATCAACAAACAACTGTGTCAAATTCGGATTTTAAGTGCGAAAAACAGGCCAAATCTCATTTTTGTGTTTTTGATACAATTTCCACAAATCCTGTTTTCCAGTATGATGGAGGAAAGGAGGAATGTATGATGAATTTCAACACGGCTAGACCAGTTATTTTAGCTTCAGCTTCACCGCGTCGCAAGGAAATATTAAGCTTACTTGGCTTTCCGTTCACAGTTTTACCAAGTCATATTTCGGAAGATATTGAGATGACGACGGGTGATTTCGGGGCTTATGCAAGAGAGTTAGCTTCAAGAAAAACGGCGGCTATTGCCAAAGAGTATGGTGATCACATTGTGATTGGAGCCGATACGATTGTTGTGCACGAAGGACGGCATTATCCGAAACCGGCTAGTCAAGAGCAAGCCAAAACATTTTTACAACAGCTTTCTGGCAAGACACATATTGTGATAACGGGCGTTGGGGTTGCTATGGGTGGGACTTTACGTGTTTTCTCGGTTGAAACAGCTGTCACATTTCGTGAGCTAGACGATGTATTAATAGATGCCTATGTAGCTTCTGGCGACCCGATGGACAAGGCAGGCGGTTACGGCATTCAAACGGCTGGGGCATTGCTCGTCGAAAAAATTGACGGTGATTATTTCAATGTTATGGGCTTGCCAATCGCCAAGTTAACGGAGCACTTACGAAGGCTTGCGCTCATTTCTTTGAAGGACGGTGATCCTTTCATTGACTATTGACCTTCAGCCTAAAATGATGATTCGGGATGTACATATTGCGGACAGGCCACGTGAGCGACTCATCAACCAAGGTGCGAGCAGTTTATCCAACCAAGAGCTCATTGCTATATTGTTGCGGACAGGTACAAAGGATGAATCAGTGCTGGTGCTTGCCAATCGTATCCTTTCTTCGTTCGATAAAATTCAAGATTTGAAGGATGCAACGATTGAAGAGATGATGTCCGTCAAAGGAGTCGGCAAGGCCAAGGCGGTTCAGTTGCTTGCGGCGGCGGAGATTGGTAAACGATTATATCGCAAGCATTCAGATGGACGCTATACCATTCGTTCGCCTGAAGATGCAGCTGCTTATTTGATGACGGATATGTCTTCTCTAAGTCAGGAACATTTCGTGGTGCTTTTTCTCAATGTCAAAAACGAAGTGCTGCATAAGCAGACGATTTTTATTGGGAGCTTAAACTCTAGCATCGTTCATCCGCGGGAAATTTTCCGCGAAGCCGTCAAACGTTCAGCAGCCTCGATAGTTTGCGCACATAATCACCCCAGTGGCAATCCCTCGCCGTCTCCGGAGGACATTGAAGTGACGAAACGTTTGATAGAAGCGGGGTCAATTATGGGCATTGAGACTCTCGATCATCTCATCATCGGCGATCATCAATTCATCAGTTTGAAAGAGAAGGGCTATATGGGATGAGTTTTTTATTGTATTCTTTGCGTGTTCGGAAAAAAGTGGAAGCTACATTAAACCTCGACTAATTCGATTGACACTGTAATTTTGTTCTCCAATCCGTTATACTAGGGTGTATGATTTCATGAAGGCCGTAATTGAGCGGTTAAGGAGAAAGGAAGAACAGTCTTGTTTGGATTTGGATCAAAGGATGTCGGGATTGACCTCGGCACAGCAAATACATTAGTTTTCATTAAAGGTAAGGGGATTGTCCTTCGGGAACCCTCAGTAGTAGCAAAAAATATACACACAGGTGAAATTGTAGCAGTCGGTAGTGCTGCTAAAAATATGATTGGTCGTACGCCAGGTTCGATTGTTGCGACTCGCCCCATGAAAGATGGCGTCATCGCTGATTTTGAAATTACAACAGCAATGATTGAGCATTACATGAAGGAAGCAATGAAAACAGCAGGCGGTTCATTTAAAAAGCCGAATGTGATGATTTGTGTTCCTTACGGGATTACTTCTGTTGAACAGCGCGCGGTAACGGACGCTGCACGTCAAGCAGGGGCTAAGGATGCCTTTACAATTGAAGAACCGTTTGCAGCTGCAATTGGTGCAAATCTACCAGTTTGGGAACCTACAGGAAGTATGGTCGTCGATATAGGTGGCGGAACGACAGAAGTTGCCGTTATTTCACTTGGAGGTATTGTAACGAGTGAATCGATTCGTGTCGGTGGTGACACGATGGATAACGCGATTATTAGTTTTATCCGCAAGACATACAACTTGACGATTGGTGAACGGACGGCTGAAGCTATTAAAATCGAGATTGGCTCTGCGAAAGTTACTGGGAATCTTGAAAAGGTAGAAAAGATGGAGATTCGTGGGCGTGACCTATTGACAGGTTTGCCGAAAACACTCGAAATTTCTTCTGGTGAAATTGCTGGCGCATTGCGTGAATCGATCATGCAAATCATTGATGGTGTCAAGAAAACGCTTGAAACGACACCGCCTGAACTATCTTCAGATGTTATGGAGCGCGGAATTGTTTTAACAGGTGGGGGCGCATTGCTTCAGAACCTTGATAAAATTATTTCTGATGAAACGAATATGCCTGTATTCATTGCGGAAGATCCACTTGATTGTGTAGCAATCGGTACGGGTAAAGCATTGGATAACTTTGATTTAATTAAAAAGATGCAATCAAGATAAATGAGGGAGGATACAGGCAATGCCGCGATTTTTTTCAAATAAACGATTGATTTTACTGCTCGTCGGCGTAATTGTCCTCGTAGCACTAATTTCATTCTCCCTCAAAGACCGGCAGAACGCCTCGCTCCCAGAACAAATTGTGAAAGACGTCGTCGGCTTCGGGCAATCACTTTTCTCGAAGCCGGCGCATTATATTACAGGTGTCATCGGGAATATTGATGGGATTTTGAATACATATGAAGAAAATAAGCAATTAAAAATGAGATTGAGTGAGTACGCCTCCAACCAAGCCGAATTGGCGGATATTCGGGCGGAAAATGATCGTCTGCTTGCCATTATCGATAAGGAAGATGATTTGAGGGCGTACGCGCCGATTCATGCAACCGTTATTTCTCGCAATCCCGATCAGTGGGAAGAGAAAATTATTATTGATAGAGGCGAAGTGCACGGTATCGAGAAGAATATGGCGGTCATTACGGCAGATGGCTTAATTGGCAAAGTCGTGCTAGTTAACAAGTTTACTGCTACGGTGGAACTATTATCGACAGAAAATCGTAATTTCCGAGTGGCTGCGGTTATTCCTGGGGAAGATCCTGCGTTTGGGCTTATAGAAGGATATGACCGCCAGCGTAGCGAATTAATTATGAAGCGCATTGATTCTAGTTTTGCTATTGAAGTGGGTCAGCAAGTCATTTCATCAGGTCTTGGGGGAATATTCCCGAAAGGGCTTCTCATTGGTGAAGTGACGGAAATATCGACAGATGATTATGGCTTAACAAAGTTGGCTTATATCCGTCCGGCAGCGGAATTTACAATGCTGGATCATGTGATGATTGCGAAAAGAACATCGGTTATCGTGGATGGAACAGATGGCGACAACACTGCGGATACTGAGGGGGAGGGGGGATCATGATTCGATTCGTCGTCCCTCTCGTTGCCGTCTTGTTGTTTTTCATGGAGCCTGTTTTTAGCCTCTTTTCCCCCATTGATATTGGGGACATGAGGTATACACTTGTCCCTCGATTTGTTATTGTGTATCTTATCTTTATAGCAGTCTATTATAGTCGTCAGCGCGCAATCATTTACGGAATTGCACTTGGACTCTTGTATGATATGTTCCATATTGATATTATTGGATTATATGCATTTCTTTTTCCTTTAATTTGTTTTATCGCAGCGTTAATTATACGCCAAGTTCATCGGAATGTGGTTACGGTGATGTTTTTGGCATTATTCCTCATTGCCGTACTTGAATTATTGTCTTACTTTTTTGCAAGCCTTGTATCATTAACCTCGATTGGATTAGATGAATTCATTACCGGCAGGCTCGTCCCAACGATGATTGCCAATTCTGTTTTTGTTGGAATGTTTGGTCTGATATTTAAAAGCCTCATTGATAAAAAGGGAATGCAATGATATGGCGTGATTGATTAGAAAGAGAGCGTGGGGTGACGCAACAAATGACGAAACAGCAATATGTAGCAATCAAAGGGACGAAAGATGGGCTCGTCCTTCGTCTCGATGACAAATGCGCCTATTCGGATATGATTGCGGAGCTTGGTAGAAAAGTAGAAGAAAATAGCTTGGAGGGCCTTGCGGAAGTGCAAGTCCATACAGGTAGCCGCTATTGTAATGAAGATGAATTAAAGGAAATTATGAGCATTATTCATAAATCTCCTCATTTACGTGTTTCAAAGATTCAGAGTGATGTCATCACGATGGAAGAATGTAACCGGAAAATACTTGAGAAACAATCTGAAACTTTTGTTGGCATCGTCCGGTCAGGGCAGGTTGTGAAGGCGGATGGTGATCTCGTAGTCATCGGCGATGTTAATCCGAATGGTCGTGTTGTTGCAGCCGGTAGTATATTCGTTCTTGGGCGTCTCAAAGGGATTGCTCATGCGGGTGCGAATGGCAATGTTGAGTCAGTCATTGCTGCCTCGTGGCTTGAAGCGACGCATCTCATTATTGCGGACAAAATGGAGACGATGACGGATGAATTGACTGTTTTGTCGGAACGCCCAGAAATGGAATGTGCTTATTTGCATCCGAACGGGTCTATCGCCATTAACCGTCTTCAGGAACTTCGGGTACTCCGACCTGCGCTGTCATCATTTAAAGGAGGTAGCTAAGTGTGGGAGAAGCAATTGTAATAACATCTGGTAAAGGTGGTGTCGGCAAGACGACGACCTCCGCAAATTTAGGAACTGCTTTGGCGCTTCAAGGGAAGAAAGTATGTCTCATTGATACTGATATTGGACTTCGGAATCTGGATGTCATTCTCGGACTTGAAAACCGTATCATTTACGATCTTGTGGATGTGGTTGAAGGTCGCTGTAAGGTGCAGCAAGCCTTGGTGAAAGATAAACGTTTTGAAGAAGGTCTTTTTTTATTACCAGCTGCCCAGACAACCGATAAAAATGCGGTCAATCCGGAGCAGATGAAACTATTGATTACAGAACTAAAACGAGATTATGATTATATCTTGATTGATTGTCCCGCGGGCATCGAACAAGGTTTTAAAAATGCAGTTGCAGGAGCGGACCGCGCGATTGTCGTCACGACCCCGGAAATTTCGGCCGTTCGAGATGCAGATCGCATTATTGGGCTGCTCGAACAGGAAGACATTGAACCGCCGAAACTAATTATTAACCGTATTAAACGTCAGTTGATGTCGTCAGGTGACGCGCTCGACGTCAACGATATTACAACTCATTTGTCGATTGATTTACTAGGCATTGTACTGGATGATGAAAATGTCATTTCTTCTTCGAATAAAGGAGAACCGATTGTCATGGATCCATCCAACCCGGCTGCCATCGGCTATCGCAACATTGCTCGTCGCATTCTTGGCGAATCCGTGCCACTGATGTCATTGGACACAGGAAAGCCCGGATTTTTCGGCAAAATTAAATCGATATTTGCAAAATAACCCTGATGCATTCATTGCGTCGGGTTTTTTGTTGTTTTTGGGGGTGTGGAATGCGGAATTGCAATTAGAATGGCGAAGTTGCAATTAGAATCTCAGAGTTGCAATTACGGGTGACGCTTAGGTATTTATTGTTTAATTTCTGCAAATGGCGCAGAAATTAAACAAACCGGACTCTTCGTTGTCCGGTTTGCAATTACGGGTGATGCTCAGGCATTTCCATCTGCGAATAAGCATTTGTTTTCCCTGTCGGTCATATACTGAAAAAAACGGGTGGTGTGGCCGGGTGAGGTGGAGGACGAAGTGGTTGGTGGCGATTGTGTTGACACTTGGGGTGTTTACTGTGGCGAAGCTAGAGGAGGCGGAGGTGATCCGGCAGCCTGTCACGCAGTATGTCACGTCGGGGCAGGATTTTGTGGCGGTGAAGAAATGGGTGGCGTCGATAGTGAAGGATTCAGAGGCAGATAAAGTGGCGGTGATGGCGGGGAAAGAACAAAATGATCCTTTTTCGATGTATGAATCGATGCAGCCCTATAAAAATGGTGTGCTAGTCTCTTATACAAATCCTTTATCGATTGAAGCACAAGGGAGCGGGCTAATTGTTTTTACGGGATTCACTCGGGAATCTGGTAAGACGATAACCGTGTTATATGACAATGGCGATGAAGTGACGTATGGTTTTGTCGGTGAAACTTTTAATCTCCCGTATACAGCTGTCAGAAAAGGGGACACGCTGGCGCTTATGGAGGATGAGACTATGTATCTGCTGGTCAGACGCGGCGGGGTGAAATTGGATGTATCCCTCTTGCCGGCCTATCTTTCGGGGGACACCCCGCCGGATGTGGATGAATGAAGTTTAGGCTCCATCCAGTCCTTCTACCAATATTTTTGTTTCTGATTGTGACGGGGGAAATAGCGATGTATGCGCTTATTTTCGTATCGTTACTCATTCATGAAGCAGGTCACCTGATTGCGGCATATTGTACGGGGATGCGTGTTCGTTCGTGTATCATTATGCCGTATGGCGGTGAATTAGTAATTAGCAACCGACAACTAGAACCAAAAAAAAATCGTATCATCGTCGCGCTAAGTGGTCCCTTGGCGACGGGGATATTATTAGTAGTCGCGTTGTTTATACCGTTCCCAGGTGATGATCACGTCGTTCGTATTCAAATTGCATTACTTCTCCTGAATTTGCTACCGATCCTTCCGCTTGACGGTGGACAGGCGATTTGTGCGTTACTGGAGACAGATGGCTCCGAGTATCGCACGCGCGCACTTTTTTTAGTCCATTCAATTTTTTGTATTTCCGTCGCCATTATTTTATTATCATACAGTATACCGAAAACCATTCCTTATATTTTCCTTGCATTATTTCTCCTCATCCAAAATATTTCCGCCTTTCGATTTAGAAAATATGAAAGAGCATACGCAGAAATTAAATTAAAACGGTTGACGTAATTTTTTTTATATGGTAATATTCAAATGTTATTGTTTGTAGCACCCGTGCTACTGCAACCGCACTGATAAGGTACAAGTATCCATTTTGGAACACCTTGGAAGGCGAGTCTGAGTTTATAGAGGAGGTGCAAGTATGTACGCAATCATTGAAACTGGTGGTAAACAAATCAAAGTTGAACAAGGCCAGGAAATCTACATCGAAAAAGTAGCTGGTGAAGCTGACGAAATCGTCACTTTTGACAAAGTTCTATTCGTAGGTGGAGAAAACGTGAAAGTTGGCGCTCCATTCGTGGAAGGTGCTTCTGTAACGGGTAAAGTTGTTAAACAAGGTCGTGCTAAAAAGATCACTGTTTACAAATACAAGCCGAAAAAGAACTACCACAAAAAACAAGGTCATCGTCAGCCATACACGAAAATCGTCATCGACGGTATTAACGCGTAAGCCGGCATGATTAAGATCATCATCAATGAACAATCTTCAGGCCACATCCATTCATTTGAGATGAAAGGTCACGCTGATTTTGCGGAACATGGAAAAGACCTTGTCTGTGCAGGAGCATCTGCAGTATCTTTTGGTGCTGTCAATGCCATCATTGCACTCACAGGAAAAAACCCTGATATCCATCAAGGAACTGACGGCGGTTATTTGAAAGTCATTATTCCGGAAAACGACGAAAAAGATTACGATATACAGCTAATTCTAAAAGCGATGATTGTATCATTACAGACGATTGAACAAGACTATGGGCAACATATAAAACTCATCTTCAACAAGTAGGAGGTGGCATACATGCTACGTTTGGATCTCCAGTTTTTTGCATCGAAAAAAGGGGTAGGTTCTACTCGGAATGGTCGTGACTCTCACTCGAAACGTCTTGGCGCAAAACGCGCTGATGGACAATTCGTGTCAGGCGGATCAATCCTTTATCGTCAGCGCGGAACGAAAATTCACCCAGGTGAAAACGTCGGTCGCGGTGGTGACGATACACTTTTCGCAAAAGTTGACGGCGTCGTTCGTTTTGAGCGTTTTGGCCGTGACAAAAAGAAAGTTAGCGTTTACCCTGAAGTTCAGGAAGCGTAAACATATGAGAGGAAGGACTGCATATGATGTGCAGTCCTTTTTCTTTTTTTATTTTCTAAAGTCTTATAATATCACCGATAGTTGGCGAAACAGGATAGAAAAATGGTATACTATAAAGATGAAAATGTTGGCGGTGAATGACAATGGGAAACGATAAGCTAACCCTGATACAGGCGCTAAAATTTGCAAGACATGATTTTTTGAACGAACTTCAGCTAATTTTACTGTATATCGATCTTGGTAAACTACCAGAAGCTAAACAAAAAATTTTGGAGACAACGGATGCGATGCGTCAAACAGCAATGCTAGAAAGACTCGGATTACCGGCTGTTGAAGCGTGGCTCGTGACGTTTGATTGGGTGTATAGCGTGTTTCATAAAACAATCACGTCTACAATTACGACTGGCATCCGGCAAGTGGATGATGCAGTAGTTGTGGCCTATTTGGAACAGGTATTTCAAACCGCGGAAAAATTAGTGGACCCAACTTCTGATTATGAAGCGCAGATTGCTGTCAATGCTACGTCGACGAATTGGTCGATTACCATCATTGTCAATGGTGTGATGGATAACATGTTGGCTGCCCCACAAGTGACGGGGAACTTCATCGTAGAAGAAACAATTTCACAACATCAATGGATGTTCACAATAAGTGGGCAATAGGAGGAAAATACATGTTTGTCGATCACGTAAAGATTTTTGTGAAAAGTGGTGACGGTGGAGACGGGATGGTTGCGTTTCGTCGCGAAAAGTATATCGCATACGGCGGTCCAGCTGGTGGTGACGGAGGTAAAGGTGCTGACATCGTTTTCATCGTGGATGAAGGGCTACGTACACTGATGGATTTCCGTTACCAACGCCATTTTAAAGCACCGCGAGGAGAGCATGGCGGTAGTAAGGGGATGCACGGTAAAAGTGCAGAGGATATGATTGTTAAAGTTCCACCTGGCACGGTTGTGACAGATGTGGAAACGGGTACAATTCTTGCTGACCTCGTAGAGCATGGCCAGTCGGCTGTTATTGCGAAAGGGGGGCGCGGAGGTCGTGGAAATAGTCGATTTGCGACGCCACAAAATCCAGCACCTGAACTGTCTGAAAAAGGGGAACCAGGTGTTGATCGAGAAATTAGCTTAGAATTGAAAGTACTTGCGGATGCAGGTCTCGTTGGCTTCCCGAGCGTAGGGAAATCCACATTATTATCAGTTGTTTCTGCAGCAAAACCTAAAATTGCCGATTATCATTTTACAACATTGGTGCCGAATTTAGGGATGGTGGAAACAGAAGACCATCGCGGTTTTGCATTAGCAGATCTTCCTGGGTTGATTGAGGGAGCGCATGCTGGGGTTGGTCTTGGGCATCAGTTTTTACGTCATATCGAACGGACACGCGTCATTATTCATGTTATCGATATGTCTGGACTTGAAGGACGCGATCCATATGAAGATTTCGTAACGATTAATGAGGAATTGGCACAATATAATTTACGGTTGACAGAACGTCCGCAAATCATTGTCGCCAATAAAATGGACATGCCTGATGCGGCAGATAATCTCAAAGCCTTCAAGGAAAAGCTGGGCGATGAAGATGCACAAATTTTCCCGATTTCTGCGATTACACGCAAAGGGCTTGATGAGCTGTTGTTTGCAGTTGCCGATCTGCTTGAAGTCACGCCAGAATTCCCAATGCATGAAATTAAGGACGAGGAAGAGCATTCTGTGCTTTACAAACACGAATCAGATGCAGACTTTGAAGTCACACGAGATGATGACGGAGCATACGTCTTGTCTGGTTACACAATTGAGCGTCTGTTTAGAATGACGGACTTCAACTTCGATCAATCTGTCCGTAAATTCGCAAGACAAATGCGTGGGATGGGTGTCGATGATGCACTTCGAGCGCGTGGCGCGAAAGACGGCGATACAGTACGTCTCCTTGAATTTGAATTTGAATTCCTTGAATAATCGAAGTTTTATCTAAATTCAGCAGAACCCCTCCACTTTCAAAGGGGAGAAATAAAGTACCATTTCTCCTTAGTGGCGGGATGAATGCAAAAATCTTTTCATTCAGCGTGAAACAGGGGGGATATTTTTATGAAGCAATTGGGGGAAGGTCATTTTTATCTTGTGCGGGAAGACGTACTGACGGAATCCATGCAAAAAATGCTGGAAGCGAAAAGGCTGTTGGCCAGCGGAGAAGAATCGACGATACAAGATGCTACAAGAAGGGTTGGCCTATCCCGGAGTGCATTTTATAAATATCGTGACACTGTGTTTCCTTTCGAATCAATCGCACGCGAACGTATCCTTACGATCTTCATCCAACTTGAAGATCGTAAGGGCTCACTTGCGACGTTATTGCATATTATTTCGGGGGCCAAATGTAACGTCTTAACGATACACCAAACGATACCTGTCCAAGCGCGTGCCAATATTACGTTGTCGCTCGATGTGACAGAAATGGAAATCAAAATGGAAGAATTTCTGCAACGACTAAAAGTGCCCGATTTTGTAGATTCGGTTATATTAATTAGTTCAGGTGCGCTGTGAAAGGAGAATATTGTATGATGGACGAAAAATTCACGCCGACGGTTGCTTATTTGGGACCTGAAGCGTCATTTACACATGTAGCAGCGGGCGCTCTTTTTGGAGGGACATCGGGATTAGTGTCGCATCCAACGATACCCGATTGCATCGAGGCTGTAGCAGCGGGTCACGTTGCTTATGCCATCGTGCCACTCGAAAATGCCTTAGAAGGATCCGTGCCACTGACAATTGATTACTTGTTCCACGGTAGTGAGTTATTCATCAACGCAGAAATCTCCATTCCCATTGAACAACATCTGATGGTCAATCATAAGCAAGTTCCTTATATCGATGACATCAAATCGATTAATTCTCATCCGCATGCGCTTGCCCAATGCCACAAATATTTGCAGTATAATTTCCGTCGTGTCCCACTCATACAAACGACTTCAACGGCGGCGGCTGCCAAATATATTTCAGAGAATCCAGATGAACAAATCGCGGCAATCGGCAACAGGCTAGCGGCAGAAAAATATGGTTTACATATTGCAGAAGAAAATATTCATGATTTCCATTTCAATCATACGCGCTTTGTTGTTGTATCTTTGCGGAGAGAATGTTTGGAAAATGAAGGACATTCTGCGAAATTGAAAACGACGTTCATGGTGAAACTGCCAGAAGATGATCGTCCGGGTGTATTACATCAAGTATTATCGGTTTTCGCATGGCGTAAGCTCAATTTAAGTAAAATTGAATCAAGACCGCTAAAAACAGGGCTCGGCAATTACTTTTTCATTATAGATGTGTTGGAAGCCGAAGATCACCCGATGATGCAAGGTGCGATAGAAGAACTCACTGCACTCAATTGTTCAGTCCGCTCCTTTGGTTCCTATTTTACATACACTCAATTACCGTCACGTCATTGAAAAATGATGCAGGCGGTTTTTCTGTTTTGAATGATGTGTGGATGGATTTGTACGCAAAAACAGCTACACGCGCGCAAAGTCGCTGTCCGCGCATAAACTACTCCCCCGCGCGCAAAGATACTAAATCCAAATAATTAATCTCACCCGAAGTTCTGAATAAAACGCCCTGCCCAGCATATACATAGCAAGAGGGGACATCACATAAAATATGTGCGTCACAAAGACGGGCGTCCGTTCATACGATGGATTGACGGAAGGGGGAATTTTTTAAGTGGAAGTCCATATTGTTGTAAAAGGGGATACGCTGTGGAAGATCGCGCGTCAATATGGTATCCCGTTTGAAGAGTTGAAAAGGGTCAATGCACATCTTGCGAATCCTGATTATATCGTGCCCGGGATGAAAATATTTCTACCGAACAAAGCACATGGAGGGAAGCAAGAGCACATCAAGCATCCCGAACATGGAAAGGTTCCGGTGAAACCGACTCATCCAACTGCACCGCCAACACACCAAAAACCGACGCAACCAATGCATCAGAAACCAGTACCTTCAGTCCCAACACACCCAGCGCAGCCGACACATACAAAACCAGTACCTTCAGTCCCAACGCAACCAGCGAAGCCGACACATCCGAAACCAGCGCCACCAGTCTCAACACATCCAGCGAAACCAACACATCCAGCAAAGCCGACACTTCCAAAACCAGTGCCACCAATCTCAACACAGCCATCGAAGCCGACACATCCAACACCAAGACCGCCAGTGCCAACACCGATACCACCAGCGCCAATGCCAACACCGCCAGTACAGGTGCAGCCACCACTGCCGTTACCAACGCCGTCTTTACCAGCTCCACCACCTGTACCGATGCCTATGCCGATGCCGCCAGCACAAATGTTACCGATGCAGCTATGTATGCATCCAATGATACCGTGTGGCTGGATGCCGATTTTCGATGCAGATTGTCATCCGTTTATGCACTCTGGGCAAATCCAAGCGATGCCGTGCCCACCGGCTGCTGAGCAACCGGCACCGATGCCGTTGCCAACACCATCGTTACCATCCACACAATTCCCAATGTACGAAGAAGAAGAATGCGAAGAATCACCAATCTTCTCTAGCCAAGGACCTGCCACAATGCCGCAACAAGTTCCTATGGTAGAAGGTTGGAAACTGATGGAATCACCTGATAATCTGTGCGAAGAATCCCCGGAATGGAATCTACAGCCGTCACCGTGGTGTCCGCCGGAGCAAGGCTATATTCCGCAAGCCCTATCGCCAGCAATGCAACAAGGCTTTCCCATGATGCCATTCCCAGCCTATCAGCAGGGCTGTGGATGTGGTTGTGATGGACATAACAGCCAACATCATCAGCATCCAATGATGATGCCGCTATTCATCGGTCATCCATGTAATTGTCAGCCAACCATGCAGCCAATGCCTTACCAAATGATGCCTACACCTTATCAGGGCTCCAATTGGTACGGATCGTATTGATAGGCGTATGGCACAGGAGGGGAAATTAGAAAAAATAAAAGAAAATGTATGGAAGCTGGAGAAGGACGGTAATCGTTTTTCCGTGAAACGCTATCAATCTAGCTCCACTGCGATGAAAGTAAAGCATGTTCATGACGAGCTCCATTCGGCGTCGTTTTTGCATATCGTACCAGTTATGTATGAAGAAGACCGATTGCTGTTTATTCAACCATGGTTGGACGGTGCAAAAGCAGTCAATTTCAAAAAAAGGGCAGATCGGACGGATTCGCTTGCGGCCCTCCATGCCCTTCATGCGACACAGGCACAAATCGACTGGCACGCCTCACCTTACTTACATCCTTATCCTCTCACTATGAAGTGGGAGGATCGGATTGTTCGTTTTCGTGAAATTAGCGGTGCGTGCGAGGCGTATATCGGCAAAGGCCAGGTCGACGAAATTTTGTTTTATGCATTGAATGCGATTAGTATTGTCAAAAGAACCTATCAGAACCCTTTGAATGGTACGCTACTTCACGGAGATGTCGTGCATCATAATATTCTCCGCGATGCAACGGGTGTCATTCGCTTTATCGACTTCGATCTAGCTTGCACGGGGCCTGCTGGTACCGAAATTGCGTTGTGGATTCACCGTGTGCTACCGCAAATAGATTATGATATTGATTTTTTGTTTGATGAACAGCCTTCCTTGAAAAAGTTGGACTCGGCATCCAAGACTTTGCTATTGTTTCCGAATGAACTTTTACGTGAATGGCTCCACTTTTTCACGCTATCGCCAGCAGCTAGGGAAAGGCAGGCGAAGCAACTAATCCCTTTTACAGAGTCCGCGCTCTCACATTGGCCGAAATTATGGTATGATGTGGAACGGATAAACATATAGGGGGTAGTCAGTGTGGCAGGCCATTCCAAATGGAAGAATATACAAAACCGTAAAGGTGCACAAGATGCAAAAAGAGGAAAGATTTTTCAAAAGATGTCCAAGGAAATCTTTGTAGCGGCAAAATCGGGCGGACCGGATGTTGCATTGAATGCGGCACTTCGTCTAGCGATTGACAAGGCAAAAGGTGCGAACGTCCCCAATGACGTTATTAAACGGGCGATTGACAAGGCAACGGGTGCTAGTGCCGATGAGAACTACGAAGAAGTGATCTATGAAGGTTACGGCCCTGGTGGAGTCGCTGTACTTGTTTATTGTCTAACAGAAAATCGTAATCGAACAGCTCCAAATATACGTGTCGCATTTAACAAAAATGGCGGCAGTATTGGAGAAAGTGGTTCGGTTGGTTATATGTTTGACCGCAAAGGACGTCTTTTCATTGAACGAACGGAAAGTACCGATGAAGATACGGTGATGATGGCCGCGCTTGAAGCGGGTGCGGATGAGTTTGAATCGACAGATGAAGGTTTTGAAATTGTCACACAGCCTTCTGACTTTTTAACGGTGAAAGAAGCACTGGAAGCGAAAGGTATTGTCTTTATTTCAGCAGAAATCGAGATGATTCCGTCAATGTATACGGAGCTTTCAGCCGATAATGAAGAGTTATTTGACAAGATGATTGACGCATTGGAAGATGATGATGATGTGCAGGACATCTACCACAATGCGGCAGAGTGATAGTTGAATAGGATCCATACGAATACTCATCCACGATGCAAGAGTGGATGGGTATTTAATTTGGTCAATGAAAAATAAGATACATTTTACAGCGGGAAATAGTGTACAATTCTAAGGGCAACTAAAAACTATTGATTGGGTAATAACCGTCGTTGAAAGGAAGTTTAGCTTGATTGAAACATTATTGTTGAATGTATTGTTTTTACTAATGCCAGTTTTACTGGCTGTTATGTTTTTTGAAAATCAGCTAACAAAAACTAATAAATATTTACTTATTTTCCTTTCTTCTGTTACGCTCGTGTTTTGTATGGCCTTCCCGTTTAACTTGGAAATGGGCGCTATATTTGATTTAAGATATATTCCATTTATAATCGTGGCCCTTTTTGGAGGCTATAGAACGGTTTTCCCCCTTTATCTTGTTCTCAATTGTTACCGATTTTTCATCGGAGGAGAAGGGATTTACCAATCGCTTGTTTTCTCGACGATTATTCTTATTGTCGTGCCGTATTTGAATAGATGGTTTATGGGGAAAAGTGCAAAAGGTAGAGTTCTGTATGCAGTAGTGGTTACTTTTCTCGTGATGGCATGTTACTTTTTCACGTTAAGTTTTAAATACTCTAATTTAACGGGTGAGTTTTTGCCATTAACTGTTTATGCGTTAGTTATTCACATCATTGTAACTTCGGTTATTATGTCTTTAATAGAGAAGGTTATCGCTAATGTGAAAACCCGTGAACTGTATTTGCGTTCGGAAAGATTGAGGGATATTAGTGATTTGTCAGCAAGCATTGCTCATGAAATTCGTAATCCACTAACTGTTACCAATGGATTTTTACAACTGTTACAAGGCTCAAAAACGATTACTGCTGAAGAGAAGAGTTATATTGAGTTTTCGTTAAAAGAGTTAGAGCGAGCTGAATTGATTGTCAGTGATTTCTTGACATTCTCCAAACCGCAATCGGCCAATATGGTATATGCTAATTTTAAAGATGAAATCACGTATGTCGAAAATATTATGAGACCTTATGCGAATTTGAATCAGGTGGATATCCAAGTCCGTTTTACAAATTCATTGATGAAAAGATATGATAAGAATCAAATGCAGCAGTGTTTCATCAATCTATTTAAAAATGGGATTGAAGCGATGGCAGACAATGGTGGCGCGCTGTCGATTGATGTTGCGGAGCACAAGAAGAATATTATGATCAAAATTTCTGATTGCGGAGTCGGTATGACTAGGGAAGAAATTGTACAGCTTGGAAAACCCTATTACTCTACTAAAAAAGAGGGGACAGGCCTGGGGATGTTAATGGTTTACAGCACGATTGGTAATGTAAAAGGGAAGATTGATGTGAAAAGTGTGGTCGGAAAAGGAACAACTTTTCTGATTACCATCCCTGTTTAACTTTCTTAAAGGTAGAAAGTGCGTTCGTATGGTATAATCAGTTTTGACCATATAGGGGGCAGATAATATGTACGACTACATAAAAGGGCAGATTACACGTGTGACGCCTGAATATATTACGTTGGAACAAGGCGGGATTGGTTGGCTCATTATGACGCCGAATCCGTATGCGTTTCATAAGACAGATGAGATTCAACAAGTGTTTACGTATTTGCATGTCCGTGAAGATATTCAGTTGCTACTTGGCTTTAAATCATTGGAGCAGCGTGAATTGTTTAAGAAGCTAATTACCGTTTCGGGTATTGGTCCGAAAGGGGCTTTGGCGATTTTGGCTAGTGGTATTCCTTCTCAAGTCATTGGGGCGATTGAACGGGAAGATGAGACATTTTTGGTTCAATTTCCGGGTGTCGGGAAAAAGACGGCGCGCCAAATGATTCTCGATTTGAAAGGCAAGCTATTTGATTTGTTCAGCGAAATCGAACTGCCGGACGATGACGTAACGCTACTGACGATGGCGGAAAACGGTGCGCTGGATGAAGCAGTTTTAGCATTAGAGGCACTTGGCTATTCTCAGCGTGAATTGACAAAAGTGAAACCGAAGTTGGAGAAGGAAGAATTAGATACAGAAGGTTATATGAAATTAGCTTTGCGGTTATTGTTGAAACAATAGTAATTATTGCTGAAGCTGGAAAGGGGGGGCGGACGATGGAAGAACGGGTTATTTCTGGAGAAGCATCCAATTTTGACGAGCGTTTCGAGCAGTCGCTAAGACCACAGTTTCTCAGTCAGTATATCGGGCAGGAAAAGGTGAAGGACAATCTAGGGATTTTCATCGAGGCGGCAAGAGGGCGCAGTGAGAGCTTGGATCATGTGTTGTTATACGGACCACCTGGACTTGGGAAGACGACACTTGCTAGCGTCATTGCCAATGAAATGGATGTCAATATCCGTATGACGAGTGGCCCAGCTATTGAACGTCCTGGTGATTTGGCGGCGGTTGTTTCTTCGCTTGAGCCTGGCGATGTGTTATTTATCGATGAAATTCACAGGCTGAATCGGGCGATCGAAGAAGTACTATATCCGGCAATGGAAGATTTTTGTCTCGATATTGTTGTAGGAAAAGGTCCTTCAGCACGGTCGATTCGTCTGGACTTGCCACCGTTTACATTAATTGGGGCGACGACGCGTGCTGGGGCTTTGTCTGCGCCTTTACGCGATCGGTTTGGTGTACCACTGCGTCTTGAATTTTATGAAGTAGAGCCGCTGAAGGAAATTGTTGTGCGCAGTGCAGGTCTTTTTGAAGTAGCGATTGATGAACAAGCTGCTATAGAAATTGCCCGTCGTTCAAGGGGGACCCCACGTATTGCCAACCGGTTGTTGCGCCGTGTGCGTGATTTTGCGCAAGTGAGAGGCAATGGTAATATTACTGTTACAACAGCGCAGCAAGCTCTTGAAATGCTACAAGTGGACTCGCATGGTCTGGATCATATCGATCACAAGTTGATCACCGGAATGATTGAGCGCTTTCGTGGTGGACCTGTCGGTATTGATACGATTTCGGCAAGTATTGGTGAGGAATCTGTGACGATTGAGGATGTCTATGAACCGTATTTGTTGCAGATTGGTTTTATTCAACGAACTCCACGCGGACGTGTGGCGACGCGATTGGCATATGAGCATTTTGGTTATGTCGTTCCAGAAGGATATGACCAATAATTGGACCAACAAGGAAGGATGTAGTTCAATCCTTCCCCCCCTGTTGGCCAAAGCCTCCGGCGGATGTCACAAATTTTAATGGGAGTCAATTGGGGCAGTCTAAGTTCGCGACGACTGCATACCTGCATCCTGCGGGCACAATTCGAAATTTGGACACAATTACGCCAAGGTGTAATTGATTTTTAAATAAAGGGAGATAATATAGAAGATGGATGTCAATGATTTTGATTTTGATTTACCGGAACGGCTAATTGCACAAACGCCGCTAGTAGACCGCACGGCGAGCCGACTAATGGTGCTTGATAAAGTAACGGGACACGTACAACACCGTCATTTTCCTGACTTGTTGGAGGAGCTTGAGGCAGGCGATATAGTCGTATTAAATGATACGCGCGTTTTGCCAGCACGTCTGATGGGTGTCAAAGAGGAGACAGGTGCTACAATTGAAGTGCTATTATTGAAAGAAATAGTTGCTAATGAGTGGGAGACGCTCGTCAAACCGGCAAAGCGTGTGAAACTGGGAACGATTGTGACTTTTGGAGATGGTCGATTAAAAGCAGAGTGTACAGGGATACAGGCGCAAGGCGGACGGACGTTCAAATTCATCTATGATGGGATTTTCTATGAAATTTTAGATGCACTTGGGCAAATGCCGTTACCACCGTATATTACGGAAACGTTGGATGATCAGGCGCGTTATCAGACCGTGTTTGCGAAAGAGCGTGGTTCGGCAGCGGCACCGACCGCAGGACTGCATTTTACAGACGACATTTTGGACAGCATGCGCGCGAAGGGGGTTCACATTGCTTTTATCACGTTGCATGTGGGCCTGGGAACGTTTCGCCCGGTGAGTGCGGATACAATTGAAAATCATACGATGCATGCAGAGTATTACCAAGTTACGCAAGAAACTGCGGATGCGATTAACAAGGCGAAAGAACAAGGTGGTCGCGTTATTGCGGTAGGGACGACATCTTCACGGACATTGGAAACCATTGCTTCAGCGAATGATGGTAAAATTATTGAGACAAGTGGATGGACTTCGATTTTCATCTACCCAGGTTATACATTTAGCATTGTCGACGGACTTTTGACCAATTTCCATTTGCCAAAATCAACGCTTATTATGCTGATTTCGGCATTATCAACGCGAGAACATATTCTTGCGGCATATCAACAGGCGGTCGAGAAACAGTATCGCTTCTTCAGTTTTGGAGATGCAATGTTCATCAAACCGTCACAAAGGAAGGAATCAAATTAATGGCAGCAATTACTTATGAACATATTAAAACTTGTAAACAAACGGGGGCGCGTCTTGGCGTCGTCCATACACCACACGGCTCATTTGAAACGCCTGCGTTCATGCCAGTGGGTACACAGGCAACCGTCAAGACGATGTCACCAGAAGAATTAAAAGACATTGGTGCGGGCATTATTTTAAGTAACACGTATCACCTATGGCTACGCCCAGGGCATGACATTGTGAAAGAAGCGGGCGGCTTGCATAAATTCATGAATTGGGACAGACCTATTTTGACCGATTCAGGTGGTTTCCAAGTGTTTTCATTGAGCAAATTCCGTAAGATTGAAGAGGAAGGCGTGCATTTTAGACATCATTTGAATGGTAGCAAGCTATTCCTTAGTCCTGAAAAAGCGATGGAAATTCAAAATGCACTCGGTCCGGATATTATGATGGCGTTCGATGAATGTCCACCATTCCCGGCAACGTATGAGTATATGAAGGCAAGTGTGGAACGAACATCGAGATGGGCGGCGCGTTGTTTAGCGGCACACGCTCGTCCTGAAGAGCAAGCGTTATTCGGCATTGTTCAAGGTGGCGAGTTTGAGGAATTGCGTAAGCAAAGTGCGAGGGATCTTGTTGCACTTGATTTCCCGGGGTATGCGATTGGTGGATTATCTGTTGGGGAGCCGAAGGATATAATGAACCGCGTCCTAGAGTATACGACACCATTGTTGCCAGCAGATAAACCGCGTTACTTAATGGGAGTCGGTTCTCCTGACTCACTAATTGATGGTGCCATTCGCGGAATCGATATGTTTGACTGCGTATTACCAACGCGTATTGCACGTAACGGTACGTTGATGACGAGTGAAGGGCGTTTAGTTGTCCGCAATGCGAAATATAAAAATGATTTCGGTCCACTTGATAAAAACTGTGATTGTTATGCTTGCAAAAATTATAGCAGGGCTTACATTCATCATTTAATCCGCACGGAGGAGACGTTTGGTATCCGTTTGACAACGCATCATAACCTGCATTTCTTGCTCAATTTAATGGAGCAAGTCAGGGATGCGATTCGCAATGATCGTCTCGGAGATTTCCGCGAAGAGTTTTTTGAAAGCTATGGATTCAACAAACCGAATGCAAAAAACTTTTAAATCTTGTATAATGAATCGAGGTTGAAAGGGGGATGAAATAAATGGAAGGTTTAGCTGGATTATTGCCGTTCGTGGCGATGTTCGCAGTTATGTGGTTTTTGTTAATCAGGCCGGCGCAAAAGAGACAGAAAGCGACGAAGCAGATGCAAAGCGACTTAAAACGCGGCGATAAAGTCATTACAATTGGTGGAATTCACGGAACAATCGATGCTGTCGATGACTCATCGGTATTCCTTAACGTTTCTGAAGGCACGACACTGCAATTCGATAGACAAGCAGTTGGACGTGTAGTCGATTCAAAAACGGCTCTTTAAGTAATAGAAGAGGCGATTGGCTAGATGGGGAATTTCCCGCCTAGCTAATCGCCTTTTTCTATGTCTATCGTGTATACAAGCCGGAGTGTAAAGGGCATCCTTCATGGAAAAGGGAGGATGTTTATGCACGACTTACTCATCATTAGTTATCGAACTGTATTATTATATATCCTCATCGTCGTTATTTTACGAATCATGGGGAAACGGGAAGTTGGCGAACTAAGTGTCATCGACGTTGTTGTTTTCGTCATTATGGCAGAGGTAGCTGCGTTTGCACTGGATTCTCCCGATCAGGAACTGTTGCAATCCATCATTCCAATGGTTATTTTATTATTGATTCAATTGTTATCTTCTTTTTTCTCATTGAAAAGCAAAAAGTTTAGGGATATTGTAGACGGTGATCCAACCATTATTATTCGGCATGGCCAAATATTGGAACATGAAATGCGCAAACAGCGCTATAATCTCGATGATTTATTCCAACAGCTACGTGAGCAGCAAATTGGCTCTGTGCATGAAGTGTCTTTCGCCTATTTAGAAACGTCCGGCAACTTATCAGTATTCAAGCATGATGATGTTCAACCCGTTCTTGCGCTGATTTCAGACGGTGTTATCCAACATAAGCATCTAGCGATAATAGGTCGAACAGAAGAGTGGCTTGTAAAGGAACTGAAAAATCAAGGCGTCAATGATGTGGAGCAAATTTTTTATGGCTCATTTGAAAATGGTGAGTTGAAATATCAGCTGAAAGAAAAGTTTCAGTGAATTTTTACCAACTTTTTAAACAGGAGGAAATCACTGGCCTTCACTTGCCCTGTTAGAATAAGAATAATTAATAGGAATGCAGTTGTGATGGTGCATTCCATTAGTAAGCCAAAATCACCAATGGGGATGAAAATCGGACGCATGATGGCGGTCATAATGAAGGATGCGTAAGGCATGGCGAACATGGTGAAGCCAGTTGCTGTTGCTTTGTTTTTACGCAATGTCGCAATATGCAGGAATGATGTGATGAGTACGCCGAAACCGATGGCTAGAACGGCACCTGTTACTTGTAGACCGGGTTGCGAAGCGAGGATGAACATGACACCGAGTTTCGCAATCCCGCCGTATACCGAATTCATCATCCCTGCTTTGGCTTCGCCTGTCGCTTGTAAAATCGAATAGAGCGGACTCTGGATGTAGTAAAAGAAAAAAATCGGTGCGAGTAACGTCATAAACGATGCGCCTTCCGTTACATGAAACAATTTTTCTGCTAACGCCTGTCCGTGGACATAGAAAACGGCCGCTGCAAAGGCCCCTGTCAATGCCGATAAGCGGAGGGATAGGTGAATCCGTTCTCGTAATTTTGCTTTATTTGTCGAAGCCGCTGCACCACTAACAGCAGGTACAAGGACGACGGACAAGGCATAAGGAATAAAGGATGGAAACAACAGCAACGGAATGAGTACGCCGGATATGATACCGTAAAGGGAAGTGGCGGCGACAGCAGTAACCCCTGACATAGCTAAGGCCCTCAGAAAGATAATCGGCTCCAAGAACCATGTGAATGTTCCAAATAATCGGCTACCAGAAGAAGGAAGTGCGATGGCGAGCAATGGCTCCATTGGGTAGCGCTTCACCTGCTGTTCTTTCGGTACACGCCTTTTACGTTGTTGATATTTGAATAATAAGTAGAGCAAAGAAAATAGCTCCGCAAGCAACGTGATGCCCATCGCATAGGCGGCATTCATCGCGGTATTACCGTTCATCAATAGGGAAGGCAATAACCATGTAATCAGTATAATTCGGACAAATTGTTCGATGATTTGAGACCAAGCTGTTTCTTCAATGCGTGCAATGCCTTGAAAATAGCCGCGTATTAATCCGCCGATTGCAGCAACGGGGACAATTGCAATCCCTACGTACAGAGTTGTCGAGGAGGCCGCGTTACCGAGCAATGTTTCCGATAAATAAGGCACGAACAAGATGGAGGCGGGGATGAATACCGCGCTTGTTAAGATGGTGATGAAGGTTGCGGTTTTCATAACGGCAGGTAGCTGGACGGATTGCCCTTTGGCATCGAGCTCAGCAATAACTTTGGCGATGGCGATTGGGACCCCGAGCTGAACGAGCGACAGGAAAAAAATGAAAGCGGGATATGCGGTCATATAAATACCGACAGCTTCTTCACCAGCAATCCGCATGAATTGAATCCGAAAGACGAATCCTAAAAGTTTGGACAAGAAGACAGCGACCATTAGAACAACTGTCCCGCGGATAAATGAAGACAATTTAAACAACTCCTTCCTAATTCCGGTCATTTCATATACACTAAACGTATGCAGATATACACGCACTTACGACTGTTGATGAAAGGAATGGGATAATGGCACAACAATTTGAAAAACTGTACGTCCATATGTTGCCCGCGATTGACAGCAAAAAGAACGAATTTCATTTGTATGGTTATCCTACGGTAACGAGTGAAGCGATTTGGACCTATTGTGTTCAAAAAAAATGGCGCAAAAAAGATATTCTTTTGATGCGGATGCATGAAATGGCGCATGACATTTTACATGTGTCATCTGCTGAGTTTATGACATACACGCAAATTGAAGAACAACGAAGTTCGAATTGGTTTTCTGATATCAACAGTGAAGAATTGCGAATGTTACTAACATCTGTAAAATGAAAATATGATATACTTACACACGACCATTTGACACATGGGTGGTCGTGTTTCATAATGTACATACCGTGTTTAATGTCTTATGTTGTTCTCGGAGTACGTGCATCAGAAAGGCGTACGTCTCCACATAAAGAGGGGGAAATAGAATTATGAAAAGAAGAGGACGGATCGTTGCGTTCCTATTACTGCTCGTCATATTTGCTGGGACGATTGGAACGACTACCCATCCGATATTGAAGGATGTCAAATTAGGTCTCGATTTACAAGGGGGCTTTGAAGTTCTTTATGAAGTTCAAGAATTAAAAGGCGGTACAAAAATAACGGAATCAGTCGTTGCTGATACAGCAGAAGCACTTGGGAACCGAATTGACGTGCTTGGTGTTAGTGAACCAAGCATTCAAATTGAATCCAATAATCGGATTCGTGTGCAACTTGCGGGTGTGGAAGACCAAGACAAAGCCCGTGAACTGTTATCGACGCAGGCTGACCTAACGTTTAGGGATGTCGACGACAATCTCCTGCTAAGCGGAGATGATTTGAAAGAAGGAAAAGCGAAGGCTAACTTTGGTGAACGAAATAACCCCGTCGTGACACTTGAAATGAAAGATCCGAACAAATTCGGTGAAGTAACGACGGAGATTAAAGCGAAACCACCTGGTCAAAATCTACTCGTTATCTGGCTCGATTTTGTTGAAGGCGAAGATTCTTATGCGGCAGAAATATTGAAGCCGGAAAAAGATCGGAAAATTGTTTCGGCTCCACAAGTAACCCAAACAATTGCTTCATCCAATGTCGAGATTAACGGTTCATTTACACCAATCGAAACAAAAACATTGGCAGGTATTTTGAATGCGGGTGCACTACCTGTCCACTTGGAAGAAGTCTATTCAACTTCAGTCGGAGCGCAGTTTGGTGACGAAGCATTGAACAAAACGATATTTGCAGGAATTATTGGTATTTCGCTTATTTTCGTCTTCATGCTTGTCTATTACCGTCTGCCAGGACTTGTAGCAGTCATTACATTGTCTGTGTATATTTACATCATTTTACTTGTCTTTACGCTTATCAATGGTGTGTTGACACTTCCAGGTATTGCGGCCTTAATGCTTGGGGTTGGGATGGCAGTCGATGCCAATATCTTGACGTATGAACGGATTCGAGAGGAATTACGGGTTGGTAAATCGGTTCAGACTTCATTCACAGCGGGGGCAAAATCTGCTTTCACGGCTATTCTTGATGCCAATATTACGACAATCCTTGCGGCTGTAGTGTTGTTTGTATTCGGGACAAGCTCGGTTAAAGGTTTTGCAACCGTACTGATTATCAGTATTTTGGCGAGCTTCTTGACAGCAGTTTGGGGATCACGTTTACTACTTGGACTACTTGTGAACAGTGGTTTATTAGATGGTAAGCCAGGACTATTCGGTATTTCAAAAAACAGAATTCATCCTGCAGAAGAAAAAGTTGAAACGTTAGACCTGACAACGAAATTCGACCGTTTGGATTTTGTGGGAACGCGTAGGAAATTTTACGTCATTTCAGCTGTTTTGCTGACAACAGGTATTATTATGTTAGGTGTCTTCAAATTGAATCTAGGGATTGACTTTGCGGGTGGTACGCGGGTTGAAGTAGTGGCTAACCATTCTATTACTAAAGAAAAAGTCTCGGCTTCCCTAGACAAAATCGGATATCCATCTGATGATATTGTGATTTCAGGAGACGCAAAAAACATTGGTGTTGTCCGTTACAAAGATGAATTTAAACAAGAGGAAGTTAAACAGCTAAAAGCTGATTTGGCAGCAGAATTTGGTGCTGAACCGAACGTTTCAACGGTATCTAACACAGTTGGTAAAGAACTTGCGAAAAACGCCATGTATGCACTGCTGTATGCTGCTTTAGGAATTGTGATTTACGTTGCCTTCCGTTTTGAATGGCGCATGGGTGTTGCCTCTATTATCGGGCTACTGCATGATGCATTTTTCATGGTTGCCGTATTTAGTATTTTGCGGCTTGAAGTCGATGTTACATTCATCGCAGCGGTCTTAACGATTGTCGGGTATTCCATCAATGATACGATTGTGACATTTGACCGGATACGGGAAAATATTAGCCATCGTAAGCAGATTGCGACAGAAGAAGAATTAGCAGATATCGTAAACAAATCATTGCGTCAGACGCTTGGACGTTCTGTCAATACGGTGTTAACTGTTGTTATTGTTGTAGCGGCATTGATGCTGTTAGGTGCAGAATCGATTCGACCATTCTCGATTGCGCTTCTTATCGGATTGCTTGCGGGAACATATTCTTCAATCTTCATTTCAGCTCAAATTTGGTTTGATCTGAAAAAACGTGAATTGAAAGAAAAAGGTCCTATTAAAGCGGATGAACAGAAAAAACAATGGGGTTCAGACGAGCCTGTCGTATAAGGGTTTCACAACTTCATGGAACAGGGTATACATTAGAGTATATTCTGTTCCATTTTTTAATTTGAATCAGCAAAAGTTCCTGCTGATTCAAATTAAGCCTCCGGCGGATGTCACAAATTTTGAAAGGAGTTATGGAAGGCAGTCTAAGTTCGCGACATCCTGTCGCAACGACTGCATGACCTACATCCTGTAGGCCCCAAGCGCAATTCAAAATTTGGACTCAATTACGCCGAGACGTAATTGATAAAAGGATAATAAAGGAGGAATTGCCATGAAGTTTCAGTGGAATTTGCTGTACGGATTACTTTTTTCTATTATTATCGCTCTTTTTGCTATCTTCAATATCGAGTCTGTACAAGTGAATTATATTTTTGGTAAAACAGATTTGCCGCTCGTTATGGTAATTTTATGTTCGGCTCTATTGGGCGCAATGGTGAGTGTTTTTGTGGCGATGTTCCGCACGGTTCAGTCCAATCATCGTGTGAAAGAATTGCAGAAAGAAATCACACTGAAAGAGCAAACAATTGCTGCGCAACAAAATGAAATAGCAGAGCTGCAAAAAAAACCAAAGCCTATTGCGCCAAAGTCTATTGCAAATGTAGAACAAAAGGACGTCGCAGGATCGCTAGAGGACTAATGCAAAAGAGCACCTTTCTGGAACTATATTCAGCAAGGTGCTTTTATCTTTATTCAGCGGTTGTTCAAATGCTGAATTAGGAGGAATACAGTTCAATTCCTCCCTGATAAAGCCTCCGACGAATGTCACAGATTTTGAATCGATGAAGCTCGATTCAAAATCTGGACGCAATTACGCCAAGGCGTAATTGATATGTTCGTAACCAGCAACTTTTCTTTCAGATGCTCTGCGCATCCGTTATAATGAACGTGAGGATGTGAAAGATTTTGATTGAATCAATGAAAAGATGGACAGTGCAACGGCCGGATGAGCAAGTTGTTAACATATTGACGGCGGAGCTCGGTCTGTCATCTGTTCAGGCAAAAATATTGGCTGGAAGAGGGCTAACGAATCCAGACGAAGTAAAAGCTTTTTTACATATGGATGCATCAGCTATGCATGACCCTTACTTACTTTATGACATGGATAAAGCTGTCGAGCTGATTACAAAAGCCATCGCCGCTAATAAAAAAATCGCGGTCTATGGAGATTATGATGCAGACGGCGTGACAAGTGTCACGGTGTTGATGACGGCGCTTGAGCGAATGGGGGCAGATGTCTTGTTTGCCATTCCTAATCGCTTTACACACGGCTATGGACCCAATAAGGAACTATTTCTTGAGTTGTATGAACAGGGTGTGTCACTCATTGTGACGGTCGATAACGGCATTTCAGGGATTGACGAAATTGCTTATGCTAAGACGCTTGGACTAGGCGTCATTGTGACAGACCACCACGAAATCGGCAGTGTACTGCCACCAGCAGATGCCATTATCCACCCGCGTCACCCAGATGGGGCTTACCCTTTCGGCGACCTTGCAGGTGTCGGTGTGGCGTTTAAGCTTGCCTGTGGGTTACTAGGTGAAGTCCCGCAAGATTTAATCGAACTCGTAGCTATCGGTACTGTAGCGGATCTTGTGTCGTTACGCGGAGAAAATCGTTATTTTGTCAAAGAAGGCATTAAGCACATGCGTGTATCAAAGCGCCCAGCGATACAAGCGCTTGCACGCATCGCAGGTACGGAGCAAGCAATGCTATCAGAGGAGTCAATCGGTTTCATGATTGGACCTCGACTGAATGCCGCTGGACGCTTAGGTGATGCCTCCCCAGCGGTTGATCTACTTAAAACGGAAGATGTGGTACTGGCGTCGTCATTGGCGAAAGATCTTGATACGTCGAATAAAGAAAGGCAAGCAATTGTCGCGGATATTAGTCAGGAAGCGGAAGATTTCATTGCTAAAACGTATGGTGATCACATTCCTTATGTGTTTGTCATTGCTGCAGAGGGCTGGAATGCAGGAGTTGTCGGTATCGTTGCTTCGCGCATTACCGAGAAATACTACCGTCCGACGATTATTTTGTCGATTGATGTAGAAAAAGGTATTGCTAAAGGATCTGCTAGAAGTATTGCAGGTTTTGATATGTTTGCGGAGTTATCGAAGAACAAAGATATCCTGCCTCATTTTGGTGGTCATCAAATGGCAGCGGGGATGTCTCTTGCGATTGCAAATGTAGATACGCTACGTGACAATCTCAATTCCCAAGGTGCGCAAGTCTTGACGGATGAAATGCTATCTCCGAAGCTTACAATCGATGTACCGTTGTCGATTGACGAGATTGATGTGGGTGTGCTGGAGTCATTGGAACTATTGCGACCATTTGGTATGGATTTTCAAAAGCCGTTGTACTTACTGGAAGATTTATCGGCAGCGACGGTCCGCAAAATTGGCGCAGCGAAAAATCATATGAAATTGGAATTGGCAGCCGGCGAACACTCCCTGGATGCGATTGGTTTCAGTCTAGGGCATATCGCAGACCAACTAACGCCTGGCGTCAAATTGTCGGTTGTTGGCGACTTGCAAGTCAATGAATGGAATGGCAATAAAAAGCCGCAGTTATTAATTGGCGATATTCGGTCTGATGATTGGCAGTTATTTGACTTGCGAGGTATTCGTGAAGCGACGAGATGGCTACCGACCATTCCAGTGGACCGCACATTATTTGTGGCTTTTCATGGGCAAACCGTGACGCATTTCCAATCTTCTTTGAGAGGTATTGCGATTCATCTTGTCGGACAAAGTAAGATAGCGGAGGCGGATCATCTTGTATTGCTAGATATACCTGACGATGCCATGCATCTTGAAGAACTTGTTGTAGCGCTGAATCCGAAGCGAGTGTATGCCCATTTCCATGCGAATGATTCCAAGTATTTTGATGGCCTGCCGGGTCGTGATCAGTTTGGCTGGTATTATAGTTTTCTGAAAAAACGTGGGGAATTCGACATGGCGAAAAATGGAGACCAGCTGACTGCCCACAAAGCGTGGAAAAAGGATACGGTTTATTTCATGTCACAGGTGTTTTCTGAGCTAGGATTTGTTAAGATAGAAAATGGTCTTGTTTCCGTTGTGGAGACAGTTGGTAAACGAGATCTTTCTGAGGCACCGTCTTATCAACAACGTGAGCGTCAGATGGAGCTTGAAAAAATATTGCTTTATGCGCCATATATGGAATTGAAACGATGGTTTGATACTGTGAAGGATCGTACTGTCGACGGGGAGGAATAATGATGGATTTAAAAGAATACGTAACGATTGTCCCGAATTATCCGAAGGAAGGCATTAGCTTTAAGGATATTTCAACAATCATGGATAATGGACAAGCTTATAAATTTGCGACAGATGAAATTGTCAAGTTTGCTAAAGAAGTGGGGACGGATATTATCGTCGGTCCTGAAGCACGCGGCTTTATCATCGGCTGTCCGGTTGCTTATGCGTTGGAAGTGGGCTTTGCTCCAGTTCGCAAACCAGGTAAGTTACCACGGGAAACAATTGAAGTTGAATATGATCTTGAGTATGGTAAGGACACATTGACGATCCACAAAGACGCTATCAAGCCGGGTCAACGTGTGCTCATAGTCGATGACCTTTTAGCAACGGGTGGAACGGTCGGTGCGACGGTTGAGCTTGTTGAAAAACTAGGCGGCGTTGTGGCAGGTTGTGCATTTATCATTGAGCTGTCTTATTTAGATGGCCGTGAAAAATTGCAAGGTTATGACTTACGATCATTGATTACTTACTAAAAAAATGTCTTCCGCACAATGAGCGGAAGACATTTTTATATCTAAGTACTTTACATAAGCATGCTTTTATACATACAATAGGAATACTAACATTTTTGCGGATAAGGTCGAAAGGAGAAAGATTATGGCGAAAAATCGTGACATGACGGCAGAAGAAATATTTTCATTTGTCGCCTCCTATATGAATGAAGAACACGTTGAATTCGTCAAAAAAGCATATGAGGCTGCGAAGTCTGCACATGTGGGACAGTATAGGAGTTCAGGTGAGGCATATATTCTTCATCCTGTCCAAGTTGCGGGGATTCTAGCCGAATTGCAAATGGACCCTTCGACGGTTGCTGCGGGATTCCTTCATGACGTTGTGGAAGATACGGACGTTAGCAGGGAAGATATCATCCGAGATTTCGGCGAAGAAGTTGCGATGCTCGTTGATGGTGTGACGAAACTTGAAAAATTGAAGTATAAGTCAAAAGAAGAAAAACAAGCGGAAAATCATCGCAAGATGTTTGTTGCAATGGCCCAGGATATCCGTGTTATTTTGATTAAACTAGCGGATCGACTCCACAATATGCGAACACTTAAGCATGTGCCAGAAGAAAAGCAGCGCCGAGTTGCAGCTGAAACTTTGGAAATATTCGCACCGCTTGCACATCGCCTCGGTATATCTGCTATCAAATGGGAACTAGAAGATATCGCATTGCGTTATTTGAACCCACAGCAATATTACCGAATTGTCAATATGATGAAGCGCAAACGTGTGGAACGCGAAAATTATTTAGAAAATGTGATGGAACAGATTAAGGGTGAAATCGGAGAGATGGAAATCAGTGCTGATCTTTCAGGGCGACCAAAGCATCTGTACTCGATTTACCGCAAGATGGTTATTCAGAAAAAAGAATTTAATGAAATTTATGATCTGTTAGCCGTTAGAATTATCGTTTCCAGTATTAAAGATTGCTATGCGGTACTCGGCATTATTCACACGTTATGGAAGCCAATGCCTGGACGATTTAAGGATTACATCGCGATGCCGAAACAAAATCTTTACCAGTCGTTACATACAACGGTTGTGGGTCCAGCGGGCGATCCGCTCGAAGTGCAGATTCGGACGGAAGAAATGCATAAAATTGCAGAGTTTGGGGTTGCCGCGCACTGGGCGTATAAAGAAGGAAAAACGCTGACAGTGCATCCAAGCGATATTGATTCGAAATTGACATGGTTTAGAGAAATTCTTGAAATTCAAAATGAGTCTTCTAATGCGGAAGAATTTATGGAGTCTTTGAAGTTCGATTTATTTTCAGACATGGTCTACGTTTTTACACCAGACGGCGATGTGATGGAGCTGCCAGCAGGTTCGGTACCGATTGACTTTGCTTATCGTGTCCATTCTGAAGTAGGAAATCGTACAATCGGCGCAAAAGTCAATGGCAAGATGGTGCCGCTGGATACGGAGTTATTTACGGGGAATATCATTGAGATCTTGACGTCGAAGCAATCATTCGGGCCTAGTCGTGATTGGTTGAAGATTGCTAATACCTCCCAAGCTAAAAATAAAATTCGGCAGTATTTCAAAAAACAACTGCGGGAAGAAAACATCATAAAAGGCCGGGAAATGATTGAAAAAGAAATAAAATCACAAGGATATGATGTAAAAGAAACCCTTACACAAGAGGGGATTAAGCGAGTTATTGAAAAGTTTAGCTTTACTTCGGAAGAAGATATGTACGCTGCTGTCGGGTTTAATGGTATAACCGCCCAGCAAGTCGTCAATCGTATGGCTGAGAAACTGCGTAAAGAACGCGAACAACAAGATACGATTGACAAAATTGTTAAGGATATGAAGGCTACACCGCATGATAAAATGACTGAATCGGGTGTTATCGTAAAAGGCATTGATAATCTGCTTATTCGATTATCGAAGTGCTGTAATCCTATACCTGGCGATGAAATTGTCGGATTTATCACGAAAGGGCGCGGGGTTTCTGTCCATCGAATGGATTGCCCAAATATCACGGCTGATGATGAAGAGAATGATCGGATCATTGATGTGGAATGGGCGCTGGGGCCAGCTAATTCTAAGAAGGAATTCCAGGTGGATATTGAAGTGTCTGCATTTGACCGACAAGGTTTGTTGAATGAAGTGATGATGGTAGTTGCAGATACGAAGACGCCGATGGTTGCGGTGAGCGGTAAAGCAGATCGCGACAAAATTGCACGTATCAATATGACGATTAAAATTACAGATATTGCACATTTGCATAAAATTGTCGATCGGATTAAACAAATTCGTGATATTTACTCTGTGCAACGCATTATCAACTAGGGGATGTAACGGATGAAGGTTGTGTTACAAAGATCGGGTCCGGCAACTGTTCGTGTTGACGGACAAGTGACGGGCTCGATTGATAAGGGCTATGTGTTACTTGTGGGGATTACGCATGGGGACACGAAAGAAGATGCAGCCTATATTGCAAAGAAAATTGCGGGTCTTCGTTTATGGGAAGATGCTGAAGGGAAGATGAACCATTCCATAATGGAAGTGGGTGGAGCTATTTTGTCAGTGTCCCAGTTTACATTGTACGGAGACGTGAAAAAAGGACGTCGACCAAGCTTTATCGAAGCGGCGAGGCCTGAACAGGCAAAACCGCTTTGGGAAGCGTTTAACCTTAAGCTAGAACAAGAGGGACTGCATGTTGAGACAGGTATTTTCGGCGCCATGATGGATGTCGAGCTTGTCAATGATGGCCCTGTGACAATCATAATAGATTCGAAATGAGAGATGAAAAGGACCTTCCGCATTTATGGAAGGTCCTTTTCTGTACTTCATTCAATAGAATCGAAATAGTCGAGTAGCCCATTATAAATACCATGTGTTGCCTGCTCGCGGAACATGTCCGTCGTGACGGTCCGCTCTTCCGTTGCATTGGATAGAAAACCAAGTTCTATTAAAATCGCGTTCTGACGATTTTCGCGTAGGACAAGGAAATCACCTGGCTGTGCCCCGCGGTCACGTAGATTGACGGAAGAAGCCAGACCCCCATTCACTGCAGAAGCTAGCGCTTTTTGTCGAGGATGTGTGTAATAGGTTGTGAAGCCTGCCACACTAGGATCAGGATTCGCGTCGTAATGGATACTAACGAATGCATCTGCACCCACCTGGCTGCTGATAGCTACTCGTTTTCTTAACGATACATAGGTATCTGCTTCACGCGTCATAACGACCTCGGCACCTGCTGCTGTCAATTTAGCCGCAAGGAGTTCAGAAGTGAGTAATGTGATGTTTTTTTCATCGGTTCCTCGTGTGCCAGTTGTTCCGCGGTCGTTGCCGCCATGTCCTGCGTCAATGACAATTGTTAGCCCTTTTAAGGTGCCAGGAACGCGTGATTTTTTTTCTTTATCGACAAGTTCCGCTGTCACTGGTTCATCACCCGTTGACACGACCCATTTGGCGATAAACGCGGATTCGCCTGTGGGCAAAGCAATTTTATACCAGTCACGATCTTCCTTGATGATTGAAAACTTTTGTCCTGCATTTGCCAGCATAATACTTTCTGAAGAAGTCGTTGCCTCTGCACGGATATTCGTACCATTGGACAAAATTGTCACTGTCCCGGTCTCTGGTTGTCCAGCAGTCTTTGTCCCATTCGATGACAGTGTTCCGTGGAATGAGTAGACCCAGCCTTGTTTATTGTTATCGATCGTAATTTGCACCCAATTGCCGTTGGTTTTATTGACGGTATACGTCTCGCCACGTGAGATAAGTCCTACTCGTTTGGAAGACAGATCGGCTTTCTTGCGAACATTGAGTGCACCAACAGCAACCGTAAATAATTCAGCTGATGCTGGTTGTTCAACGGGCTCAGTTATTGAAGTCGGGATGGTTTGTTCGACCAATTTTGTAATATAATCCGAATGTACCCATCCTGTGATGCCGTTATACGTGATGGCAGCCCATTCGCCGTCTTGTCTCGTCATCAATGCTTCGTCACCTGCGGACATTCGGCCTAACACGGCAGAGCCGATGGCGGGACTCGATCTAATATTCAATTGGTCGACGCGTGACACAATGGTCGTAGCGCTTGCAGTTGACTGATCCAAGGAAGTCGTTAGCCAAGCAGCTATCCAACCCGAGTTGTTGCCATCCCTAATTTCTAACCAGTCTCCTGACGTTGATAGTACGACCACTTGAGTTCCTTTTTTCAGTGAGCCTGTAACATCGTAGGTTAGCCCAGGACCGGATCGAATATGGAGTGATGCCGTATCCACGACGACGGATTGCGTATTGGCGTATGTAGTTGGCGTACTATGAAATGTAGTGAAGAGAAGTATGCCTACAATGATCCATTTGCTTACTTTCGACAAAATATCAACCTCCTTGTATTCCATTGTAGGAGGTTTCTGGACAAAAAACTACAATTAATCGAAAAAGGTTGACACACTGTTGGGGAATCATTAATATGATGTTAAGTAAAGATACAATAAGTGCTGATGACATGGAAAGTAATTGTATAACGGACTGACAAGAGAGAGGCGGACGTGGCTGCAATCCACCTCACAGACGTGTATAATGAAAAACACCATCGAGGCTCTGTGCTGAACGATTATGATTCAGTAGGTGCAGACGGAACCGGCCGTTATCCGGGTTTTGAGTGGACGCGAGATAGATGCGTCAATTTGGGTGGAACCGCGGAAGCTATAAAGGCTCTCGTCCCTTGCATAGGCAAGGGATGGGAGTCTTTTTTTGTATTTTTAACTTGCTTCAGCAGAAGCCCGCTACCGAAGCAAGTTAAAAGCCTCCGGCGGATGTCACAGATTTTGAAAAGATCAGGAAGGCAACCTAAGTTCGCCGCGTCCTGCGGCAACGGTTGCATACCCGCATCCTGCGGGCACGCAAGCGCAATTCAAAATCTAGACGCAATTACGCCGAGGCGTAATTGATATTTAGTGACTAACACCTAATTGGGAAGGGGAATGGACATGAATTTTAAAGTGCCAAGAGGAACGCAGGACATTTTGCCGTCTGAAACATGGAAATGGCAGCAAGCCGAACGAATTATTAACGAAGTATGTGATGTTTATCGTTATAAAGAAATCCGCACACCGATTTTTGAGCAAACGGAATTATTCCAACGTCTTGTAGGAGAGACGACGGATGTTGTTCAAAAAGAGATGTACACTTTTACGGATAAGGGCGATCGTTCAATGACGCTACGGCCGGAAGGGACAGCGCCTGTCGTCCGCTCCTTCGTGGAGAATAAGATGTTCGGGTATGCCGATCAGCCAGTTAAACTATTCTACACAGGCCCAATGTTCCGTTATGAACGTCAACAAGCTGGGCGTTATCGTCAGTTTGTACAGTTTGGCGCGGAAGCGATTGGTAGTGCAGACCCAGCGATTGACGCAGAAGTCATTGCGCTCGCACTGGATGTCTATAAGCGTGTTGGATTGACGAAGTTGAAACTAGTCATTAACTCTCTTGGCGATACGGAGTGTAGAGTCTCACACCGTGAGGCGCTTATTGCGCACTTTAATCCGCATATAGGAGAATTTTGTGGGGATTGCCAGTCAAGATTGGAAAAAAACCCATTACGCATCCTAGATTGTAAAGTCGATAGTGGTAATCCTTTGATTCAATCAGCACCTTCTTTGGCTGATTATTTGAACGAAGCATCTGCACACTATTTCGAGGATGTTAAAAGCTATTTAGACGATGCAGGAATTGCTTACGAAGTCGATGCTAATCTTGTACGTGGTCTCGATTACTATAACCACACAGCTTTTGAAATTATGAGTACATCCGAAGGCTTTGGAGCCATTACAACGCTTTGCGGCGGCGGGAGATACAATGGGCTGGCTGAAGAAATCGGTGGACCTTCAGCACCTGGTATTGGCTTTGCCATGAGTATTGAGCGTTTATTGCTCGCTATGGCAGCTGAAGGTGTGTCGTTTAAGGCGGAGCCGGCATTGGACGTCTACATTGTCACACTCGGCGACAGCGCACGTCGCCCGGGCTTCAAGCTATTAGGTGAACTACGAGCAGCGGGTATCCGTTCAGATATGGATTACATGGACCGGAAAATGAAAGCGCAAATGAAATCAGCAGATCGTTTGACTGCGAAAACAGTCATTATCATCGGAGAAGATGAAGTGACAGAAGGTGTCGTCCAACTGAAAAATATGGTGGATGGCACGCAAGAAAAAGTACCATTTACGGAACTTGTCGCAAAAATTAACGCAACATTGATAGGCTAAGAAAGGCGGATGAAGACAATGCAACGAACGCATTATTGTGGGGATTTAACAGAACAAGCAATTGGAGAAACGGTAACACTGAAAGGGTGGGTGCAAAAAAGACGTGACCTAGGCGGCGTTATTTTCGTCGATGTACGCGATCGTTCAGGCATCGTTCAAGCAGTTTTTAACCCGGATATTTCAGCGGAAGCTTTGGCGACTGCTGACAAACTACGTAACGAATATGTAGTTGAAATTACAGGTAAAGTCATTGAGCGTCAAGAAGGTCAAAAGAATCCGAAAGTGAAAACAGGTTCAATCGAAGTTCAGGTGGATGAAGTAACAATTGTTAACGAAGCGAAAAACCCACCATTCATGATAGAAGATGAAACAGATGTTAATGAAGAAATTAGACTGAAATACAGATATCTGGACTTACGTCGTCCGAAACTAGCAAATGTCTTCAAAATGCGTTCAGACATTACGAAAACAGTGCGTAATTTCTTGGATAGCGAAGGATTCCTAGAAGTGGAAACACCAATTTTGACGAAATCGACACCAGAAGGCGCACGTGACTATCTCGTACCAAGCCGAGTGCATGAAGGTGAGTTTTACGCTTTGCCACAATCACCTCAATTATTCAAACAGATGCTAATGGTATCCGGTTTCGACCGCTATTACCAAATTGCTCGCTGTTTCCGTGATGAAGACCTTCGTGCGGACCGTCAGCCGGAATTCACGCAAATCGATATGGAAATGAGTTTCATGTCGATGGAAGAAATTATGTCATTGAATGAAAAATTGATGCAAAAAGTTATGAAAGATGTCAAAGGCATCGACGTTGAAATTCCATTCAAACGTCTACCTTACGACGAAGCTATGGCGCGTTTCGGTTCAGATAAGCCAGATACACGCTTTGATATGGAATTGATAGATGTATCAGAAGTTATGAAAGAATCCTCTTTCAAAGTATTTGCTGGAGCAGTTGAATCCGGCCAACAAGTGAAACTAATCAATGCTAAAGGTTTGGCAGATCAATATTCACGCAAAGATATTGACGCGTTGACAGAGTTTGCAGCACTTTATGGTGCCAAAGGACTTGCATGGTTGAAAGTGGACGAAGAAGGCTTCAAAGGACCGATTGCGAAGTTCTTCGAAGGCGAAGAGGGTGCAGCGTTGAAAGCGACGGCGAATGCTGAGGCAGGCGACTTGTTGCTGTTCGTAGCAGATAAGAAGAACGTTGTAGCCGATGCACTTGGCGCACTTCGTTCTAAGTTTGGTAAAGACCATAACTTAATCGACGAATCAAAATTCAATTTCTTGTGGGTCACAGAATGGCCGCTATTTGAATATGACGAAAAAGCAGGCCGCTATTCTGCAGCGCATCACCCATTCACAATGCCAGCCGATGTAGAAGAATTGGTGTCAAGCCCTGAAACAGTTAAAGCACTTGCGTATGACCTTGTGTTGAATGGTTATGAACTGGGCGGTGGATCACTGCGTATTTACGAACGTGACGTTCAGGAGAAAATGTTCAAAGCTCTTGGCTTTACGCAAGAACAAGCCCAAGAACAATTCGGCTTCTTGCTTGACGCATTCGATTACGGAACGCCTCCACATGGTGGATTGGCATTCGGTCTTGACCGTATTGTTATGCTGCTTGCGGGTTCAACAAACCTACGCGATACAATTGCATTCCCGAAAACAGCAAGTGCAAGTTGCTTGCTAACAGCAGCACCTGACCGCGTTGACGATAGCCAACTTGCAGAACTGGGCATCCTTGTCATGGCGAAGAAGAAGTAATAAACAACAGTCCCAATCAATTATGCCGCGGCGCAACTGATTGGGATGTTGGTTGAAATTACTTCTTATAAAGTTATTGAATTGCCTGTCAACGTGTGGTAAGATATCTGTAATACGAATCCTGGAGTGTTCGTTATTTGCCAATCAGTTTTGACCGAACATTCTATCGTCGGGAGCCCGCATTTTGATTAGGATGACACGCCTTCTTCGGGGGACGTCAAAATAATCAAATAGGACACCCACCTGCTGAAATTGCAGGTTCAAAACGATACTACAAAGACGGCACATTCGGGATTTGTTCTACCTTACTTATAACCCTCTCTGGCGCTTTGCGGAGAGGTTTTTTATTTGCGAAAATCGTAGTAATTAACGAAAGGCGGAATTAGTTTGTTGCACCAGTTTTCACGTAATGAATTAGCAATAGGTACAGAAGGTGTACAACGTATGCGTGACATGACTGTCGCGATACTCGGTGTTGGAGGAGTGGGCTCATTCGCGGCAGAGGCATGCGCGAGGAGTGGCATTGGCCGCATCATTCTTGTCGATAAAGACACTGTAGATATTACGAATATTAATCGGCAGAGTGTTGCGTACTTATCGACGATTGGTCGCTCGAAAGCAGAAATTATGCAAGAACGCATTGCTGATATTAATAAAGACTGTGAAGTGATTTCACTGCATATGTTTTATACAGAAGAAACAGCAGAGAAGTTTTTCAGTTATAAACCGAATTACGTCATTGACGCATCAGATACAATCGCCTACAAAATTCACCTCATTAAAGAGTGTCTCGCTCGCGACGTGAAAATCATTTCAAGCATGGGTGCGGCAAACAAAATGGATCCGACTCGTTTTCAAATCGCGGATATTTCAAAAACGCATACGGATCCAATTGCTAAAGTCATTCGCCTGAGACTTCGTAAAGAAGGTATCCACAAAGGCGTTCCAGTCGTCTTTTCCGATGAAAGCCCGATTGTTGTCAGAGAAGACGTCGTTGGCACAGTCGGCAAGCCAGAAGCACAAATCCGTAAAGCTAAAATGCCTCCAGCTTCAAACGCATTCGTGCCATCTGTCTCTGGACTCATTTGCGCCAGTTGGGTCATCAATGATATCGTCGCGGATATTCCGATTCGACGTGTCAAGGACAAGCTGTAAGCAAAAATCTCCCAATGTGCATAACGCATTGGGAGATTTTTTGAATAGGTCAACTACTTAGTAGGCTTCTTTCTTTTGATGATAAAATAAATGCTAACTCCAATAAGCGCTAACAGAATAATCACTGGTAAGTTTCCAATGAAAAATACAATCAAACCAGACCCAGCAGCTAGCATGAAATTCGTGCTGGTCGCCAACTGTTTTTTTGTTTTATCCCAAGTATCTAAATTATTTTTGTCGAGTGCGGGAACGATGACACGATCTTCATACATGGAAATTTCAATCGTTGAATAAGACGTTTGATTTTCTAGGTAGTTCATCTTGCCAACAATCACTTCAATTTCTTCTTGAACTATCGCTAAATCAGCAGAGATTTTCAGTAAGTCCTCGGTCTTTTGTGCCTGACCCATAAACTCCAACAGGCGAGCCTCGACTGCACGTTTAGAGGTTACTCTGGATTTCAAGTCTACATATTGCTCCGTCACATCCTGGCCTGTCACATTGCGTTCTAGGATAGTCGCTTCTTCTTCTGCATCCTTCAAAAAAGCTTGGAAATGCTTCTCTGGAATACGGATGATCATCGTTCCGCTAACAGCCTCAGTGTCTTGCCCATAGACAGTGGATTCAACAATATAGCCTCCATAGTCATTGACCTTTTTTTCGATTTTCAGCTGTGCTTGTTCAAATTCTTTCACTTTCACTTGCAATTGTGCATGGTGGATAATCATTCGATTCGTGGTGGTTTCTACTTGCGCTTGTTCTGATGGTGCTTCCTCAGCGTCACGGTCCATCATGTTATCCATGGCTATCTCATTTGAGCCTGCCATCGATTTTTCAGATTTAGCCTCGTCTTTTGAGCTGCTTGCACTGCATGCTGCTACTAGCATTGACAGTATGACTAGTAGTAGGATGGAAAATAACTTTTTATTCATAATACTCCCCCTTGTTAACAAGTTAGACGAGAGAGCGAGGAAAAAGTTACAGATTGTGGAGATTACTACCGTTAAAAAAGAAGCCTCATACATATCCGGTTTTGAGGACATTTTTGTAAGAGGCATGTGAAACTACAGTGATTTAGCTAGCTTATATTCTTGCATTAAATTATCCATAATCGTTTGTACAGAAAATATTTCTTTAATCTCATGAACCCTTGAACCCGCAAAGACTAAGCCATTGTCAACATCGCCGTCTACAGAGTGTTTTAACGAGTCGAGTGTACAAAATCGAAACGAACACTGTTTTAAGCAATTGTAGCACTTTTTAATCTTAACTTTTTTATCGCCATAAATTAATTCTGTAAATGGATTACGAATAGCGCGTCCTTCTAAACCGACTGTTGTTTTGACAAGAACGGTATCTCCCTCATTGCAATCTACATACATTTGTTTAAAGGCGGGATGCGCATCGCATTCGTTGCTGGCGACAAATCGTGTCCCCATTTGAACACCGGAAGCTCCCAATTGGATAGCTTTTGCGATATCCTCGCCACGAAGAATGCCGCCTGCTGCTATGACAGGAATACCGACTGATTCAGCTACTTCTGGCAGCACATCGAATAACGGTCTGTCTGTCCCGAGATGTCCGCCAGCTTCACGTCCTTCCACGACGACAGCGGCAGCACCAAGTCTTTCGGATAATTTTGCTAGCTTGGCAGATGATACAATCGAGATGACAGGAACGTTATATTCTTTACCCCAACTGTACATATCACGTGAAATACCAGCTCCAGAAATGATGAAATCCACTTTCTCTTCCATTGCCGCTTTGATATTTTCTGCAAAATCCGTCATGGCAAACAAAACATTTACGCCGATATAGCCTTTGCCGTTGGTCAGTTCTCTTGCCCTTCGAATATGACTTCGCAGTGTCTCAACTGAAATGCCAGTGCCGGAAATCGTACCGATCCCTCCAGCATTTGCGACAGCGGCAGCGAGTCCACTGAGTGAAACTCTGACACCCATGCCACCTTGCATAACAGGGATTTTAGGTGTCATATGTCCGATAATCATTTTTGGAATATCCATACAATAAATTCCTCCTATTTGGTTGTGGAAACTTGTGTATCAATATGAAAGTACTCATGAAAAATGAAGCCAGTACACTTTAAATGCTAGCGGTGGAGACAAATGTGGAAAAAAATAAGGTGAGCGTAGTGTGCTAATCATTTTTAATACAATAGCATTAGTAGGGGAAGAGTTATGTGATTTAAATCACAATGAGCAGTGAATAGGGCAAATTATAGGAGCTATCCAACGAAAATCCCCCTCCATCTGTTTCTTTGATGGAGGGGGAATGCTTTAGTAATCCCATTTCGACATTTGAAATTCCGCGCTTCCTTCTGAGGCGAAAAAACGAATGCCATCACTGTTTTTGCGTGGGAAAATTCGACTTGTAAATACTTCTATGCCGTCATTGATAAAAATCTCTACTGAAGAGACGTCTACAAAAAGTTGAATTTTAATGCTAGTTGTTTCAAGTGTACATTGTCGTATTGTTCCATAATCCACACCAACATCTTGACCTGAGTAAGTACGATCAAGCACGACCTTTTTGTCAGTCGTGTCATAGTATACCGTCGTTTTTTCCTGTTCACTTGTTCGGAACTCAATACCGACTGTTTTTGCGTCAATCGAGTTAATTTCACAAATCATTTCATAAGAAGTGCCTGTAAAACCCTCATATACTTTGGTTTCATTCGCAATCGTATCTTTTACTATGTGTACTTGTTGGCGAAGTGCCGCAAGCTCTTTCACCGGCTGTTGCAGTAAATACCCATCTTGAATGGATAATTCTCTTGGCAACGTTAAGCAATGTGCCCAGCCATTCGAATCTGTTGGATAAGTAATTTCCGGTAATCCCATCCAGCCGACCAAAATACGGCGGCCTGAAGAGTCTACAGTCGTTTGAGGTGCGTAAAAATCAAAGCCGCGATCCAGTTCTTGAAAATCACCATGCCGTAACTTATTTTGCTGCATATCCAATTTTTCACCGATAACATAGCCAGATTGATAAATGTTTTGATAATGATCACCACTCGCAGCTAATCCTTGTGGCGAAAAAATGACAACTCCTTGGTCTTCTAATTCAAAGTAATCGGGGCATTCCCACATGAAGCCAAAGGGATCCATCTCGGTTTCAATTTCACCTGTAAATGTCCAATCCAGTAAATTTGTCGAGCTATAGAGCACGATACATCCTGTTTGATTCAATCTTTGTGCGCCAATGATGGCATAATATCGATCGTCTTGTTTCCAAACTTTTGGATCCCGGAAATGGTCAGTGTATCCTAGTGGTACGGAAGGAATTACAGGTTTGTCGAGCTTAGTAATCTGATAGTTGTCATCCATAATAGCAACGCATTGATAAGGATGGCGTACCCAGTTGGCGTCACGCGTATTGCCTGTGTATAGTAAATATAATTTGCCTTGATGTTCAATGGCGCTTCCAGAGTAGGCTCCGTGGCTGTCAAATTCATTATCTGGTGTTAATCCAACGCCGAGATCATCCCAATGCACAAGATCTTTCGACTTTAGATGGTACCAATATTTCAAGCCATGGACAGGTCCAAGTGGAAACCATTGATAAAACAAATGATATTCTCCGTTAAAATAAGAAAAGCCATTGGGGTCATTGAGTAGTCCCGTATTCGGCTGTATATGAAACGTTTGGCGCCACTCGCACTGATCCACTGTTGACTGAAGTTCAGCCAATTCTGTAGAACTGATCTCGGTTAATGGTCGGTAACGTTGTTTTCTTGTCCATTCCACAATTATTCACTCCTTAAAAAAATAGGGGAGAATCATTTGATGATTCTCCTAGTAAATAGTTACTGCTTATTTTTTTCTCTTTGTGCCAATAAAAACGTGATAGCGAATGCGACGACGAATGTAATGCCCATCCCAATAATATAAGGAATAATCGATGAAGATTTAATCGAAATAATGCCTGGCAGGCCAGCCGCACCGAGTGCGATTGCTTTTACTTTATAAAGGGTAGCAAAGGCAGATCCTACGCCTGCTCCGATGATTGCCGCAATAAAAGGATATCTTAACCGTAAGTTGACGCCGAACATGGCTGGCTCTGTAATCCCTAAAAGTGCAGAAATACCTGCAGCTGAAGCGGTTCCTTTTAATTTTTTATCTTTCGTTATGAAGAACACGGCTAGTGTGGCAGCCCCTTGCGCGATGTTTGACATCGTTGCAATGGCAAAGATAAATGAGCCACCCGTCTTTGCGATATCCGCCAATAACTGTGTTTCTACCGCGATAAAACTATGATGCATGCCAGTAATGACAATCGGCGCATATAGTAATCCGAATACGGCACCGCCAAGAAAACCAGTCGTGTCATACAAGAAAATAATACCATTTGTCAATGCGTCACCGGCAGCACGCGTAAAAGGTCCTACAGCTGTAAATGTTAAAACGCCAGTAATAAAGATGGCCAATAACGGTGTTAAAAGATTGTCCAACGCAGTAGGAATCACTTTGCGACAGGCATTTTCAATCTTCGCTAAAATAAAGGAAGACACTAGTACGGGGAGTACGGTCCCTTGATAACCTACTTTTTCTATCGTAAAGCCAAAAATATTCCACACAGGTACATCATTTGCTAATATAGCGGCCCCATAACCATACCCATTGAGCAAGTCAGGGTGGACCATGATCATACCAAGTGCTGCCCCAAGATACGGATTTCCTCCAAATCGCTTTGTAGCCGAAAATCCAATTAAAATGGGTAGAAAGACAAATGCAGCATTGGCAAATGTATTGATTAAAGCTGCTAAGTCAGTCATCCCCGGATTTGCTTCTACCAGCGATTGTCCTTTAATGAATAAATCCTGCGCCGTCAATAAATTATTAATCCCCATAAGTAAACCGCCTGCAACAATCGCTGGAATAATGGGGACGAATATGTCGGACAGCAATTTAACAAACCGTTGAAGAACATTCAATTTCTTAGTACTAGCTTGCTTGACATCTGCTGTAGACATATCCGCAAGCCCCGTTAATTTAGCAAACTCTCTATAGACTTCATTGACAGTTCCGGGCCCAATGATGATTTGATACTGACCACCTGTAGAAAAGGTTCCTTTGACAACATCCATTTCATCCAATGTTACTTGGTTTACTAGTTCTTCGTCCTGTAAGACTAAACGTAACCGTGTGGCGCAGTGTGCAGCGGCGGTAATATTTTCTTTACCTCCTAATGCAGCGACAAGTTCTTGCGCAATTTGTTTATAATCCATTTTACTCCTCCTCTAATTATCAGTTTTTTGGAACCGGTTCCAAAAATGATTAAAAAATTTTAAGTATGATGCAAAGAACCGGTTTTATGAATGCTGAAAACAAGCGTGGAACCGGTTCCGTTTTAGTTTAAGTTATGAGTAGGATAACTGTCAACACTTTCTTTTTCAATTAACTGATAATCTGAGAAGGAGAGTCTATCTATCTGCTCGCCGTTGACTAATTGGATGATTCGCCCGGCAGCTTGTTGTCCTGCTCCTTTATAATCATATTTAATTGTTGTTAAACTGGGGTGTATAATATCCGCGACTTCATAGCCACCGAATCCTGTGATGGATAAGTCATGTGGAACACGTAAACCTTTTAGATGGGCGGCCTTCACTGTGCCCATTGCGATATTATCTGTTGCACAGACAATAATAGAAGGAGCAAATTTATCGATGATAATCGAAGCTTGGGCAATGGCTTCGGTCATGTCGAAGCTTGTGAGGTAATGGTTGACTTCGCACTGTTTATTTTCCGAGAAAGCTTGTATAAGACCTTGTTTTCTCCTGACGCCGACAGCAATATCTTGCTCTGTGACACCCAAAATCGCAATCTTTCGATGTCCTTTTGCTAAAATATAGTTACCTAGCTCATAAGCGGATTCATAATCTTGGTGAATTAAGCTATGAACGTCTGGATGTTCTTGCCCAACTAACAAGACGGGAATGTCAATCTTGTTGAATGCCTGCAAGTGGCTGTCTGTAATTTGTGCGGCTAAGAGAATGATTCCTGCAACTTTTTGTTTAGCTAATGTATAGATGTTTTCAATTTCACGTGTTAGGTTTTGACTCGAATTAGAAATTAACATTTGATAATTATGTTCCCTTAGTTGTTCATCAATCCCAATTAATGTACGCGACGTAGCGTAGGAATCAAGGCGTGGCACAATCACGCCAATAATATTCGTTTTCTTTGCTTTTAAACTCTGCGCAAAGGCATTCGGCGTATAGTCTGTATCACGAATAATTTGTTCGATTTTCAGCCCCGTCTCTTGGCTAACAGAACCACCATTCAGGTAGCGAGAAACGGTACTTTTAGCTACTCCTGCCAGTTGAGCGATATCAGCAATGGTTGTTGTCATCGTTACATCTCCCCATTTAATTCTGTGAGTACTAGTATACACGACAATGGACTGAAAATAACGCTTCAGTTGTTAAGGGGGATGGGGAGAAAAAATTTTTCTAGCCGGAAATGAAACGTAGTGACTGGTTCAGGCGTCTCTTATTAAGAAGATAGATAATGTTTTGCTTTAGATTTCATCCGCAGTACAGTAAAATGAGTGTATGTTTGGAAGAAAGGAAGTCTCAATGTGAAAAATGTTTGGAAGATAGCCGTTGTCGGTTTGCTTGCTGTTGTCTTATCAGCATGTGGCAATGCAGCAGCGCAAGGGAATTTGACGGCTCAAGAAGTTTTTGAAAAAGCGAAGGATGCGTCGACAAAATTAGAGAGTGTCCATAGTACAATTTCTTTTGAAGATTTTTGGCGGACAACTGTACCAGAGGATAAAAAGACGATGAAATATGATTTTCAATCAGATGCCACTTTACATCCGGTAACATTCAAACAGCGGTTAATTATCAAACCAAGCCTTGAAAAAGCGTGGGGAGCAAGCGTGTATAAAACGAATGACCGTATTTTCATTGAAGAAGACTCGAAAAAAGAGTTGGATGAATTACCTTCAGGCGCACTGTCAGAGTTATTTGGTGCCATGATGGATCATGTGAATCCAACTGTAAATCTATCATTCTTTGAACCCTTTGCAGATGATTTTGAGTTGGAACCGATTGATTACGGCTATAATTTAAGGCTGTCCATGTCGCGAGAACAATATCAAGAATTTCAAAAACTTGTGTTTGGAGTAGATGACATTAGTGGGGAATACGCATTTATTAATAAATTCGATATTGTCATCGGTATTGATATCAACACATTCTACACAACGGATTTCAAAATGACGCTGGATACAACAACGTATTCAACAACAGAAGTTAACGGTAATTCACATCGTGTCAAACAGACGATATCAGCTGTTTACAGTAAGTATGATCATGTAGAGCCTATCAAGCTTCCGGCTAAAGTGCTAGATGTAGCGGCTCAATGAATTAGACAACCTTATGGAAAAGGGCTGTCCAGAAAGTCAGTTATCACTGACTCTTTGGATGGCCCTATTTTCATTAATTATCCAAAAACTATTTTTGATTCCTCGACAAGCACTGCTAGAAACTTATCGATCAATTGCCGGGGGTTATCGATCAATTCGGAGTCGTTATCGATCATTTTCGCTGAGTTATCGATCAATTGGGCAGAGTTATCGTCATTTCAGGACCTTAGACTCACCTCTTGAACCCGTCTGCACCTTAAAAGAATAACCTCCCGCTGTTTGAAGGGAGGTTATTTCCTACTTCTGCTTACGAAAATCCTTTAACTTCTCATAAATAGCAGCCAACTTCTTTTCCTCACCTGCACCAACAGGCTTATAAAACTCAGTCCCAACCAGCTTGTCGGGTAAGTATTGTTGATTGACCCAGCCACCAAATGAACCGAGTGGTGTGTCGTGTGGGTATTTGTAGCCGACGTGTCCGAGCTCGGCTGCGCCTGCATAATGGGCGTCACGTAAATGGAGGGGAATATCTCCGGTTTTACCTTCATTGATCGCTTTTACGGCGGCATCGAATGCTTTATAAGCAGAATTCGATTTGGAAGCTAGACACATTTCAATGACAGCGTTGGCAAGTGGGATGCGTGCTTCAGGCATACCCAATCGTACTGCGGCTTCTGTTGCTGCGAGGACATGCGGACCTACTTCAGGGGAAGCTAGTCCGATATCTTCGTACGCCATCACAAGTAATCTTCTAGATACCGCTACTAAATCACCAATCTCCAAAAGATTAGCTAGATAATACATGGCGGCATTGACGTCGCTACCACGCACGGATTTTTGCAACGCAGATAATAGATTGTAAAAATGCGACCCTTTTTTATCGCCGAATAAACCAATCCGACCGAGCAAGTTTTCGATCAGCCAGTCCTCGACGATGGTTTTCCCGTCCGTTTCGTCACTGGCAGAAATGACTGATTCGAGCACGGTTAACGCTTTGCGTGCATCTCCATTAACACCCTCCGCAATTAACGCAATCTGGTCATCCGTGATGCTAATTGTCATTTTGCCGAGACCACGCTCTTCATCCGTCAGGGCATTGTGAAGGACCTCCAACAAATCTTCTGGTTCCAACCTTGATAACTGCCGAATTTCGCCACATCTTGAACGAATGGCGGGATTGACATCGTGGTAGGGATTTTCTGTCGTTGCCCCGATTAACACAATCGCTCCACTTTCAACATGGGGTAGTAGTGTGTCCTGTTGTAATTTATTAAACCGGTGAATTTCATCGAGAAATAATAATACTTTTCCTGTGATCCGTGACTCTGCCACAACGCTCTCTACATCTTTTTTGCCAGAAACCGTCGCGTTCATTGCGATGAAAGGCAGATCACTGGTGCCGGCAATTGCATGTGCCAGCGATGTTTTGCCGATTCCGGGTTCTCCGTACAATAGCATGGAAGGAACATGTCCGTTTTTTATCATTCGGTAAAGAGCTGTCTTGTCTCCGATAATATCTTTCTGCCCTGCAATCTCGTCAATATTTCTAGGACGCATACGATACGCCAATGGTTCATTATGCATGTGGTCACTCCTCGTACAACAGTTCTTCCAGTATACAACATTAGATGAAAGGAAGTCATTTCAAGCTAGCTGATAACCATTTATGATATACTATTTTGAAGCAAACTGTAAGAAAAGGACGGGGTTTATTAGTGAAAATTTCAACAAAAGGACGCTACGGATTGACAATCGTTGTGGAGCTTGGTCGCAAGTATGGAGAAGGTCCTGTACCGCTACGAAAAATTGCCGAAGAACAGGAGTTGTCTGAAGCTTATCTTGAACAACTAATTCCTCCGCTTCGCAATAGCGGTATCGTGAAAAGCGTCCGCGGTGCATATGGCGGGTATATGCTTGCTAAGTTGCCAACGGAAATTACGGCTGGCGATGTGATCCGCATACTTGAAGGGCCGATTCAGCTTGTTGAAGGGCTTGAGGGGACGGATGTTCCACAACACGAACTTTGGCATCGAATTGGGGATGCTGTCCGCGGTGTGCTCGATACGACAACGATTCAAGACTTAATAGATTCTGGCCAAACGGCTGAACGTGATAGTTATATGTTCTATATTTAAAGGAGTCTTCTGATATTATGACAACAATTTACTTAGACCATGCGGCGACGACGCCAGTCCATCCGGCCGTCAGCGCAACGCATTATAAACTACAGCAAACTATTTTTGGTAACTCTTCTAGCATTCATAGCAATGGTAGAGAAGCTAGAAAATGGTTGGATAACGCAAGAAAAACGTTAGCTCAGTCCATTCACGCAGAGCCTGCAGAAATAGTTTTCACATCGGGTGGTACAGAAGCGGATAACAACGCGATTTTTGGTACGGCTATAGCGATGAAAGACAAAGGAAACCATATTATTACGACAACGATCGAACACCATGCTGTCTTAAATCCATGTAAACAACTGGAATTGCTTGGCTACGACGTTACGTACTTAGAAGTGGATACCAATGGGCAAATTAGTGTCGAACAAGTGAAAAACGCATTGACGGATCAAACGATTTTGGTATCTGTTATGTACGGTAATAATGAGGTTGGCACCATTCAACCGATTCGTGAAATCGGCGAATTAGTGAAAGACCATCAAGCGAAATTCCATACAGATGCTGTCCAAGCGTATGGTCTCGTTCCGCTGGATGTGGATGAACTCGGTGTCGATTTATTATCCGTATCAGCCCATAAATTGAACGGACCTAAAGGAATTGGCTTCCTCTATCAGCGCAAAGGAACCGATACGACACCTTTATTATTCGGTGGAGAGCAGGAACGGAAACGACGAGCGGGCACAGAAAACATTCCTGCCATTGTCGCTTTTTCAGAGGCGGTAACCATTGCAGGACAAGCGATGGACCAAAATGTGGCGAATTATAAGCGATACGCTGACATTTTAACGACTGTATTAGATGACCAAGGTGTTTCTTACGAAGTGAACGTCCATGACCGTGTAGAAAAACTTCCACACGTCCTCAATATTAGCTTCCCAGGAACTGATATTGAATCACTTCTCGTCAATCTCGATATTGCAGGCGTTGCTGTATCGAGTGGCTCAGCATGTACAGCAGGTTCGCTTGATCCATCGCATGTACTAACTGCCATGTTTGGAGAGGGCTCACCGAAGCTACGAAATTCAGTGCGCTTCAGCTTTGGTCTTGGTCTTGATGAAGACAGCGTGAAAAAAGCAGCAGAAACAACAGCGGAAATTGTGAAAAGACTAGTGAAATGAACTTACAAAGGATGAAAAACATATGAGAACAGCAAAAGCACCCGCGGATACGCGCGTCGTCGTCGGCATGTCAGGCGGCGTCGACTCATCCGTTGCGGCACTTCTATTAAAAGAGCAAGGCTATGATGTCATCGGCATTTTCATGAAAAACTGGGATGATACGGACGAATTTGGGGTCTGTACAGCAACAGAAGATTATGAAGATGTCATTAGTGTATGTAACGAAATTGGTATTCCGTACTACGCAGTTAATTTTGAAAAACAATATTGGGATAAAGTTTTTACTTATTTCCTTGAAGAATATAAAGCAGGGCGTACACCAAACCCGGACGTTATGTGTAATAAAGAAATTAAATTCAAAGCATTCTTGGAACACGCAATGAGTTTAGGTGCAGATTATTTGGCAACGGGCCACTATGCACAAGTCGTTGAAGTAGAAGGCGGCGTGTCCATGCTACGTGGAAAAGATGAAAACAAAGATCAAACGTATTTCCTCAATCAGCTGACGCAGGAACAATTGCAAAAAGTCATGTTCCCGATTGGACATTTGGATAAAAGCTTAGTGCGTGAAAAAGCGGTTGAAGCGGGACTGACGACTGCGGCGAAAAAAGATTCTACGGGTATTTGTTTTATTGGCGAACGCAATTTCAAGGAATTCCTCGGGCAGTATTTGCCAGCACAGCCTGGCGTTATGAAGACGATGGATGGCGAAGTGGTCGGTCGTCATGACGGACTTATGTATTATACAATCGGTCAGCGCCACGGTTTGGGTATTGGTGGAGCAGGTGACCCATGGTTTGTTTTTGGTAAAGATTTGGCGACGAATGTGCTACTGGTTGGCCAAAATTTCCATAACGAAGCGCTGTTTTCGGATAGCTTGACGGCTATTGATGTTAGTTTTTCAACAGTGCGTGAGTTGCCAACGACATTTACTTGTACGGCAAAATTCCGTTATCGTCAGCCAGATACAAGCGTGACAGTTGAGCTGACAGGCGATGGTACAGCTACTGTTACATTTGCACAACCCGTACGTGCTATCACACCAGGTCAGGCGGTCGTCTTCTATGATGGGGCCGAGTGTCTTGGCGGCGGAACAATCGATACGGTTATTAAAAATGGACGACAACTTGAATACGTTGGATAAGGGGAATTTGAAGATGAATTACAATGAAATCGGTATTACTGCACTACAAGATGGAGAATATGAGAAAGCGGTAGAATCGTTTGTCAAAGCGGTTGAAGCCGATCCGGAAAATGCTGTTGGTTACATTAACTTAGGCAATGTCTTTGCTTCACTCGGGGATGCTGAAAAAGCCGAGCCGTTTTTCCAAAAAGCCATCACATTCGATGCGGAAGCGGGTACAGCTTTTTACGGTCTTGCCAATCTTTATTACAATAAAGAGCGTTACGAAGAAGCGGCTAAATTATACGAAACAGCGATCCGTCATGGCGTTGAAGAAGCAGACGCTTTTTTCATGCTCGGTAAAAGCCTTGAACGTTCGGGCAATGAAAAACTAGCGTTGCCTTACTTGCAGCGGGCAGCTGAATTGGCGCCTGATGATTTAGAAATTCGCTTATCTTATGGAATAGTACTGGCGAATATGGAACTCTTTACAGAAGCGGGAGCTGAATTCCGTTTCATTATCGAACAAGACGAAGAAAATGCTGATGCTCATTATAATTTAGGCTTCTTGTATGCTGTGTCAACAGAACAGAAGGCTGATGCACTTGCACATCTCGAAAAGGCATTTACAATTGATCCAGAGCATGTACAAGCGCGTTATATTTATGACATGATTCAACTGGGTGAAAACGACAAGTAAGGGGTGGCGGTGATGGAAGGACACATGGAGGCAACAAAGAAAGATGAAATTTTTTTGATTGGGCGACCGGTTGTGACTATCTTCCATAATCCCGACAACCTTTTTACCATTGTCAAATTGAAAGTGCGCGACACGAACAGCGGCTATGAGGACAAGGAAATTATCGTCAAAGGGAGCTTTCCACAGCTAACAGCTGAAGAGGATTATAAATTTACGGGTAGACTTGTCAATCATCCAACGTACGGTGCGCAATTTGATGTGCAGACGTTTGCCAAGGAAATGCCGGCGACGGAAACGGGACTGATTCATTATTTGTCGGGTGATTTATTTCCTGGTATTGGGATGAAAACAGCGCAAACGATTGTCAAAAAACTTGGTAAAGACGTTATTAAGAAAATTTTAGATAATCCATCTGTCTTAGATGTGGTTCCGAGACTATCAGATGAAAAGAAAGAGACACTCGTCTCTGTTCTTGCACAAAATATGGGCCTTGAGCGAACGATTATCCAGTTAAATGAATGGGGATTCGGTCCGCAAATCGCCATGCGTATTTATCAAACGTATCGAGAAGAAGCCATTTCACAGCTGACTGAAAATCCCTATCGATTGATTGAAGAGATTGAAGGCGTTGGCTTCCAGCGTGCCGATGAATTAGGGAAGAATCTTGGCATCACGGGGAATCATCCCTCAAGGATAAAAGCTGCGATTCTCCATTCGATGAATCAGGCGGTGCAATCAGCAGGACATGTTTTCCTAGAAGCTGAAGCGGTTTTACCGGAGGTCAAGCGTCTCCTTGAGATGAGTCAGTCTATTGAAATTCCATTTGATGCTATTTCCCGGGCAATTATTGAATTGGTTGAGGAAGGGAAGCTAGCGGCGGAAGGGCGTAGACTCTACATACCGTCGTTGTATTTTTCTGAAATCGGCATTGCGTCAAAGATTGAGCGAATTATGCAAAATGATACAACAGACCAATTTCCGGTGTCTGAAATAAGAAAAGCGGTTGGAGAAGTGGAAGAACGGCTCGGTGTCAACTATGCAGAAACCCAGGTAGCAGCGATTGAGACTGCACTTCATTCATCCGCGATGATCTTAACGGGTGGTCCGGGGACGGGGAAAACGACTGTTATTCGTGGTCTCGTTGAGGTCTATGCGGAACTGCATGGCTTGTCGCTCGATCCGAAGGAATACGCTAAAAAGCAAGAGCCGTTTCCGATTGTCTTAGCGGCGCCAACAGGACGTGCGGCGAAGCGGATGTCCGAATCGACGGGCTTGCCTGCCATGACGATTCACCGCTTGCTTGGATTTAACGGACTGGAAAAGGAAGAAGAGACGGAGCGGGAAGTGAAGGGTCGTCTGATTATTATCGATGAAATGTCGATGGTGGACACCTGGCTCGCCCATCAGCTACTGAAAGCACTAGCGGATGATGTCCAATTATTATTCGTGGGTGACCAAGACCAGTTACCGCCAGTCGGACCAGGTCAAGTGCTCAGGGATATGCTGGAGTCAAGCAAAGTACCCGTCGTTGAACTGACTGAAATTTATCGACAAAGCGCGGGTTCAACGATTATTGAAATGGCTCATATGATTAAACGCTCCGAATGGTCCGCAGATATTACGCAAAAGACATCCGATCGATCGTTTATTAAAGCGGGCGCTGACCGTATTTTAGAAGTGGTCGAACAAGTTGTGAAAAATGCCATAGCCAAAGGACATCATATCAAAGACATTCAAGTGCTAGCGCCGATGTATAAGGGTCCGGCTGGTATTGATGGCTTGAATAAGATGATTCAGGAAATGGTTAATCCACCAGGACCCCAGCGCAAAGAAGTTGTGTTTGGTGAAGTTGTTTACCGCATTGGTGATAAAGTGCTGCAGCTTGTCAATCAACCCGAAAGTAACGTTTTCAACGGGGATATGGGGGAGGTCATCTCCATTATCAAAGCAAAAGAGACGATTGATAAAAAAGAGTTGCTTGTCGTGTCGTATGATGGCATTGAAGTGACGTATGAGCGCAATGATTTGAACCAAATTACATTGGCGTATTGCTGCTCAATTCATAAGTCTCAAGGGAGCGAATTTCCGATTGTAATTATGCCCGTCGTTCGTAGTCAACGTAAAATGTTGCGGCGTAATTTACTGTATACAGGGATTACGCGAGCGAAAAATTTTCTGATTCTATGTGGGGAGCCGGAGGAGTTTAGAGCGGGTATTAATCGAACGGATGAACTTGAGAGACAGACGACGTTGAAAGAGCGCTTGAATGGCGATGTTGTTGTGCCAGAAAGTGAAGTCGTTTCCGAGCAACAATCCGAAGTGCAAGCGCCAGAAGAGGCCACGCAACCAAAAGTGTATGAGTTGACGGTGGATACATTCATTACAATCGACCCAATGATTGGCATGAAAGGTGTTACACCTTACGACTTTCTTGAAGTTGCCGATTGACAATCATCCTGAACTTTTCTATAATCAATCCATTCATCATATGAAATACGTTGACGGAGAAAGTACACATAGCTACTCGTTCAGAAAGAAGCCCCTTGGCTGAAAGGGCTTTCGAGGGTGCATGTCGAAAAGCTACTCCTGAGTGCAGCTCATCCCTGCCGTCCGCCGCGTTAAGGCAACCAGAGATGCCGAATGCAAGTCATTCGGTAATTAGGGTGGTACCGCGAGACTAACATCTTCGTCCCTTGTTTTAGGGGCGGGGATTTTTTGTGTTTCGCCCACAGGATGTGGCGTACTTAGGATGCATGACCTTACAGGAAGTCGCGCACTTAAGCCGCCTTCCATGCATTTTCACAAAATAAGGAGGAATCATTCATGAAAAACTTAACAACGTCACAAATTCGTACGCTATTCCTAGAATACTTCAAAGAACACGGACACAGTATCGAGCCATCCGCACCGCTTGTGCCAATTGATGATGCATCCCTACTATGGATTAACAGTGGTGTCGCAACACTGAAAAAATATTTTGATGGACGTGTTGTGCCGGAAAATCCACGTATCGTAAATGCACAAAAATCAATCCGTACGAATGATATTGAAAACGTAGGGAAAACAGCGCGTCACCATACATTCTTTGAAATGTTAGGGAACTTCTCAATCGGCGATTACTTCAAAGAACAAGCCATCCTTCATGCATGGGAATTCCTCACGGATGATAAATGGATTGGCTTTGATCCAGAACTATTGTCGATTACGATTCATCCAGAAGATGAAGAGGCGTATGCAATTTGGCGTGATCAAGTCGGCATTCCAGAGCATCGTATTATTCGTTTAGAAGGTAACTTCTGGGATATCGGTGAAGGTCCAAGTGGTCCGAACTCAGAAATTTTCTATGACCGTGGACCATCATATGGAGATGATTTCTCGGATCCTGAATTATATCCAGGTGGAGAAAACGAACGCTACCTTGAAATTTGGAACTTGGTATTCTCAGAATTCAACCATAATCCAGACAATACGTACACTCCACTACCAAAAAAGAATATCGATACAGGTATGGGACTTGAGCGTATGGCATCTGTCATTCAAAACGTTCCGACGAACTTCGATATCGATATTTTCCAGCCGATCATTCGGGCAACAGAACAAGTTTCTGGTGAGAAATACGGTGTCGATGACGAGAAAGATACAGCTTTCAAAGTCATTGCAGACCATATTCGTACAGTTGCTTTTGCTATCGGAGACGGAGCATTGCCATCCAATGAAGGACGTGGCTATGTACTAAGAAGATTATTGCGTAGAGCCGTGCGTTTTGCTAAACAATTAGGCATTCACAAACCGTTCATGTATGACCTTGTACCAGTCGTTGGGGAAGTGATGAAAGACTTCTATCCGGAAGTGGATGTTAAACAAGCTTTCATCATGAAAGTTATTAAAAACGAAGAAGAGCGCTTCCATGAAACATTGAATGAAGGATTGGCGATTTTGACAGGAGTTATCGACAAAGCTAAATCATCTGGCACAGCTGTGATTGCAGGAGCGGATGCATTCCGTCTATATGACACATACGGCTTCCCGTTTGAACTAACGGAAGAATTTGCAGAAGAAGCAAGCGTCACAGTTGACCGTGCTGGCTTCGACGCAGAAATGGACAATCAGCGTAAGCGTGCACGTGCAGCTCGTCAAGACGTCGATTCTATGCATGTTCAGTCGGGCGTACTAGGAGAAATTCATGACGAAAGTGAATTCATCGGTTATGATACGCTGGAGTGTCAATCAACAGTCGTTTCTTTATTGCAACAGGGCGCTTTGATAGACAGTGCATCAGAAGGGGATGAAATTCAGTTCATCTTAGATCGAACACCGTTCTACGCAGAAAGCGGTGGACAAGTGGCGGATAAAGGGACAATCACTGGCGATACATTCATTGCGGATGTCAAGGATGTTCAGAAAGCACCAAATGGTCAAAACTTGCATACTGCAATTATCCGTTCGGGTGAACTGCTAACAGGTGCGACAATTCAAGCTGAAGTTAATAAAGAGGCGCGAAAACTGACAATCCGAAACCATACTGCAACGCATCTACTCCATAAAGCATTGAAAGAAGTGCTTGGTGAACACGTCAATCAGGCAGGTTCGTATGTAGGACCAGATCGATTACGTTTTGACTTCTCGCATTTCGGTCAAGTGACGAAAGAAGAACTTGAAACAATTGAACAAATTGTCAACGAGAAAATATGGCAAGATATCACAGTGGATATTGCGCAAAAACCAATCGCAGAAGCGAAGGAAATGGGCGCAATGGCACTCTTCGGTGAAAAATACGGAGATGTTGTCCGCGTTGTATCAGTAGGCGATTATTCATTAGAGCTTTGCGGAGGCTGTCATGTTGCATCAACGTCTGTCATCGGTTTATTCAAGCTAGTATCTGAAGGTGGAATCGGAGCAGGTACACGTCGTATTGAAGCATTAACAGGGCAACAGGCTTACCGTTCATTCAAAGAAGAGGAAGCGACGCTTGTCAGTGCGGCAAGTCTGTTGAAATCAAATCCAAAAGACCTTGTCACGAAAATTGGCACTGTACTAGCGGATATGAAAGAGCTTCAGCGTGACAATGAATCACTTTCTGCTAAACTAGGGAACAGTCAGTTAGCAGATGTACTAGCGGCGGCGCAACAAATCGGTGATGTGTCGGTTATTGCAACACGTGTCGATGTGAAAGATAATAATGGACTCCGTCAGATGATGGATGAAATGAAACAGAAGTTATCAAACGCGGTCATCGTTCTTGGAGCGGCAGCAGATGGCAAAGTAATGCTTGTTGCGGGTGTGACAGATGATTTAAAATCAGGGAACTATCATGCTGGTCAAATCGTCAATCATGTAGCCACACAATGCGATGGTAAAGGTGGAGGCCGACCAGATATGGCGATGGCTGGAGCAAAAGACGCATCAAAACTTGATGAAGCGCTACAATCCGTGTATGATTATGTCAAATCTGTTTAATGTGCTTCTGCGCGATTGATGAAGTAATACAAATCGGGTATAATGAACATCAGCAAGCTACCTGGTTCGTAAAACGGATGATCTGAAAGCGGGGTGTCGATCATGAATTCATACGACAAGACGATGAAATTCAATTTTCCCGAAGAGTCGATGGAGCAAGAAGTGAAGCAGGTTATGCTCCATGTGCATAAGGCACTTGATGATAAGGGCTATAACCCAATCAACCAGATTGTTGGTTATCTTCTATCGGGCGATCCTGCATATATACCACGTCATGAGGAAGCACGTAATTTAATTCGGAAATTGGAACGAGACGAGATTCTTGAAGAACTTGTGAAGTTTTATATCCGTGAAAACGGAGGCAAACCGAATTGAGGACAATGGGATTGGATGTTGGGACCAAAACGGTCGGCGTTGCGATCAGTGATGCTCTTGGGTGGACAGCCCAAGGCATTGAAACGATAAAGATCGATGAAAGTGCCGGCCAGTTTGGCATGGAAAGAATTCAAGAACTCGTAAAGGAATACGATGTTAGTGGATTTGTAGTTGGCTACCCCAAAAATATGAATAACACAGTTGGACCGAGAGGGGAAGCATCTGAAAATTATGCGGAACTTTTGACAGATACATTCGGTTTCCCAGCAACATTGTGGGATGAACGGCTGACGACGATGGCAGCAGAGCGTGTGTTAATAGACGCAGATGTGAGTCGTAAAAAAAGGAAGTCTGTTATTGATAAGATGGCAGCAGTCATGATACTTCAAGGGTATCTTGATTCAAAAAATTGATGAGGTGATCGGAATGGAACACGGACAAGAAACAATGACGATTGTAGATGAGAATGGTATTGAGCACGTATGTGAGGTTATTTTCACATTCGATTCAGAGGAATTTGGTAAATCTTACGTACTTTATCACGTATTAGGCGAAGACGATACGGATGACGATGAAGAAGTTGAAATTCACGCATCTGCTTTCGTACCTTCTGAAGATAATGTAGATGGCGAATTATTGCCAATCGAAGATGACGCTGAGTGGGAAATGATTGAAGAAATGTTAAACACGTTCCTTGCTGAAGAGGACGAAGACGAAGAGTAATCCATAAGTGCACGGACGGGACGGTGCAGGCCGTTCCGTTTTTTGCATTGCTGTAACTGGTAAGGAGCTTTGATGGATGCTTCAATCGAAAGAGGTGGATAGCGCATGGAAAATGGTTCGAAAAAGGATATTATGTTCGAACGAATGCGTGAAAAGAAGAAAGAAGTGAAAATCATTAGGCGAATTGTTGTGATCATAACACTAGTTGTTTTGATTGTTGGACTTATCGGCGGTCGTTCAGTCTATAAGTATATAACAGGTGCATTGCAGCCAATTGATCCGAATTCTGAGGAAGTCATTGAAGTCGAAATTCCGATTGGTTCAGGTCTGGACACGATTTCTGCCCGATTGGCTGAAAAAGGAATTATAAAGGATGCCCGCATCTTTAAGTATTATGCAAAATTCAATAATGAATCGCAATTTCAGGCAGGTACATACGGTTTGACGAAGGCGATGACATTGGACGAATTAATCGAAAGTCTAAAAACAGGACGAGTGTATAGGGAACCCGTATTTACGATGACGGTCCCGGAAGGTTTAACCTTGCAGCAAATTGCCGCAGTTGTTGAAAAGCGCGCAGGAATTCCAGCAAAAGAATTTTTGGACTATGTTAATGATGAAGCGACGATTAATATGCTGATGGGGAAATATTCAACTATTATTACAGAGGATATTCGAGCAGAACATATTAAATATCCGTTAGAAGGTTATTTATTCCCTGCAACTTATCCTTTCTATGAGGAAAAGCCTACGGTTGCGACAGTTGTGGATACAATGGTTCAAGCGACAGCAACAAATGTTACACCATTTTTAGATTATCTCCAAAGCAAAGAAAAATCGGTGCACTGGTTACTAACGTTTGCTTCCTTATTAGAAGAAGAGGCGACAGCACAATCGGACAGGGAAACCATTGCGAGTGTATTTTATAATCGCATGAAGATTGATATGCCGTTGCAAACAGATCCGACTGTCCTTTACGCGTTAGGGAAACATAAGGACCGGGTTCTCTATGCTGATTTGGAAGTGCAAGACCCCTACAATACGTATGTCAATAAAGGATTACCACCAGGACCAATTGCTGGAGCAGGGAAATCGTCGCTCGCAGCCGTAATTGACCCAGCTACGACGGATTATCTTTATTTCCTGGCGGATAAGCAAGGTGTCAATCATTTCACTGATTCGTACGATCAACACTTGAAAAACCGTGACCTGTATTTGTCCGGAGACTGAGAGGAACAGAATGACTAAGTATGCGGCATATATAGCCAATTTTAACAAAGAGCAAAGTCCGTTTGTCGTTGAAATGGAACAGTATGCAGCAGCGCATCATGTGCCGATTATGGATAGAGGCGGTATGGAGCTGTTTATCAGCCTGTTACGCCTTCAACAGCCGCAACGTATTCTTGAAATTGGCAGTGCAATTGGCTATTCTGCTATTCGAATAGCCGAGGCATTGCCGGATGCTGCAGTCGTGACGATTGAACGAGATACTGCTAGATATGCGAAAGCTGTCGATTATATTACCCGCAGTGGACTTTCAGAGCGAATCACCATCTTTGAAGCAGATGCCTTGTTGACAGAGCAGGCTGAAATTTTTAATCAAACCTACGATGCCTTGTTCATCGATGCTGCTAAAGGACAATATCAACGTTTCTTTGAAAAATACTCACCGACCGTTACTCAAGGCGGCGTTATTTACTGCGACAATATGTTCATGCATGGTGTCATACTATATGATGAACAAGAAATTCCAAGACGCAATCGTACGATGATACGTAATTTGAAAGAATTCACAAAGTGGATTATGGCCAATCCGGAGTATGAGACATCCTTGCTACCCGTGGGGGATGGGCTATTAATTGCAGTGAAGAAATAATGATAGGCTAAGGAGAAGTTAAATATGCAATCCAGAAAACCTCTCGTCATCGGTATCGCCGGTGGTTCGGGATCCGGTAAGACAAGCGTTACCCACTCAATCTATGAGGTGTTTAAAGAGCATTCTGTCGTCGTTATTGAGCAGGATTATTATTACAAAGATCAGTCTCACTTGGCGTTTGAGGAGCGACTTGAAACGAATTATGATCATCCGCTGGCGTTTGACACAGATTTATTGATCAGTCATGTAGAGAGCCTTCTAACTCGCAAACCGGTGGAGAAACCAGTGTACAATTATTCATTACATACACGGTCTGATGAGACAGTACACATTGAACCACAGGACGTTATTATCCTGGAAGGGATTTTAGTGCTGGAAGACGTCCGCTTACGTGAGTTGATGGACATAAAGTTATTTGTTGATACAGATGCGGATTTACGCATCATTCGCCGCATGATGCGGGATATTAAAGAACGAGGTCGTACAATCGAATCAGTCATTGACCAATATTTATCAGTCGTTCGTCCGATGCATAACCAGTTCATTGAACCAACGAAGAGATATGCTGATATTATCATTCCGGAAGGTGGTCATAACGAAGTCGCGATAGACCTAATGGTTACAAAAATAAAAACAATTCTTGAATCTGGAACGAAACTGTAATATGATGATGACAGAATTCTATACAGATGAACACTATGTCGCATACCTATCGCGGGAGTGGCATAGTATTTTTATGAAGAGGAATATGAGGAGTGTTGTAAAATGATTAGTGAGAAGAAGTTTCCAATGACTGTAACAGGTAAACAAAAATTAGAAGAAGAGCTTGAGTTTTTAAAAACAGTTAAGCGTAAGGAAATCGTTGAACGCATAAAAATTGCACGCAGTTATGGCGACCTTTCGGAAAACTCGGAATACGATTCTGCAAAAGAAGATCAAGGTTTCCTTGAAGGTAAAATTTCAACGCTTGAGTCTATGATCCGTAATTCTGTGATTATTACTGAAGACGAGATGAATACCGATGAAGTGCGACTTGGGAAAACGGTTACATTTAAAGAATTGCCGGATGGCGATGAAGAATCGTATACGATTGTTGGTTCTGCCGAAGCTAATCCAATCGAAGGTCTTATTTCAAATGACTCACCGATCGCTAAAGGCTTAATTGGCCGCCGCAAAGACGAAGAAGTGAAAATTATAACGCCTGGCGGAGAAATGCTAGTTGTCATTCTTGAAATAAAATGAGTTGTTAAAAACCGCCTTCTATTTTAGAAGGTGGTTTTTAAGCATTTCTTACGCAACAAATCATCTTAAGAATCGTCTACTACATTGTAAATGGCCAACAAAATGGAGATGGAGGATGATGACATATGACTGAAAGAGGACCTGACTTTTCAAGGGCAAGACGTAACAAAAATCGCAAACGTTCAAGTACTATTTTGAATATCATGATTGGGGTCGTTGTCGTACTCATTATCATTGTGGCTTCGACGATTTTCCTTGGAAATGATGACGATGGAAATGTGGCGACGGAAGAATTGTTTGCAACAGACGGTACTGACAAATCTTCAGAGGATATCGAAAGTGAAGTAATTGAGGATGAAGCTACTATTGAAGAGGACAAGGATGAAGCAGAGGAAGATGAATCTTTATCCTCAGGAAGTGAGAAACCTGCTGAAACAGAAGAAACACCATCTGAGCCAGAAGTTGAAATAAAGGAAGAAGATAAAAGTGTTGGTTCAGTTACTTTTGTCACGTCGGATGATGATATCGTTGCCGAGACTATAATAAGTGCAGCATGGCAACCAATCGGTACAACTCAATCAGGCGAACACGCATCGCAGTATGATCGGGAATCGGTTGACTGGGCTGAAAAACAGCAAGCACTTGCGTATGCAACTGGGCTTTCACAAAATGCAATGATCTTTTGGAAAATCAAGAATGGCGGTGGACCGCAGAAGTCTGTAGGCATTGTTTCTTCGACTGATAAAGCAGAAAAATATCGTGTCTATTTAGAGTGGGTGGATGGCGAAGGCTGGAAACCTGTTAAGATGGATGTATTAAAGACGTTGGACTTTGAGTATTGACATGGTAACTAGTTTATTTATGAATCGAGTGGAGGAAGCAGCATGAGAATCGCAGTAATTGGGGCAATGGAAGAAGAAGTAGAATTGTTACGGGAAGAAATCGGTTCTGGGCAAGCAACGACAGTTGCGGGCTGTGAATTTATCGAAGGACAAATCAAAGAACATACGGTGATTCTTGTGAAAAGTGGCATTGGTAAAGTGAATGCTGCTATGGCAACAACGCTTCTTTTGAATAATTTTAAGCCAGATGTCGTATTGAATACAGGGTCAGCAGGTGGGTTTTTAGCGTCACTTGAAGTGGGGACGGTCGTTATTTCAGATGAAGTGCGCCATCATGATGTCAATGTGACAGCATTCGGCTATGAGCTTGGGCAAGTGCCTGGACAGCCTGCGGCATATCGTTCAGATGTCAAGCTGATTGACGTAGCCCGCGCTGCTGTCGAAGAGATTGGTGAACATGCACATGCGACAGGGTTAATTGCTTCTGGAGATACATTCATGAGCGATGCACAGCATGTTGATAAAGTGAAAGAGCAATTCCCGACAATGATTGCAGCGGAGATGGAAGCGGCAGCTGTTGCGCAAGTTTGTCATCAATTTGGTACACCTTTTGTAGTCATCCGTGCATTGTCAGATATCGCAGGAAAAGAATCATCGATTAGTTTTGATGAGTTCCTTCCTATCGCTGCTCGTCATTCAACGGATATTGTTTTAAAAGCTATCTCGAAACTTTAAGCATTTCGTGGTAAGATAAGTCTATGCGTAAATTATATTGATAGTTTTTCAAGGAGGGAATTCACATGTTGTTTCTAATGGCAGGTGTGTTTATCGCATCAACAATCATTGCAGTCGTCATTTCCCGCGAGGTTCGTGCTTGACTGAGTAAAAAAGAAGAGGCGCTTCCTATGTTGGGATCACTCCCGCATGGAAACGCCTTTTTGTTTTTTTTTACGGCGACTACAAAATGCCTTCCTTATTCATTGTACTCATGCTTAAATAGCTGATACAATTTAACGATTGCGCGTTTTTCAATGCGGGAGACGTAGCTTCTCGATATATCGAGTTGTTCTGCGATCTCTTTTTGCGTCATGGGTTGATCGTCGAGCAAACCGTAGCGCCTTTGAATGATTTCGAGTTCCCGACCATCGAGTTTTCCAAGATGGCGATATAATCGTTCTTTGCGTTCTTTGTGTTCAACTGTTTCGACTGGGGTTTCATCATCCGTTTGAAGCAAATCGGCAATTTGCAGTGATTGACCGTCTTTATCCATACCGATTGGGTCGAAGAGGGAAACGTCTTTTTGAACTTTTTTCTGTGTGCGCAAATACATCAGTATTTCATTTTCAATACAGCGGGCCGCATAAGTAGCCAGTTTCGTTTTGCGGTCAGGTGTAAAACTGTTGACGGCTTTCATGAGTCCGATGGTTCCAATCGAGATATAATCATCAAGTAATTCATGTTTTGGATGGAATTTTTTTACGATGTGAGCAACGAGGCGCATATTACGTTCAATTAGTTCATCTCTAGCGTCTTCGTCGCCTTCTGCAAGGCGCTGTAAGCAAGCCGCTTCTTCTTCCTTCGAAAGGGGTCGCTGGAAAGCCTGCCCTCGAATATAGCCGATCACTGCAGGAACTTCGAGCCATAGCTGAACAATTGCCATGACAAACCCGCTCATCGGGCCACCTCCTGTGTCGTTGTATGACAGCATATGCGGTCGGGTCCTGCCATATCACCGATTTTTTAGTCGGACAGGCGATACAGGATGTCCGCATTTTCACGTCTAGACTTCATGCGGTTGCCTTACACTTTTGTTCAACAATACATGTAAAGCCCGCGATTATGTTATAATCATTTCAGAAACAGTACTATATCGGAGTGGATAACGTGTATAACTATTTTTTGCCAGATGAATACGTCAAAAATGTTTTTCATATTCAACCAGAAAAACTGATGGAAAGAGGAGTCAAGGGCATTATTACGGATCTAGACAATACACTTGTCGAATGGGACCGGCCAGATGCGACCGCTGAAATCATTGAATGGCTGAAATCGATGAAAGACGTTGGTATACAAGTGATGATTGTTTCGAACAACAATATAAATCGTGTGAAAGCATTTTGTGAACCGCACGGCATTCCATTCATCTGTGATGCTCGTAAGCCGTTACGTAAGTCTTTCAAGAAGGCGTTAATCACGATGGCTATTGAGAAAGAGCAAGCGGTTTTCATTGGGGATCAGATGATGACTGATATTCTTGGCGGTAACAGAGCAGGATTGCACACGATACTCGTCGTGCCGGTTGCTAGCTCGGACGGATTCTTCACGAAGTTTAACAGAATGATGGAAAGACGAATTATGGCTAATCTCAAACGTAAAGGCATGTTGAAGTGGGAGGAATAAATTTGGAAGAAATTAAATGTATTGGTTGTGGAATTACGATTCAAACCGACAATCCGAAAATCGAAGGGTATGCACCCCCTGCATCGTTGGAAAAAGAAGATGTGATTTGCAAACGCTGTTTCCGACTGCGTAATTATAATGAATTACAGCCTGTATCATTGTCGGGTGATGATTTTCTAAATATCTTAAATGGTATTGGTCAAAAAGATGGCTTGGTCGTCAAAGTTGTTGATATTTTTGACTTCAATGGTAGTTGGATTAATGGCCTACACCGTTTTGTTGGTCAAAAAGATATTTTATTGATTGGCAACAAGGCGGATATTTTACCAAAGTCATTGAATCCAAACCGCCTCATTAATTGGATGAAGACAGAGGCTGCCAAACTTGGCTTGAAGCCGATTGACGTCTTACTTGTTTCTGCCCATACAGGTAAAGGAATGCCAGAGGCCCTGACAGCTATTGATACACTTCGTCGTGGTAAAGATGTTTATGTGGTAGGTTGTACAAATGTCGGCAAATCGACGTTCATTAACCGCATCATCAAAAGTGCGACGGGTATTGGAGAAGTTATCACAACATCTCATTTCCCAGGTACAACGCTCGACCTTGTTGAGATTCCACTTGATGACGGCAAGGCTATTTATGATACACCTGGAATCATTAACGATCATCAGATTGCACATTATTTGGATGCGCAAGATTTGAAAACGATCACGCCTAAAAAAGAAATTAAGCCGAAAGTGTTCCAGTTGAATGCTGAACAAACGCTGTACATCGGGGGACTTGCACGCTTTGATTTCATTGCGGGAGATCGTTCTTCTTTCTCGATTCATGTATCCAATCTTTTACCGATTCATCGGACAAAGTTATCCAATGCAGATGCGTTGTATAAAGAGCATTTAGGTGAGCTACTAGCGCCGCCATCTGGTGAATCATTGGAGAAATTGCCGCCATTGGTGCGTCATGAGTTTTCCGTTAAAAAAGGGAAAACGGATTTGGTTATTTCAGGACTTGGTTGGGTGACAATCCAGCATCCAGGTGTTGTTGTTGCAATTCATGCGCCACGTGGCGTCGATGTTGTGCTTCGACCATCCTTAATTTAAGGAGGAATATCCTATGAAAAAATGGTATGCCGTTATCGGAGATCCTGTCGCACAGTCGATGTCCCCAGCCATGCATGATGCTTGGTTTGTTGACAATGCTATTGACGCTTCTTATATACCTGTTCATGTAAAGGCAGAAGAACTTCAGAAAGCAGTAGCAAGCTTGAAAAAACTTGGTTGCAGTGGCTGGAATGTGACCGTGCCGCATAAAAGCACGATTATCCCGTTTCTGGACCAGTTGGAGCCTTCTGCTAAACTGATGGATGCTGTCAATACAGTGCATGTTCTGCCAGACGGTACGCTTGTCGGTTCCAATACAGATGGGCTTGGTTTTGTCCGCTCGCTAGAGGAAATGTTTGGTGAACAGTGCAAGGGTAAGAAAGTGCTCATCATTGGTGCGGGTGGAGCGGCGCGTGGCATTGCCTACGCACTCCATAGCATGGGGTATGGACCGATTTCATTTACGAATCGAACAGTGGAAAAAGCCGAGCAATTGGCATCAGAATTATTGGATTCAACGCTATTGTCCATTACAGAAGCACAGTCAACGCTTGCTGAATTTGGACTCATTGTCCAGACAACTACAGTTGGTATGAATTTCGCCCAACTAGGTATGCCGTTAGATCCGAAAAATGTGGTGGAGGGGACAGTTGTTGCCGATATCATTTATAATCCACTTGAAACAGAATTCCTTGCGGAAGCCCGTAAAAAAGGCGCGCAAACGATGAATGGTGTCGGCATGTTTGTTCACCAGGGTGCGCTCGCATTTGAAACATGGACAGGCTTTCGGCCAAATACTGAAAAAATGATACAAAAAATAACAACAACTCTTGGAGGTTAACACATGTTAACAGGTAAACAAAAAAGATTTTTACGTAGCAATGCAAATTCATTACAACCGATCGTTCATATTGGTAAAAGCGGTTTGACACAGTCAATTATTGACCAAATTGAAGAGGCGCTAGAAGCAAAAGAATTGATCAAGGTAACGATTTTACAAAATTGCGAGCAAGACAAAAACGAAATTGCTGCGAAGCTTGACGAACAAGTAGGCATTGAAGTTGTTCAAGTGATTGGTAGTATTATTGTGTTATATAAAGAGTCAGTAGAGAAAAAACGCATCGAATTGCCATTGCCATAAGGAGGATCTTATGAAAAAAGTTGGGATACTGGGCGGCACGTTCAACCCACCTCATATGGGGCATCTGCTTGTTGCAAATGAAGTGAGACATGCGCTTGGTCTTGATGAAGTCCGATTGATGCCAACAGCGGTGCCTCCCCATAAGGCGGCGCCTGGTGATGCTACGGCTACGCAGCGCCTTCAAATGGCGGAGCTTGCTGCGGCAGATATTGATGGGTTGGTTGTCTCTTCGTTTGAGGTCGAACGGGGCGGTATTTCCTACACATATGATACGATAGAGCAGTTAAAGACTTTGGAGCCTGATAATGATTTTTACTTCATTATCGGTGGTGATATGATTGACTTATTGCCGGAATGGCATCGAATTGACGAGCTTGTGAAGCTGATTCATTTTGTGGGAGTTGGACGGCCAGGAACGATTGGTGTAACAGATTATCCGATCGTCCTTGTAAATATTCCGCAAATTGATTTGTCATCGACGTTAATACGGCAACGTTTTGCTTCTCAAGGGACAGTCCAATTGTTAATCCCGCCTGCAGTGGAGGCGTTTATCCGTGAGGAGGGTTTATATGGATGTTAATCAACTCAAGCAACAGCTGGCACTGCGATTGTCAAAAGAGCGATATGAACACGTTTTGCGCGTCGCAGAAACAGCAAAGTCACTTGCAAAAAAGCACCAAATTTCAATTGACCAAGCAGAGCAGGCAGCATTGTTTCACGACATTGCTAAATGTATGGACAAAGCTGATTTACAGCTTGCCCTTGAGCGAGGACATGAGAATACCCAACTTTTTTCATACCACCATGAATTATGGCATGCGCCAGTGGGTGCCATGATTGCACGTGATGAATTTGGCATGGAGGATGAGGATGTGTTGAATGCAATCCGTTATCACACGACGGGTCGTTCCAATATGTCCATGCTTGAAAAACTCATCTACGTCGCAGATATGATTGAACCAGGACGTAGTTTTCCCGGGGTTGAACGCTTGCGTCAACTTGCGGAAGAGAGTTTAGAAAACGCAATGGAAGCTTGCATCTATCAGTCAGTGCAGTTTCTAGTGAATAAAAGAGTACCGGTCTTTCCGGACTCGATTGACTGTTATAATGAGCACATGACAAGAAGGGAACAGTGACATAATGACAACTACATTACTAACAGCAGCATATCAAGCAGTGGATGATAAAAAAGGGGAAGACATCGTTGTCTTGAACATGGAAGGGGTATCGCTAATCGCGGACCAATTCATCATTTGCCACGCTAACTCAGAGCGTCAAGTACAAGCCATTGCAAGAGAAGTCGCAGATAAAGCTTCAGAAAACGGTTATATGGTGAAAAGAATTGAAGGAATGGATTTAGCAAGATGGGTACTCGTCGATCTAGGTGACGTCGTTGTCCATGTATTCCATCGCGACGAACGCGGTTACTACAACCTTGAAAAGCTTTGGGGAGATGCTCCGATGCTGAATATGGCTGAAGGAAAATGACTCAATCCTATACTGAATTTGCCGCTGTCTATGATGAGCTCATGACGGACATTCCTTACGATGCTTACGTTGAACTACTTGACGAAGCAGCGGGAGGGATTGCTGGTAAACGACTGTTGGATATTGGATGTGGAACAGGGTTGTTATCCGTGAAACTGGCCAAACAAGGTGCGCAAGTTACGGGGATTGACCTTTCCGCGGACATGCTTGCGATAGCAGAAAAACGGGCAAGAGCACTCTCTTTGCCCGTTCAATTTATCGAACAACCGATGCAACAATTGACCGGCTTTAGTGGCTATGATATCGCAGTGATTGCCATTGATTCACTGAATTATTTAGCAGATAAAGAAGATGTTCAGTCAACATTTCGGCATATTTACGCGTCGCTTGCAGTAGGTGGAGCACTCGTCTTTGATGTCCATTCAACGTATAAAACAGATGTCATTTTCATGGAAGGCCCTTTTACTTTTGACGACGGTCGAATTGCATACATATGGGAAACAGAAGAGGGCGAACAACCCCACTCTGTGGATTCGGAACTGGCCTTTTTTATTCAACAAGACAATGGATTGTATAGTCGTTTTGACGAAGTACATAGCCAACGGACGTTTGAGGTCCATGATTATGTAGAGATGCTGACGGAAGCAGGCTTTTCTATGGAGCGAATTTTTGCGGATTGGGAAGATGAGCCGCCGCATGAAGAAAGTGAACGAATATTTTTTCAAGTACGAAAATAAACCTAGTCTTTTTGGTACTTAAAAAAGACCTTGAGGCATTATTGATTTATGGAGTCTATTGCAATATAATGGAATAGACTCCATATGGATGCCGCCGAAGAAAGGGTGAACGTACTGTTTCTTTCGTTTGTATCTAGCAAATGGCGTAAAATCATAACCCCAATCGCAGCAATCGCTGTCATATCCGCTTTACTGTTCCTCCCCAAAGGACAGGCTGACAACAATATGATTGTCATGAGCGAACAAAACCCATTCCCTGCATTAATTGAAGAACAACATGATAAAGTAGTAGAAACGACTGAGCCTATTGCTGCTGTTGCTATTGTTGTGGACGTAAAAGGAGCTGTTTTGCATCCCGGCGTCTATTCGATGCAACCAGAAGATCGACTGATTGATGCCATTCAAGCAGCAGGCGGTTATTTGCCAACAGCTGATTCTCGCACGCTGAATCATGCGATGAAACTAGTGGATGAATTGGTCATTTATGTGCCAGTCGAAGGAGAAGTGCCTTTGGAATTGCCATCACTTGTAATAATGGGGGCAACTGTCCAACAAGATGACGGAAAAATCAATATTAACACTGCGGATGAACAGCAACTGATGACGATTCCTGGCATTGGACCGTCAAAAGCGGCGGCCATTATTCAATACCGGGAAGAGCACGGTTTATTCAAACTGCCCGAATCGTTGATGGATGTCTCCGGAATTGGTCAGAAAACATTTGATAAGCTGGCATCTCAAATTACCGTAAAGTGATGATGTAATAACCTACAATTACTAATACAGGTGGAGGCAATCATATGGAGCGAATAACGTGGGACCAGTTTTTTATGGCACAATGCCATTTATTAGCAGTGAGAAGTACATGTACGAGACTTGCAGTCGGTGCAACGATTGTTAGAGATAATCGCATTGTCGCGGGGGGCTATAACGGCTCCATTTCGGGCGGAGACCATTGTATCGATCATGGTTGTTATGTCGTCGACAATCATTGTATCCGTACGATTCACGCAGAGATGAACGCCTTGCTACAATGTTCGAAATATGGAATTCCTGTTGCGGGTTCGACGTTGTATGTTACGCATTTCCCGTGTCTACAATGCTCAAAAGCGATTATTCAGGCAGGGATAAAACAGGTCATTTACTCGGCAGACTATCGTAACAATGAGTATGCTATCCAGCTATTTGCCCAATCGGGAGTAACTGTGCAACATATTCCTTTTGATGAAAAAAATGTTGATTTTACGAGTGACAGCAAGTTGGAGCTGTTCAATGAACTGTTGCAAAAAATGCAAGCGCTCGGAGTCGAGTCTAGCGAACTAACCCCTTATCAGCAAAGGGTGGATGACCTATTTGGCAAATGATGTCGCGTGTACGATTTATTTATATCGCTATTCCGGTTGCCGTATCAGCATTTGCTGCATACGGTCCGGTTTATCTCTTATTTTGTAACCTGTTAGTACTCCCCATTTTCTTGCGTAGAAAACAAGATCTTCTCACACCTATCCTCGCAGTTACGGCTGCATTTCTTTGCTATTTTTATATGTCAATGACAATTCCTCAAGTAGTAGATGAAGGTCCAGCGACGCTTTCATTGACCTGGTCGGACGCCGTGAAAATTGACGGTGGAAAAATGAAAGGCTTTGCCAAGACGTCTTCTGGACAAACGGTGTACGCCATTTATTCATTTACGAGTGAACAAGAAAAAACGCGTTTTCTTGCTATAAATATCCCGTCCATGACATTTACGATGTCTGGTGCCTTTCGTGATCCCGATAAACCTTCTCATGACTACTCATTCAACATGACAAAGTATATGAGGATGTACGGGGCGTCAGGCATCTTTGAATCGGATTCGATTATCCAGGTTGAACGGAAATCAGGTATCCGAACCCGCCTTTCTGAACATAGGCGCAACGTAAAAAATCATATTGTAGCAACGTTTCCAGAAGCGCTCCAAGTAGAAGCAGAGGCTCTGCTGATCGGTGACCGCAGTGGGATGGATGACGAGCTGGCGGCAAATTATCGGACACTCGGCATTACTCATTTATTTGCTATTTCCGGGCTACATGTTGGACTGCTAACGTTTCTATTCCGAGGAATTCTACTCAGAATGTCCATGAGGAAAGAGACTGTAGATATACTGCTCGTCGTCTTGTTGCCATTGTATGCAATTATGGCGGGTGGAGCCCCGTCTGTTTGGCGAGCGGTGTCAGTGGTCATCATGGTCCTTCTGGCGACGTCTTGGCGCATAAGAGTAAGACTAGATGACGCGTTAGCGATAAGTGCCATTATTTTTATTGTCTATCAACCATTTGTGTTGTTTCAACCAGGCTTTCAATTGTCTTATTTAGCTGCTTGTTCCCTCATTTATTCATCAGCTCTGTTAGCAAAGGCTAAGACAGTACTTGCGACATCCTTTTATGTTACTTCAATTAGTCAGTTAGCGCTCTATCCTGTGTTATTGTTTCATTTTTTTGAGTTGTCTTTATCGTCATTTGTTGTGAACCTTGCTTATGTTCCTTTGTATTCAATAATTATTTTGCCCGCAAACATATTATTTTTATTGACGACGTTTTTGTTGCCAAGGCTTGCCGATATGTTGTTCCTGTTGTATGTCCCTGTGAGGGAGATGATTAGTGGCGCTACAAGTGGACTTGCTTCATTGCCATACCAATTATGGACACCTGGGAAACCGGATGCACTATGGGCAGCGTTAGCTGTTGCAGGCGTGTTGTATTTTTTTACTCACTGTGAACGAGGGGGAAGTGTTTTTCGAGCATTGCCATTTGTCATTGTACCGGCGGTCGCTATGCAAATCATTCCCTATACGGATGGTTCGTTGCGTGTGACTTACCTCGATGTAGGGCAAGGGGACAGTATTGTGATTGAACTGCCTTATCGCAGAGCGGTCTATGTCATTGATACAGGTGGAACAGTAACTTTTGGAGAAAAGAATTGGAAAACGCCGACGAAGCCGTTTGAAGTGGGCAGAAAAATTGTCGTGCCTTATTTGAAAGGGCAAGGGATTACGACTATTGATAAGCTGATACTGACACATGCAGATGCCGACCATATCGAAGGTGCGGATGAGGTGCTACAAGACCTGCGAGTGCGTGAAGTCCATATTGCCCCCCGCAGTGACCAAGAAACGATGATGAGAAGCATCATGCACCTTATAGAGGAACAACAAATCCCGCTTTTTCAAATGAAAAAAGGCGTTTCATGGCAGGAAGGTTCAGCGGCATTTCATTACGTGGGGCCGACTGATGGGTCATATAAGGGAAATGATAGTTCACTCATTTTATATATGACCACGACAGGTCCTTCGTTTTTATTTACGGGAGATATGGAAGCGGAAGGTGAACGGCAATTCCTTCGACAATATGGACAAGCAGATTTCCGTTCTTTTATATTAAAAGCGGGGCATCATGGTAGCCGAACCTCTAGTACAGAACCGTTCATTGACGCGATACGACCGGAAATGACCATTTTTTCAGCTGGTAAAAATAATCGCTATGGCCATCCGCATCCAGAAGTTGTGGAGACATTTCGTAAATTTGGTCTAGCAACGTTATCAACAGCTGAAGTAGGTTCAATAACGGTTACTGTGAAAAAAGAGCACTACGGTGTATCTGTTATGGCGCCATGAAAAAACGGTCTTGTTGTTCCGATAAGGGAACTCCAAGACCGTTTTTAGAAAAATATTAGCGTGCGACGAGATCGATAACTGTAGCAACCAAAAAGATTGCTGAGAAAGCTACAAAAGCTACTATAAAGCCGATACCTGAATCGATAGCATCATTACGTTTGGATTGTACGTCGTGTTCAAATTCGTTCATTGCTACACCTCCTAATTCCATTATAGTATAGATGATAGCGGGCAAAAAATCCAGAGCAATCAAACTTTTGTCCGAGTTCGTCGGTAAATGACACAATTTGTTCAATTTAATCAACAGGGAGTTCAAGCTCCCTGTAAATTAAATTGAGCCTCCGGCGGATGTCACAAATTTTGAAAGGAGTTAAGGAAGGCAGTCTAAATACGCGACGTCCTGTCGCAACGACTGCATACCCGCATCCTGCGGGCACAATTCAAAATTTGGACACAATTACGCCGAGGCGTAATTGATACAGTTGTTTTGCAATACTGTATAATTGAACGAGATCAACATAGAAGAGGTGAGTAATGTGGCGACTGCAATTTGGAAAAAAATAGCCGCAGGGGAAATCGATTCGGTCTACTTACTAACTGGGCTCGAACAACATATATTTGATACGACGATTACACGTCTAAAAAAGGCGTTGCCTGATTTGGACGATGCATCCGTTATTCGCTTTGATTTGGAAGAAACCCCAATTGATACGGTTATCGAAGAGGCAGATACATTGCCATTTCTGGAAGATCGTAAGTTGATCATAGCAGGAAATGCCTCTTTTTTAACTGCAAAAGATAAGGGCAAAGAAAAAGTGACGCACAATTTGGAGTTGCTGGAAGCGTGGTTAGCAAATCCGTCACCGACAGCCATTGTGGTATTTATAGCCCCATATGAAAAATTGGATGCCCGGAAACGGATTACGAAGAAAATGAAAGAGCGTGCGACGGTTATCGAAGCAAATCGACTCCAAGGCAAGGATTTGTTTACATGGGTTCAACAGGAGGCAGGTGCGCACGGTGCGCGTATAGCCCCACAAAATGCAGAAATGCTTGTGCAAATGGCGGGAGATAGTCTACTAGCACTGTCAGCTGAACTTGCTAAAATCGCGACCTATTTAAATGGGGAAGGAGATATTACTGCGGAGGTTATCCAATTGCTTGTCCCGAGAACACCTGAAATGGATGTTTTTCGATTGACGGATGCCTATGTCAATGGACGGGTGGCGGATACCGTCTCAATTTACCATGATCTATTGCGTAACGGGGAAGAACCCATCATGCTAACATCGCTTATTGCAAGCCACATTCGTTTGATGATTCATGTGGGATTATTGCGAAAAAAAGGTTATCAACAAAATCAAATTGCTCAAACGTTGAGTGTCCACCCCTACAGGGTGAAATTGATGATGGAAAATCGGAGTCTACCGAATGACGGACGACTGCTGTTGATTTTAGACAAGCTGGCTGTCATTGATTATAAATTGAAATCGACGAGTGGCAAAAGGGAAAGGATCTTGGAGTTGTTTTTTATGGAACCTTTACGGAAATAATAAATAATAAAAAAAAAGACCGTCCAGAATTCTGGGCGGTCTTGTCTTTATTAAAGTGCTTTTTTAGTAAGACGAGCTTTTTGACGTGATGCAGTGTTTTTATGGATAAGGCCTTTACGTGCAGCAGTGTCCATTTTTTTGATAGCATCTTTTAGAAGAACAGTAGCATCTTCAGTTTTAGCGTCAAGAGCAGCTTCAGCTTTGCGGACAGCAGAACGCATTGCGTGCTTTGTTTGTGAGTTCTGTTCGTGTGCAGTAGCGCTTTGTTTCACGCGTTTGATAGCAGATTTAATGTTTGGCATTTCATTCACCTCCAATTTCAGGTAAGGCAAGAGTGTTTCCACGTAGTTTAGGATATCACTTTCACAACAAGCATTATTCTAACAAACCACGAGCTAGATTGCAACTAGAAAAGCCGAAAAGACCGCAACGAAAGTTCACCGCGCGGGAAGGAAGACGGTTTAAAAAAGCCACTTTCTGTTGGTCTAAGAATATTTTCACGATACATCGCACAAACTGATGCGTGAGGTGATTGGATGACTAAGTATGATTTTTATAGGACGGATCTTCTGGATGAAAGTGAAGAAATGGTCCGCCATCGAACAGCGGCGGAAAAAAATAGGTTGAAAGAAGAGGACGGCGTCACGTTTGGTGAATCAAGACTGGGGCGCGTTGTCGTAACTTCTGTCACTGTTGATGCGGAAGGTGAAAAAAGGATTGGCAAGAAAAAAGGATCATACATTACGTTAACGGTACCCACGCTAACACCGGATGATCTTGAAGGCATGAATGATTTATCCCGCGTGTTAATCGACAAGTTGGGAGAGATGCTTGCGAACTTGCCGGCCATTAGAAAAGGTAAAATTCTTTTCATTGGCCTCGGCAATCGGGATATTACACCTGATGCGGTGGGTCCGATGACAATGGATCGACTGCGCAATATTGTGCCTGATTATTATTCGGAAGAAGGCAGTGAGGTATTTGTTTATGCGCCGGGTGTCACGATACAGACTGGTCTTGAAACTGCGGACTTTGTTAAGGCAATTGCAGCGGAAATAAAACCAGATGTCTTGATTGTCATCGATGCCCTGGCGGCTCGAAGTAGCTCAAGGCTTTGTCGTACGATTCAGTTGACGAACACGGGTATTCATCCCGGTTCGGGGGTTGGTAATAGTCGAAAAGAAGTGTCGGAAGATACACTTGGACTGCCTGTCATCGCAATTGGTATTCCAACCGTTGTCGATGGACCTGTTTTGATTGCGGATGCCATTGATACAATGTTCGGCTATATCGCTTCCAAAATAAATGAAAAGGATAGCCCATCATCACGCCTTTCTGTTACGCCGTGGTTGCATAATGAAAGTAAAGATGCTGACCGTTCTAATCTATTACCGATTTTCGGTGATTGGGCTTCGTGGCCGCATGAAGATCGTATTCAATTATTTGAAGAAGTATTGACGAACCATGAGCTCCGGACATTCATCTCACCAAAAGAGATTGATGCATGGGTGTCTATTTATGCAGATACACTTTCCGATTCATTGGCCACTTGGATGTCTGACTTAAAAAAATAGTCATGAAGCCGTTTTCCGACACATATAGTTGGAGACGGAGGGATGCCAATTGAAAAAGACACCGCTAATTTGGGGCACACTTATACTCGTTCTCTTCCTGTTTCCTGTTGCTATCAATTTGATTCCAAGTGGGCAAACGGCGAAAGCCCCCAAGCTCATGAAAGAGACATCGTATATGGTATATGCCGCAAATATTCTTGAAGAAGATATAAATATTCTTGAAGAAGACATAGTCGTAAAGAACCCGGGAACAGCGCTTCTTTATTTCACACATTCAACCGAAGCCTATAAACCGGTGACGCAAGAAAAAAATGGTGTCATTGCTGTTTCTCATCAAACCGAGAATATAACGAAATTTGGTGAGAAATTAAAAACGCAACTTATAGCTAATGGCATTGAAACTGATGCACTATTTATCAACGTGCCCCACACAGGAGCCTATAGAAGCATTCGACCGTATGTAAAAGAACAATTGAATAAAAAAAATTATGATCTCATCATTGATCTTCATAGGGATGATCCTAAGAAAGATCGAACGACTATTGTCCACAATGAAGAAAATTATGCGAAAATTGGTTTTGTCATCGGGATGGAGCATCCGAATTTTGAGAGTAATCGTGCCAAAGCGCTGTTGCTGAAAAAAGAGATGGAGCTACTGGTACCGGGCATTACGCGTGATCTCATCATGAAGCATGGACCGGGAGTTGACGGCAAGTACAATCAAGACCTTGACCCATCACTTCTTGTTATTGAACTTGGAGGCATTGAAAACACGGAAGACGAACTAAATCGAAGCGTTGCTGTCATCGCGAAGGCGGCAGCAACAGTTATAGAAAATTCTGCACGTGCTGAATATTGAAGTCTAGACCGTTCACTGCTATAATTCATATAGCTAAAATAGGAGTGAACTATACGATGAATCTTGAACAGAAATTAGCACGACAGAAAAACATACGAAACTTCTCCATTATTGCTCATATTGACCACGGTAAATCGACGTTGGCCGATCGCATTTTGGAAAAAACGCAAACATTAACAGCTCGGGAAATGAAAACCCAAACGTTGGACTCAATGGATTTAGAACGTGAACGCGGTATTACCATCAAATTGAATGCTGTGCAGTTGACGTATACGGCAAGAGACGGGGAGGACTACACATTCCACCTGATCGATACACCGGGACACGTCGACTTTACATATGAAGTGTCACGTAGTCTAGCAGCTTGTGAAGGCGCGATTCTTGTTGTCGATGCAGCACAAGGGATTGAAGCGCAAACACTGGCAAACGTCTATCTGGCACTTGATAACGATCTTGAAATTTTACCCGTTATCAATAAAATCGATTTACCTGCGGCTGATCCAGAACGTGTGAGGCAGGAAGTCGAAGATGTCATCGGACTGGACGCTTCAGAAGCAGTTCTAGCTTCAGCTAAGGCTGGTATCGGTATTGAAGATATTTTAGAACAAATTGTGGAAAAAGTTCCTGCTCCCCAGGGAGATCCGGATGCGCCACTGCAAGCATTAATTTTCGATTCGCATTATGACCCTTACAAAGGAGTTATTGTTAATATCCGTATTATGCAAGGCACGGTAAAACCAGGCGATATGATTCATATGATGGCGACGGGTAAAAATTTCGAAGTGCTCGAAACTGGTGTCTTTACGCCTAAAATTTCACCTCGCGAAGAACTGACTGTCGGAGATGTAGGCTATCTATCTGCTTCCATCAAGAATGTTGGCGATACACGCGTAGGGGATACGATTACTACCGTGAAAAATCCAGCAAGCGAACCATTAGCTGGTTACCGCCGCATGAATCCAATGGTATTCTGCGGATTGTATCCAATCGATACATCGAAATACAATGATCTGCGCGATGCGCTTGAAAAATTGGAATTGAATGACTCGGCACTTGAATATGAGGCAGAAACTTCGCAAGCGCTTGGTTTCGGTTATCGTTGTGGTTTCCTAGGCTTACTGCATATGGAAATTATTCAAGAACGAATCGAACGTGAATTCAAAATTGATCTGATAACAACTGCACCAAGTGTTATTTACAATGTTGTATTGACTGATGGCACTGAGCTGAAAGTCGATAACCCGGCGTTGATGCCAGACGCACAAAAAGTCGATTATGTAGAAGAACCATATGTGAAAGCATCTATTATGGTGCCAAATGATTATGTAGGTTCTGTTATGGAGCTGTGTCAGCAAAAACGCGGTAACTTCATCACAATGGACTATATCGATGCGACACGTGTTAATATCATTTACGAACTGCCACTGGCAGAAATCGTTTATGACTTCTTTGACCAATTGAAGTCAGGTACAAAAGGCTATGCATCATTGGATTATGAACTGATCGGCTACAAGCGATCGAAACTCGTCAAAATGGACATCCTGTTAAACGGCGAACAAGTCGATGCCTTTAGTTTCATCGTCCACAAAGACTTCTCGTATGAACGTGGAAAACTAATTGTTGAAAAGCTAAGAAAACTAATCCCTAGACAACAGTTCGAAGTGCCGGTTCAGGCTGCAATCGGACAAAAAATCGTTGCACGTTCAACGATCAAGTCAATGGGTAAAAACGTTCTTGCCAAATGTTACGGCGGAGATATTTCGCGTAAACGTAAACTTCTTGATAAGCAAAAAGAAGGTAAAAAACGGATGAAGCAAGTTGGATCTGTTGAAGTACCTCAAGAAGCGTTTATGGCTGTATTGCGGATGGATGAGGATTAATAGTTGTAGGTATGCATATGCCTAAGGGGATGGAAGTTGAAATTAATTTCAATATTTTTCCAATGTAATATTATCAATAACGGATGGCGTGATGATACTGTCGTTTACTTTCACGCTAACGTGAATTGATTCTGTATAATGTGCACCGTATTTCAGCTTATTTTACATAAGCCGAATGCGGTGTTTTTTAATATATAAATAATTAATCCGCCCAGAGTGTGGGAGTAAATAGAAAAAGACCACTGATTGCAATTAATCAGCAGTCTACATTGCAGTTGCCATAGGTATCTTGATAGTTTTAGCAACCGTCTTCATATCTATCAGTATTTAAGAAACTTGCGCCAAGAATAATTAATAGAATAAACAGAACGATAAGTAAAGCGAATCCCCATCCGAATCCTGACCCACATCTAGGTCCATACCCAGGTCCATACCCAGGTCCGTATCCAGGTCCGTATCCAGGTCCATACCAAGGTCCATATCCAGGTCCGCAACCAAAACCTGTATTACCCATAATGTCCACCTCCTAAAACGAATTAGTTCATTTTATGCCGAAAATTAATTTTTGTCTGATTCATTCGTTTGGTGATTAAAAATTATTTAACCAGCATAGGGGTGCTTGGGAGAGGATCTTATTCAATTGGATATCATTGGAGTTTGATCACAAGTTTTTATTTGATTCACTAAAAAGACTTGACCTTGGTAATGTCATGGACAATATAAAAGAAAAATATAAGTGGAACATACGATTTATACATAATTTCAAGCGGAGGCGCATACTAGGGTAGCCCAAATGATAAGCATGACAGTGGTTTTCTGTCATGCTTATCGCGGTAGGCATCCCCAAGCGTTATTAGTAGCGCTCTTTATTTCAACATATATACGTAAAAAACTAAAAAATTGGTCTGAAGCCGGGTCGCCTTTTGTTATTTTAGGAAAAAGATTATCATTGAATTAAATGGTTAGTCATCAAGTTATGAACATTAGATTCAACAAAGTTAATTTTTTCTGTTTCAATTTTATGATGAGGGTGTGGGTGAAACCATTGAACTTCATCATTATGGAAAATTCCTCGATAGTCGTTCCCTTCAATGTTTAGTTTGAATTGACAACGTTCGTGTGCTTGGCCTTCAAACAATGGTGTAATTACCTCGAAATTTTGTAGCATAATGAACATCTCCTTTCGTAGTTAGTCTTTAAAGTATTCCCGAAACTGTTTTGCTTATGTATTGATAATAACTATTAAAAATTAAAAAAATAGGTGAAGAAGATTAGAGTTTCGTGAGAATATAGCAACAAAGTGTATTCTTTAAGGGAATCGCCTATTATAATCCTTGGAAAAACGGCCCGGAACGCATCAGCAGAGCGTTATTACTTACATAACAGCAGTAAGTTGAATAAGTTTATTATTTTAACCATGCAGGAAAATCCTGACAACTGTTGAAGGAGTATAGCATCTTTAAAATAAGGAGGTTGTTAGATTTGGCGAGAGATTTATGGTTGAACCTGCCAGTTCGAGAACCGGAACGGTCGAAAGAATTTTATCTCCAGCTCGGTTTTCGATTGAATGAACAGTATGTCGGGCAAGATGGCTCATGCAGTTTTTTCGTCGGCGACAATCAGATCGTTTTGATGCTTTTTCCTGAATCCCGGTTCAGTAGTTTTACGAAAAATGCGATTGTGGATTCGCAACAGGGGACGGAAGTGTTGTTTTCTTTGGGAGCGAATTCTAGAGATGAAGTGGACGAAATTGTATTAAAAGTTGAAGGTAATGGCGGCACTGTATTAAGGAAGCCGGAGGAACAGGGTGGATGGATGTACGGTTGCCTTTTTGCTGACCCGGATGGACATCGTTGGAACGTGTTGTATATGGATACAAGTAAAATGCCGCAGGGCTGAATGCTGGACACTCGCGGTGTTGAAGCAAGAAGTGTTTAACATTAAATCGGAAATCTAAAAAATTTAAAGACATGCAGGAGGTAGGCACGATGATAAAAGGGTTCGGAGGAATATTTTGGAGAACAAAAAATATTGATGTTGTAAAAAAAAATGGTACAGCGAAGTGTTGAAGATTGAAATAGACAATTGGAATGGGACTATTATTAAATCCCAATTAGGAAATGAGACCATTTTTTCTTTCTTCGCCGAAAATGATAATTATTTTCCGACGGAACAACAAGTGATGTTAAATTTCCAAGTACATGATCTAAATGAGGTTATTATGCATCTTGAACATATTGGTGTACCTCTTATTAAGGAAAAAGAGATTAATGAATATGGAAAGTTTGTTTGGATTAAAGATCCTGAAGGTCGACTGGTTGAGCTTTGGGAGAAATAGCGTGTTTCAACATTTGTACGATACACCTTAATGCTGTATGATATTCTATATTACTTCTATTGGTTTTGAAAAAAGACATCAATACAAGATAAAACAAAAAGAGGGCATCCAAGCCCTCTTTTTGCCGTTAAGAGAAGGAGATAACAATAATGAGAGGTATGTATATTCACATCCCGTTTTGCCATCAGATTTGTCACTACTGTGATTTCAATAAAGTGTTTTTCAAAAATCAGCCTGTGGATGCGTATATTGAATCCATTGGGTCGGAGTTGTCGATTATGCGCCAACAAGGGATTTCATTTGAAAAACTGGAGACGGTCTTTTTAGGTGGGGGAACCCCGACATCGCTATCTGAGCAGCAATTGGATCGATTGCTGGCAATTATTCATGACTATGTCGATGTTAGTGCGTTAAAAGAGTTTTCTACGGAAGCGAATCCGGATGAGCTCACGTATGGCAAGTTAACTGTGCTGAAAAATGGCGGTGTAGACAGGCTAAGCATTGGTGTTCAATCTTTTGACGCAGATTTGTTAAAGCGAATTGGGAGAACGCACGGTTCAGACGATGCTACACGTGTTATTGGAGATGCGCGCAAGGTAGGCTTCGATAATATTAGTATTGACTTGATTTACGGCTTGCCGAATCAGACGATTAAGCAATGGCAAGATACGCTCAATCAGGCGGCTGCACTTGAGTTGCCTCATTACTCGGGGTACTCGCTCATTGTCGAACCCAAAACCGTCTTTTACAATTTAATGAATAAAGGAAAATTGCCGCTACCTGGTGAGGATATTGAAACGGAAATGTTTTCAATGCTCATGGAGCAAATGGAGAAGCAAGGTAGGATGCGTTATGAAATTAGCAATTTTGCGATTCCCGGTCATGAATCAATTCATAATCTTATCTACTGGGAAAATGACGGTTATGCAGGTGTTGGAGCTGGTGCGCACGGTTATATAGATGGCATTCGCTACTCAAACATTGGACCACTTACGAAATATATGGACAAGACGGCGGCGAGGGAAAGACCTGTACAGCAGACACATATTGTCACAGCGACGGAAGCGATGGAAGAGGAAATGTTCCTTGGACTCCGTAAATCTAATGGTGTATCCGTTTCTTTATTTCAACAAAAGTTTGGCAAATCACTTGAAGAGGTTTACGGCGAAACCTTGCAATCGCTTATGGCAGATGGACTTGTCGAGCAATTGGATGATGCGGTTAAGCTAACGCACCGTGGTGTTTATAGAGGAAATGACGTATTCCAGCAATTTCTTACGTGATAAAGAGTCAATTCATTGACACTTCGAGCTGGATTTGTTAAATTATCAGTAGTATTAGCACTCGAAGTTATAGAGTGCTAACAGGAGTGATGATGATGTTGACGAACAGACAATTGCTAATATTGCAACTGACGGTTGACGATTTCATCGAATCCGCACAACCTGTCGGATCGAGGCAGCTATCCAAAAAGCCGGAAGCTCCGTTTAGTCCTGCGACTATTCGCAATGAAATGGCTGATTTGGAAGAGATGGGCTATCTTGAAAAAACCCATACTTCATCCGGCAGAATACCATCCGAAAAAGGATACCGATTTTATGTCGACCACCTATTGACACCAGAAAAATTGAAAACTGAAGACAGCATTCAATTGCGCTCCATTTTTCGAGATAAAATTGTCGAGACGGAGGAGTTAATCCGCAAATCGGCAACAATTCTTTCCGATTTGACGAATTACACGTCGATTCTTCTCGGGCCTGATACATCGTTGCATACAGTAAAACGTTTTTCAATCGTTCCATTAGATGAAAAGACGGCTGTGGCCATCATTGTTATGGACAATGGACGTGTGGAAAACAGGCTGTTTACAGTACCGGAAGGCTTTACGGCATCTGATATTGAAAAAATGGTCAATATCCTGAATGAGCGACTTGTCGGTACGCCGCTCGCACATCTTCAAAGGATGCTAGTGCAGGAAACGAAAACGGTGTTGGAGCGCCATATTCATCATACGGGTGACTTGTATTCCTCGTTTCAACGGGCAATTTCTATTGAACCGGAAGAACGCCTGTATTTTGGTGGTAAAATGAATATGATGAAGCAACCTGAGTTTAATGACATCGAGAAGATGAAGACATTTTTCGAAATGATGGATAAAGGAGCCCCGGCCATGAAGTTCTTCCAAGAAGGCCTAGCAGGGATTCATGTGCGCATTGGTTCTGAAAATAATCATAATGCGATGGAAGATTACAGCGTGATTACAGCAACCTATTCGGCTGGGGACAATATGACGGGGTCAATTGCCATCATTGGACCTAAACGAATGGACTATGCGAGAGTCATCACATTGCTCGATCTCATGAGCAATGATTTGTCTAGGGAGCTAGCGAGGCTGACAATCGGTGGGGGAACAGCAGGAGGGAACGAACATTGACAGAAGTTAAAAATGAATTTGTAGAAGATGACTTAGCAGTAGAGGAAACAGAAGCTGTGGGCGAAGACAACATCGTTGAAGAAGTTAGCGAAGTTGAAAACAGCGTAGACAGTGTTATTGCAGAACTCACTGCACAGCTGCAAGAAGAAGAGAATAAGCGACTTCGGTTGCTTGCTGATTACGATAACTTTAAAAGACGGGCGTCACTTGACCAAGAAGCGTTGCAAAAATATCGTGCACAAAATGTCGTGACGAATCTACTTCCTGTGCTGGATAATTTTGCGCGCGCACTTTCTGTTGAGGCAAAGACTGAAGAAGTTCAGTCGATTATGACAGGCATGGATATGATTTATCGTACCCTTGTCACCGCACTTGAAACAGAAGGTCTTGTTGAAATTGAGGCGCTTGACCAGGAGTTCGATCCGAATTTCCATCAAGCCATTATGACAGGTGTAGATGATACAAAACCTTCAGGAATCATTCTTGAAGAAATGCAAAAAGGGTATTTGTTGAAAGATCGTGTCCTTCGACCTTCTATGGTTAAAGTGAACGAATAAATAAATAATAGTAGCAATATTTTTAGGAGGAATTTGATTATGAGCAAAATTATTGGTATTGACTTAGGAACAACAAACTCAGTAGTGTCAGTGTATGAAGGCGGAGAGCCAAAAGTTATTCCAAATCCAGAAGGTAACCGCACAACGCCATCTGTTGTCGCGTTCAAAAACGGTGAAAGACAAGTTGGGGAAGTAGCGAAGCGTCAATCGATTACAAACCCAAACACAATCATGTCTGTTAAACGTCATATGGGTTCAGACTATAAAGTAAAAGTGGACGATAAAGAATATACACCACAAGAAGTTTCTGCAATGATTCTTCAATACATGAAAGGCTACGCGGAAGAATATCTTGGCGAGCCTGTAACAAAAGCAGTTATTACAGTTCCAGCTTACTTCAGTGATGCACAGCGTCAAGCAACACAAGACGCAGGTAAAATCGCTGGTCTTGAAGTAGAACGTATCATTAACGAGCCAACTGCAGCAGCACTTGCTTATGGTCTTGATAAAACAGATGAAGACCAAACGATTCTTGTCTATGACCTTGGTGGTGGTACATTTGATGTATCTATCCTTGAGTTAGGTGACGGCGTATTCCAAGTTCTTTCAACTGCAGGAGACAACAAACTTGGTGGAGATGATTTCGATGACGTTATCATTGAATACCTTGTAGAGCAATTCCGTAAAGAAAACGGCATCGATTTATCTAAAGATAAAATGGCGATGCAACGTTTGAAAGATGGCGCTGAAAAAGCGAAAAAAGACTTGTCAGGTGTAACGTCTGCACAAATTTCACTACCATTCATCACGGCTGGAGAAGCTGGTCCACTTCACCTTGAAGTGACATTGTCTCGTGCGAAATTTGACGAATTGACTGCACATCTTGTAGAACGTTCAATGGTACCAACACGTCAAGCGATGAAAGATGCTGCTCTTTCTGCATCACAAATCGACCGCGTTATTCTTGTTGGTGGATCAACACGTATCCCTGCTGTTCAAGAAGCGATTCAAAAAGAAACGGGTAAAGAACCTTATAAAGGTGTAAACCCAGACGAAGTCGTTGCAATGGGCGCAGCTGTTCAAGGTTCAATCTTGAGTGGTGACGTTACAGACGTTGTTCTTCTTGACGTAACTCCATTGTCATTAGGTATTGAAACAATGGGTAACGTATTTACAAAATTGATCGAACGGAATACAACAATTCCAACAAGTAAATCGCAAGTATTCTCAACAGCGGCGGATAACCAGCCGGCAGTAGATATCCACGTACTACAAGGGGAACGCCCAATGTCAGCTGACAATAAAACACTTGGTCGCTTCCAATTGACGGACATTCCACCAGCACCACGTGGCGTTCCACAAATTGAAGTAACATTTGATATCGATAAAAACGGTATCGTAACAGTTAAAGCGAAAGATCTTGGTACGCAAAAAGAGCAAGACATTACAATCCAAGCGAGCTCAGGTCTATCTGACGATGAAATCGAACGCATGGTAAAAGACGCGGAAGCAAATGCTGAAGCGGACCAAAAGCGTAAAGAAGAAGCTGACTTGAAAAATGAAGCAGACCAACTAGTCTTCATGGCTGAAAAAACATTAAAAGACCTTGACGGTAAAGTTTCCGAAGAAGAAGTCAAAAATGTTGAAGAAGCGAAAGACGAATTGAAGGCGGCACTTGAAGCAGCTAACTTCGACGATATCCGTACGAAGAAAGAAAAATTAGAAGAAATCGTTCAACAAATGACGATGAAACTATATGAGCAAGCTGCAGCAGAAAATGCTGGAGAAGCTGAACAAGCTGGCGGGCCACAGGATGATGGCATAGTCGATGCTGATTTTGAAGAAATTATCGACGAAGATAAAAAATAAATCAGAGTTGTTGACGGAAAAGTCAAAGTCCGATATTCCGGCTTTGGCTTTTTCGTTTTGATTGTCCGTGCGTAGTGGTATAGTAGAGGATAGGCAAAAGTATTTCGGGAGTGTGGAAAATGAGTAAACGAGATTATTATGACGTGCTAGGTATATCGAAATCGGCGTCAAAAGACGAAATTAGAAAAGCATACAGAGGGCTTTCCAAAAAGTATCACCCTGATTTAAACAAAGCAGCTGATGCGGAAGAGAAATTTAAAGAAGCAACAGAAGCTTTTGAAGTATTAAGTGATGACACGAAGAAAGCGAATTATGACCAATTTGGTCACGCTGATCCCAACCAAGGATTCGGTGGCTTCGGTGGCGGCGGTGCTGATGGCTTCGGCTTTGAAGACATATTCAGTACATTTTTCGGTGGTAATTCTCGTCGACGTGATCCCAATGCGCCTAGAAAAGGCGATGATTTGCAGTATTCTATGACGATTGATTTCATGGAGGCTGTTTTTGGGAAAGAAACGGAAATTGAAATACCGAAAGAAGAATCTTGTGATACTTGTGATGGATCTGGTGCTAAAAAAGGCACTTCGCCTAAAACATGTAACCACTGTGGTGGTTCTGGCCAAATTAGCGTCACGCAAAACACGCCACTCGGTCAGATGGTCAATCGTAGGGCATGTCCACATTGTCAGGGAACAGGTAAAATTATTCCGGAAAAATGTACAACATGTCATGGTGCGGGCAAAGTAACAAAAAGGAAAAAAATCAAAGTTACGATTCCAGAAGGTGTCGATGATGGCCAACAGCTACGTGTAACGGGGCAGGGTGAACCTGGTCATAAAGGCGGTCCGGCGGGTGATTTATACATCGTATTCCGTGTGAAGTCACATGAAAAATTCATCCGTGAAGATGACGATATTTACTTAGAACTAAGCTTATCTTATCCACAAGCTGCACTTGGTGATGAAATTGAAGTGCCAACTGTACAAGGCAATGTTAACTTGAAAATCCCAGCAGGTACACAAACAGGCACACGTTTCCGTTTGAAAGGCAAAGGTGTTAAAAACGTTCATGGCCGTGGTATCGGCGATCAGCATGTTGTTGTTAAAGTTGTAACACCGAAAAAAATGACAGAAAAACAAAAAGAATTGATGCGTGAATTTGCAGCGATTAGCGGCAATACACCAGAAGAGTATTCAAGTTCTTTGTTTGATAAAATCAAGCGCACAATCAAAGGCGACTGAAAGGGATGAAGTCATTTGAAATGGTCAGAAATTGCCATCCATACGACACACGAGGCAACTGAAGCAATAGCAAATATTTTGCACGAAGCAGGGGCTAGTGGCGTTGTGATTGAAGATTCGGTAGAGCCAGATAGAATTCATGAAGATCGTTACGGGGAAATTTATGCACTCGACAAAAATGATTTCCCTGTCGACGGTGTCATCGTGAAAGCCTATTTACCTGTCAATAGTTTTTTAATTGAAACGATGAAGGATATTAGCCAGGCGATTGAAGGTTTGAAAGAGTTTGGATTAGATATCGGGAAAAACGCTATTCAAACGAATGAAATTGATGAGGAAGATTGGGCAACTGCTTGGAAGCAATACTACCATCCTGTTAAAATTTCTGGCCGTTTTACGATTGTTCCTACATGGGAGGAATACGAGCCCGTTGAGTCTGATGAATTAATCATTGAGCTGGATCCAGGTATGGCATTTGGTACGGGAACTCATCCAACAACAGTGATGTGTTTACAAGCACTTGAAAAGTACGTCCAACCTGGTCATACCGTAGTTGATGTCGGTACAGGGTCAGGTGTATTGTCCATTGGCGCTGCATTACTAGGAGCATCTCATATTCATGCGTTGGACTTGGATGATGTGGCGGTTGTTGCTGCAAAAGAAAATATCGTGTTGAACAAAGTAGATAAAAAAATTACAGTGACACATGGTAATCTATTGGACTCAGTCAAAGAGCCGGCCGATATTATTGTTGCAAATATCCTTGCAGAAGTGATTATGACCTTTTCGCAAGATGCTTATGCCATTTTACCGCAAGATGGATTGTTCATCGTTTCGGGAATTATTGGGCAGAAGCGAGACCTTGTGAAGGATGATTTAATCGAAAAAGGATTTGACATCGTTGAATCTGTTTTAATGGAAGATTGGGTAGCTATTGTCGCTCAAAAAAGGGGCGTGTAAGGTTTGCAACGCTACTTTTTACAATCTGAATTTGATGATCAACAGCTCGCAAACATTACGGGCGAGGATGGTAAGCATATTGTCCGTGTCATGCGAATGACTGTGGGGGACAATGTGATTGCTGTATCGGGCGGAGAAGCATACGTTTCTACGATTACCGAACTTTTGGCGGATGGAGTTGTCGTCAAGCGCCAAGCAGATTCTTTGAAAATGAACGAAATGCCTGTCCGTGTAACGATTGTCTGTGGCTTGCCAAAAGGTGATAAGCTGGATTTGATTGTCCAAAAAGGGACTGAACTCGGCATGGCAGGTATACTGCCATTCGAAGCCGAGCGCTCGATAGTTAAATGGGACGCAAAAAAAGGCGACAAAAAAGTCGAGAGACTGCGTAAAATCGCAAAAGAAGCTGCGGAGCAATGTCATCGGACGATTATCCCAGAGGTAGCAACACCTTTCTCCTTTAAACAATTAATCGCCCAATCGACAAACTATGACGTTCTTCTTTTTGCAGATGAAGAAGATGCCAAAAGCGGGAATCCTAATCGGATGGCTGAGCGACTTAAAAATGTAAGGCCAGGTCAAACGGTTTTAACTGTTTTTGGACCAGAAGGCGGTTTATCAAGAAACGAAGCGGAGGCACTACGCTCCGCTGGCTTTTTGCCGATTGCATTAGGTCCGCGTATTTTAAGAACGGAAACAGCTCCGTTGTATCTATTGTCCGCAATGTCTTACGAATTTGAATAAATGAGCTTGGGCAAAAACCACTTAAAATGACCATTTTAAGTGGTTTTTGCGTTTTAATCTAGCAGGTCAGGGGATATTATCTGACGCTCTTTGTTCATGCACTTCAATTCTTCATTGGTCCTTATGATGCCATAAATTTCACCATTACCGCCACTCTAATCATGACGAGGCTAAAAAGATAGGCTCATCATGCTTATTTATGCTATCATAAAACACGTTGACATTTTATTTAACCAAAGTTAATTTTGATAATGATTGTAATGAAAGGATGAAATATTTTATGAGTAACGAGCGTTTAAAAACCGTTAGTTTCCATACCCTCGGCTGCAAAGTGAATCATTATGAAACTGAGGCGATTTGGCAACTTTTTAAAGATGCTGGTTATGATCGCGAAGATTTTGATAAGAATTCCGACGTCTATGTCATCAATACATGCACAGTCACCAATACGGGTGATAAAAAGAGTCGACAAGTAATACGTCGTGCGATTCGAACGAATCCAGATGCGGTTATTTGTGTAACGGGTTGTTATGCACAAACTTCTCCGGCAGAAATCATGGCAATCCCAGGCGTTGACATTGTTGTCGGTACACAGGATCGTCATAAGTTACTTGGTTTGATTGATGAATATCGAACAGAACGTCAACCGATCAATGCAGTTCGTAACATTATGAAAAACAGAGTCTACGAAGAGCTTGATGTACCTGCCTTTACAGACCGTACACGTGCGTCTCTTAAAATCCAAGAAGGTTGTAATAACTTCTGTACATTTTGCATCATTCCTTGGGCGCGTGGGTTAATGCGTTCGCGTGATCCACAAGAAGTGATTCGTCAAGCGCAACAGCTGGTGGACGCTGGCTATTTAGAGCTTGTATTGACAGGTATTCATACAGGTGGTTACGGGGAAGATTTGAAAGACTATAATCTTGCGCGTTTACTGCGTGATCTTGAATCGCAAGTAACGGGATTAAAGCGACTACGGATTAGTTCAATTGAAGCGAGTCAAATAACGGATGAAGTGATTGACGTCTTGAGAAATTCTAATATTGTTGTTCGCCATCTTCATATCCCGATTCAATCGGGGTCTAATACAGTATTGAAACGGATGCGTCGCAAGTATACGATGGAATTTTTTGCGGAGCGCTTAGACAGACTTCGTGAGGCATTGCCACATCTTGCTATCACTTCAGATGTCATTGTTGGTTTCCCTGGTGAGACAGAAGAGGAATTTATGGACACGTATAACTTCATCCGAGAACATCGTTTTTCCGAACTGCATGTTTTCCCATATTCAAAGCGGACGGGTACGCCTGCTGCAAGAATGGAAGACCAAGTGGATGAAGACGTAAAAAATGAACGCGTTCATCGCTTGATTGAACTGAACGATCAGCTTGCGAAAGAATACGCCTCCACTTTTGAAGATGAAGTGCTTGAAGTCATCCCAGAAGCAACTTATAAATTGGATCCGAATAGTGGCCTTTATGAAGGCTACACAGATAATTATTTGAAAGTGGTCTTCCCAGCCGATGAATCGATGGTTGGTAAAATTGTCCGGGTGAAAATTACAAAGCCTGGCTATCCCTACAATGAAGCTCAATTTGTTCGTGTTGTTGAAGACGAACAAGTCCATGCTTAATTTGCATCAGTAGAAGTCGCCCATTGCTATAAGTGACGGGATGAATGGTAGATATGCATTTAATTCAGTTGGGGTTCAAACCCCTGCTGAATCAAGTTAAAGTCTCCGACGGATGTCACAGATTTTGAAGATAATAAAAAAGTCATTCTCACCTTTAACGGTAGAATGGCTTTTTTCGTGCAGAAACAAACGATTGTTGATATGATGTAAAGAAGTACGGACATCTTAAAGGAGGAATTCATTTGAATACGAAGTTTGCAACTTATATCGATCATACATTACTGAAAGCTGACGCGAAGAAAGCTGAAATCATGGAGCTTTGTCAAGAAGCACGTCAATACGAATTTGCATCAGTTTGTGTCAATCCAACTTGGGTGACAACAGCAGCGGCTGCATTAGAAGGTTCACCAGTTAAAGTATGTACAGTGATTGGCTTCCCACTCGGGGCATCGACTTCTGAGGTGAAAGCATTTGAAACTGTCAATGCGATTGAAAACGGCGCAGGTGAAATCGATATGGTTATTAATATCGGGGCGCTTCGCGGTGGCGATGATGAATATGTCAAACAAGATATTGAAGCTGTCGTGAATGCTGCGAAAGGGAAAGCTATTGTCAAAGTCATTATCGAAACAGCTTTGCTATCTGATCATGAAAAAAGAAAAGCATGTGAACTATCAATCCTTGCAGGTGCTGATTTCGTGAAAACATCAACAGGCTTTTCAACTGGTGGTGCGACAGAAGAAGATATTAAATTAATGAGAGCAGTTGTTGGACCTGAAACGGGTGTTAAAGCATCAGGTGGCGTCCGCAGTTTTGAAGACATGAAAAAAATGATCGATGCAGGTGCTACACGAATTGGTGCCAGCTCGGGTGTTCAAATTATGCAGGGACTTGAATCTAAATCAGATTATTAATTTTTAATTTTATATTGACCAATTTTTAATTATGCGGTATAATTCTTGAGTACATGGCACTTGGTTATGTACAAAGTGTGTTTGGAGGGAGGGACAAGAGATATGTCGAAAACTGTTGTTCGTAAAAACGAATCGCTTGAAGATGCTCTTCGCCGCTTCAAACGTACTGTATCCAAAAGTGGAACAATACAAGAGGTAAGAAAGCGCGAGTTCTATGAGAAACCAAGCGTAAAACGTAAAAAGAAATCTGAAGCTGCAAGGAAACGTAAGTTCTAATTTCCTGTTGCCATGAATTCAATCTTGTAATGAATCTAAAATTTGGTAAACCGGAAAATCCTTAGTGATTTTCCGGTTTATTTGTTGTTACGACAAAATTTCTAAAACAAAAATGAAACTTCCAAGCTTTTCGCTCGTATATAGATATATAATAGATGATAGAGAGAGGTGAAACTACAATGCGTAAAATGATAGGAAGCGTGCTTCTGTTCATTTTAGTTATCTCGACGCTTGCATTTCCGCTCACCAACACGGGTGCGGCAACTCAAAAAGTCTATAAAGTTCCGATTGAAAATGAAGTTGAAAAGGGATTGTATGCATTTCTGCAACGCTCGTTTTCGGAGGCTGAACATGCAGGGGCAGATGCCATTATCTTGGAGATTAATACACCAGGAGGTTTTACAGATGCGGCTTGGAAAATTGCCAAGCTGATGGATGAGACAGACTTGCGTGTAATCGCTTATATCAATGACAAAGCCATATCAGCGGGTGCATTTATCGCACTCCATGCGGATGACATTTATATGTCGAGGAATGCCACAATGGGTGCCGCGCAAGTCATTGACTCAGCGGGCAATGCAGCATCAGATAAGGCACATACCTCATGGCGTGCAGACATGATAAGTGCTGCGGAGTCGTCGGACCATAAACGCGATCCGAAATATGCAGATGCTATGGCAGATAGTTCGGTTGATATTCCTGAATATCGTGCAGGTGTTGGACAATTGCTTACACTGACTGCTTCAGATGCATTAGAAGTCGGTTATAGTGAAGGAACAGTAGCTTCTTTCAAAGAGTTGCTTCAAGTGACCGGCTATGAAAATGCGGAAATCATTTCAACCAATGAAACCTTTGCGGAAAGTCTTGCGCGTATTATTACCCATCCAATCGTTGTACCAATCCTGTTATCAATCGCAGGACTTGGGCTTGTATTGGAATTGTATTCGCCAGGATTTGGTGTGCCAGGAACGATGGCTATTATCGCGTTCATCTTGTTTTTCTACGGGCATTTAGTAGCTGGGCTTGCGGGCTATGAAACAATTATTTTGTTTATCATAGGGGCTATTCTCGTCGGTGCGGAAATATTCTTGCCGCATGGCATAGCAGGAGCCATTGGTTCGCTCGCGATTATTGGTAGTATCATTATGGCGGGCGGCAATCCGATGTATATGGCGATTTCTGTCCTTATCGCGATTGCTATTGCTGTCACAGGGATGGTGATTATTATGAAGTTTTTTGGTAAAAAATTGCATTTGCTCAACAAAGTTGTCTTGATGGATTCGACAGATACAGAATTAGGGTATGTGTCAAATGTCAACAGAGTAGAATTACTCGGACGCATTGCTAAAACGTCCACACCGCTTCGACCAGCCGGCACTATTGAGCTGGATGGAGAAAGAATCGATGTTGTTTCTGAAGGAAGCTACATCGAAAGAGGAAAAAGTGTTAGTATTGTTAAGGTTGAAGGTTCCCGGATTGTAGTCAGGGAATCAGTAGAGAAAGGGGAGAATGAATAATGTCAGCACTCGCAGGTTCAGCAGGAGTAATAGGAATCGTTGCAATCGTCGTTATTGCAATAATCATCTTATCTGTATTTTTCACACTAGTCCCTGTCACGCTATGGATTTCTGCCATGGCAGCAGGTGTACGCGTAAGTATTTTTACACTAATTGGGATGCGTCTTCGTCGGGTAATTCCGAGTCGTATTGTTAACCCGCTTATTAAAGCGCATAAGGCAGGACTCGATGTATCGATTAATCAGCTTGAAAGTCACTATCTTGCAGGAGGGAACGTTGACCGCGTTGTCAACGCTCTAATCGCTGCACATCGTGCCAATATCGAATTAACTTTTGAACGTTGTGCTGCTATTGACCTAGCAGGTCGTGACGTACTAGAAGCTGTTCAAATGTCCGTAAACCCGAAAGTAATCGAAACACCATTTATCGCAGGTGTGGCAATGAACGGGATCGAAGTAAAAGCAAAAGCGCGTATTACAGTACGTGCTAACATCGACCGCCTTGTTGGGGGTGCTGGAGAAGAAACAATCGTTGCCCGTGTTGGTGAAGGGATTATCTCCACAATCGGTTCATCGATTGACCATGCAAAAGTATTGGAAAATCCAGATATGATTTCTCAAACTGTTTTGGCAAAAGGTCTTGACTCTGGAACGGCATTCGAAATTCTATCCATTGATATCGCGGATGTTGATATCGGTAAAAATATCGGTGCAGAACTTCAAACTGAACAAGCAATGGCTGATAAAAACATTGCGCAGGCAAAAGCGGAAGAACGTCGTGCGATGGCCGTTGCCAATGAGCAGGAAATGAAAGCGAAAGTAGAAGAAATGCGTGCGAAAGTTGTTCTTGCTGAAGCGGAAGTACCACTTGCCATGGCAGAAGCACTCCGCACAGGTAATATCGGCGTTATGGATTATATGAACTATAAAAATATTCAAGCCGATACAGGGATGCGTGATTCCATCAGTGGCTTTGGTGGCAATAATAGCGACCCAGAAATTAAAAAGAACTAATTTATCCATGTTCAGCAGGTGGTCAAACTCCCGCTGAACAAGGATAAATGCCTCCGGCGGATGTCACGGATTTTTTAGGGTTGCTTTTCGAGCGAGCTCGAAAAAAATCCGGACACAATTACGCCAAGGCGTAATTGATAATGAGCCATTTCCTGGAAGGGGGATGCACGAATGGAATCGATAATTATTATTGTCATTATGGCGATTGTCTCATCTCTTTTTAAAAAAGGAAAAGAGAACCCGGCAAAAGGCCAGTCAAAGCCGTTTACAGCAACCGGGAATAATCCAGACAGTCCGCAAAGTAAATTAAAAGAAATGTCGAAAGACTTGTATCGCGAGTTGCAGAAGGAAATGCAACGTACGGATGTCGAACCACCTAGTCGGCAATTGCAACAGCCGCCGGTGTCCCGGCCAGTCGTTGTAGCGCCTATGCCGGCTCCAGTTGTATCTGCGCCAACCATACCTGCACGTTCCACTGCACCACGTGCAGGAGTTGAGCGAAAAGAACGTTCTGACAGCTCAAGGGATCGCGGAAGACATAGCGGACGTCTTTCTGCGCATGGCGCTCAATATCAAATGGCGTCTACTGTGGAAGCTCGTGATTTACTGCCTAAGAATGAGCAGGATCTTATTAAGGGAATTATATTCTCTGAAATTTTTGGTCCACCAAAATCAAAACGATAATCATTGACCCCCAGTTCATTTCATACGATATGGATAGGGGGTTTTATTTTGAGAAAATTATTTAATACAGGTTCATCGGTAACAATTGAAGAGTTTTCTTCATTACGCATCAATGGTCCATACACATTGCTCAAGCTTGGCCCCGATTTTGCAATGCTCAAGAGCGGTGATTACATGATTGAGGCGTCAGGCGAGGATTTGATTGTCGAGACATTGTCCGAGGAAATGGCGGTATTTTCTTTCACTACCATCACAGCAATGCGAGTGACAACAGAACAAGACAATGGGGGAACGCGTGGTGCATAAGCGTTATGATATCAAGGTTTCAGGTGATGGTGACCTTGCTGGATTCCTCACAAAGCTTGTTGCATTAAAGGTGAAGGTTTTATCATTATCAGTTGTAGACGGTGTGGCTCGCTTTCGAACAGATCGTCACGGATTGAAGGTTATTCGAAGCAATCGAAGGCGCTATCGATTAAAGGTCAACATGTCGGTTGCAGGGATTGAATCAGGCGCAAAAGGGATTTTCACTTCTAATTTTTTCGTGATTGCCTGTATCATTCCATTTGTCGCTTCCTTATTTTTGTGGACTGTGGAGGTCGAATCGGATAGACCTGAAGTTGTAGAAAGGATTGATGGGAAACTTGAAAAAGCCTCCATTGTTCCGTTAAGGCCACTTGCCCTAATCCCGGATGAAGGTGAAATTCGCCGGGCACTTATGCTCGACGACCCCGCGTTGTCATGGGTTCGATTTAGCCGAGTTGGAACGACACTTACCGTTATTCCAATGTTATCGCCTCTTGCAACGCAAGAAGAGGAAGTGGCAGGACCTCCATCCGACTTGATTGCACGTACAGGAGGCGTTATTACCCACTTTGAATTAAAAAAGGGGGAGCGGGTCAGCCACGTACATCAGACCGTTAAAAAGGGGGACGTGCTTGCGACGGGGGTCCTAGTACAAGGCGATAAAACAACAGTTGTCGGTGCGGATGGAGCGGTTTATGCAGATTATTGGGTCGAATATTCCTTTAGTCTGCCTAAAGTCATTGGTTATCGTTTGCAAGGGGAGGAAACGGTGGAGTTTTCCTTCAATCTTCCTTGGCAGTCCCAAGAGGAAAAGTGGACACCAAAATCTTTTATCCAGACGGAGCGTCATGTACAAGAAGAGACTGGGCAGTTAGAATTAATGGAAGGAATGGAGGAAACTGTTCTCATTCCGCTGTTAAAAAACAAGTTATTGTCGGAATCTTTATCAAAAGCGATTATTCAAGACGAGAAAGTTTTGCACGTGTCATTCGATAATGATAAAGTTAATGGGACCATATTATTTCTTATCAATGACAATATCGCAGTAAAAAGACCGATTTCCCAAGGAGAATGAGACGAATGGACGAACAATTGATTCAACTTCATGTCGAGGACCCGAATGAAGCGGTTATGCTACTCGGGATTTCCGACCAGAATATGAAATTAATCGAAGAAGCGTTACAGGTGTCAATTTTAACAAGAGGCGAGACGATTGCGCTCAGTGGAGAGGAAGAAAATAAGAACTCGGCTAGAGCACTTTTGGAACAGCTTTTAAAAGTAATTCGTAAAGGTGTTAATATTAATCAACGTGACGTTTCGACAGCTATCGAAATGGTGAAAAGTGGAACAATCGAATACTTTGCAGAATTGTATGACGAAGAAATAGCAAGAAATAGTAAAGGCAAAGCGATTCGTGCGAAAACGATTGGGCAACGAGAGTACGTCCATGCCATTCGCACGCGAGATCTTGTGTTTTGCATTGGACCTGCTGGGACAGGGAAGACATATTTGGCAGTAGTACTGGCCATTCAAGCGATGAAATCGGGTTCAGCTAAACGAATTATTTTAACACGTCCCGCTGTTGAAGCTGGAGAGAGCTTAGGCTTCCTTCCGGGCGACTTGAAGGAGAAAGTTGACCCATACCTGCGCCCGCTTTACGACGCGTTACACGACGTGCTGGGGACGGAACAGACGGATCGACTCATTGAACGAGGCGTGATTGAAATTGCCCCGCTCGCTTATATGAGGGGCCGAACGCTCGACGATGCATTTGTCATATTGGATGAAGCGCAGAACACAACGAAAGCGCAGATGAAAATGTTTTTGACACGTCTAGGATTTGGTTCGAAAATGGTTATCACAGGTGATAAAACCCAAATTGATTTGCCAAAAGGTATCGAGTCCGGTTTAATTGTAACGGAAAAAATTCTGGGAAAAGTTGGTGATATCAGTTTTCAATACCTGGAACAAGGCGATGTTGTCCGTCACCCGCTTGTCGCAAAAATAATTGAAGCTTATGAAGAAGAGCAGTCATCTTAACTTGACTGCTTTTTTTACAAATGCATCGACTACCAACTAGAGAGAGAAATGGGGGATATTTAATGTTGCAGCCAATTAGGAAGTTTTTACTCTCACTGAAATTTAATTATCTAGCCATCTTCCTTATCGGATTGTCTGGAATACTCCTGTTTTCTATTATGTATGGAAGTGTGAAGAAAGAAACGTATGAGTTGGAGTCGTTACAAATTTCACCCGATACAATCCGATCTATCAAAACAGTTGAGGACACGGTGAAAACGGATCAGGATAGAGAGCGGGCTGCACGTGAAGTGACGCCCGTCTACCAATTATCGAAGGATGTCGCAACGAATCGGCAAGCAATTGCCTCGTCCATTTTCGATATTCTCATCGATGTCAAACAGATGGGAGAGCCAGTGCAGTTTGGTAGCGACGACTCTATTTTTGATAATAAAAAACAAATTGCTGAAGTGCGTAAAAAGCTAGGTAATCTGGAAAAGGAAGAACCAGGTCTACGATTAAGCGATGATGCTATTTCTGCCTTATTAGCACAAAAGACTGATGTGTTAGAGGACATCCAAAACGTCTTGGCAACCATTATAGGTGAAGAATTATCGAAGCCGATCCGCAAGGCAGATCTCTCGGCGATTCGCTATGAAGTAGAGCAGAAAATTCGACTTGCAGATGCGATTCCATCGTCTGTTCAGCCAATCATTTTAACACTTGGACGATTATTGGTTGTCGAAACAGAAACGATAAATGTGGAAGCGACTGAGGCTGGAATTGAGCAAGCAAGAGCTGCAGTTGAGCCTACGCGGATTTTACAAGGACAAGTTATTGTTCGGGAAGGGCAAATGATTGACAAGGAAATTTATCGACAACTGGAACTGACAGGGTTATTAACCAATCAGTCATCGGTTAAGCCATTTGCAGGTCTTGCGCTCTTTGTATTGATCATTACAGCAATCATTTTTATGCATTTCAACACTTGGCAAGAACATAGTTCTGTAAAGAAAAAAGCCTTAGTCATCGTTCTGTCTGTTTTTTTCCTACTTGTCATTTTAATGAAATTGATTGCATTGATTGATAAAGACTTTGATGTATTATTGGCATTCCTGTTCCCCACAGCGCTTGCACCGATGCTAGTGAAATTGTTGACAAACGAACGCCTTGCCATCATGATGACGATCATTACTGCTGCTACTGCGGGTGTTATGTTACAGGAAGGATTTGCTGCTATCATTCAAATGGAAGTGGCACTGTACATACTGTTTGGAGGCGTTGTGAGCCTTTATTTGCTAGGTAATGGAGGGAGACGTTCAACTATCTTGCGGACTAGTGCAGGTGTTGCGACGTCCAATATGCTATTCATTGCTTTTTACTTATTGATGACTCAATCTGCTTATAATTTGTCTGAACTTGGCTTTTATCTAATCGCTGCGATTGCATCTGGAATTCTATCGGGCGCCTTGACGATTGGTTTGATGCCATTTTTCGAATCAGCTTTCGGATTATTGTCGGACATGAAACTGATTGAATTATCGAACCCGAACCATCCGCTTTTGAAAAAAGTGTTAATTGAAACACCGGGGACCTATCATCATAGCATAATGGTTGCCAATCTTTCTGACGCAGCTTGCGAAGCGATTGGCGCAAATGGCTTACTCGCTAGGGTTGGTAGTTATTACCATGATATCGGGAAGACAATTAGACCTGGATTTTTTATTGAGAATCAGCATGCTGGACAAAATCCACATGATGCATTGCCACCGGAAAAAAGCCGTGATATTATTATTGCCCATGCTGAAGAGGGCGCAAAGCTGCTTGAGAAGTATAAAATGCCGCAAGAAATCATCGATATTGCACGTCAACACCACGGCACGAGTACATTGAAGTATTTTTTCGTAAAAGCAAAAGAATCTGGCAAGGATGTCGTGGAAGAAGCGTTTCGTTACCCAGGCCCAAAGCCGCAAACAAAAGAAATTGCGATTATTTCGATTGCAGATAGTGTGGAGGCTGCGGTTCGTTCCATGAAAGAACCTACCCCGCAAAAAATTGCTGGACTTGTACGGGCGATTGTCAATGATCGATTGAATGATGGTCAGTTCGATGAATGCGATTTATCTATGAAAGAATTGAAGAAAGCGGAGAAGGTCATCTGCGAAACATTAAATGGTACATTCCATAATCGGATTGAATACCCGGATTAAGTACGAAAGGAGAATAGATACATGCTAGACATTTATTTTGATGACGAAACAGCTACGATTGATACCGAGGTTGAAGAAATGATTCGCAAATTATTAAATCATGCGGCGCAAGAAGAAGCATTGTCGGGTGAACTGGAAGTATCGGTGACATTTATGACGGACGAGGCGATTCAACAAGTGAATGCGGAGTATCGTGGCAAGGACGTGCCGACGGATGTTATTTCGTTTGCACTGGAAGAAATGACGGAAGGTGAAGTGGCAATTGTTGTAGAAGAGGGCATGCCAACTGTTTTAGGTGATATCATTATTTCAGTGGAAACGACGAGCAGACAAGCAGAGGAATACGGGCATGATTTTAATCGTGAAATCGGCTTCCTTGCGCTTCATGGCTTCCTCCACTTGCTAGGATATGATCACATGACCGAGGAAGATGAAACAGTGATGTTCAAAAGGCAAAAGGATATTCTTGCAACATTCGGGCTCGAGAGGTGAAGCCATGCGTAAGTTCTTCAAGGCATTTAATTACGCATGGAGTGGCATTCTTTATGGCGTAAAGGCTGAGCGCAATGTGAAATTCCATCTACTGGCTACCGTTGTTGTTATGCTAGCAGGTCTAATTACTGGCTTGTCAGTGCTGGAATGGTGTATCGTTCTACTGTTAATCGGTGGGATGCTAGCCCTTGAAATGATGAATGCAGCTATTGAACGCGTAGTGGACCTTGTCACAACAGAAAGTCACCCACTTGCCAAGTATGCGAAGGATCTGGCTGCAGGTGCTGTGCTGATTTATGCAATGATAAGTGCGGTGATTGGGTGGTTGATTTTTGTACCGAAATGGTTTAATTAGGAGAGTGTAAGTATGGAGATAGAAAAATTAATAGCTGAATCAAAAAAAGCACGGGATAAAGCGTATGTCCCGTATTCTAAATTCCCAGTCGGGGCGGCATTAGTTGCTGAAGACGGGACTGTCTATCATGGATGTAATATTGAAAACTCATCGTATAGCATGACGAATTGTGCGGAACGTACGGCGTTTTTTAAAGCCGTTTCGGAAGGTGTTAACACATTCAAGGCATTGGCGGTTGTTGGTGATACAGAAGGCCCGATATCCCCGTGTGGTGCATGTCGACAAGTCATAGCGGAATTTTGTGAGGGCTCTATGCCCGTCTATTTAACAAATTTAAAAGGGGACGTCCTAGAAACAACGGTTGCAGAATTGTTGCCCGGCGCGTTTTCCAAGGAGGATCTTTCTTATGCAGCAAAACAATAAATCATTCAAGTCTGGCTTTATTTCTATTATTGGTCGCCCAAATGTGGGGAAATCGACATTTTTGAACCGTGCTGTTGGACAAAAAATTGCCATTATGAGTGACAAGCCACAGACTACGCGTAACAAAGTACAAGGCGTTGTCACGACAGATGACTCACAATTTATCTTTATCGATACGCCAGGCATCCATAAGCCAAAGCATAAACTAGGCGATTTCATGGTGAAAACGGCACGCAATACGTTGAAGGAAGTCGACGTTATTATGTTCATGGTCAATGCAGACGAAGCGATTGGCCGTGGAGACCGTTTTATTATCGAAATGCTTGAACATACACAGACACCTGTCTTTTTGATCATCAATAAAATCGATTTGGTTCACCCAGACGAACTGTTGAAAATTATTACTTCCTATACATCAGAATACAATTTTGCAGAGATCGTCCCAATTTCTGCAATGAATGGTAATAACATAGAACGTTTAAATGAGACGTTGACGAAGTATTTGCCGGAAGGGCCAAAATATTATCCGGACGATCAGGTAACAGATCACCCAGAGCGTTTCATCATTTCTGAATTGATTCGTGAAAAGGTGTTGCATTTGACACGGGAAGAAATTCCTCATTCGATTGCGGTTGTTATTGAGAAAATTGAGCGTGAAGAAGCGCGCGAAATGGTTAATGTCATGGCAACGATTGTGGTGGACCGTGATTCTCAAAAAGGCATCGTGATTGGGAAAAAAGGTGCTTTGCTAAAAGAAATCGGAACGAAAGCGCGATATGATATTGAGATGTTGCTTGGTTCAAAAGTATTTTTGGAGTTATGGGTGAAAGTGCAGAAAGACTGGCGCAATAAGCCTGGCCAATTGAAGGAATTTGGTTTTAGAGAAGACGAATATTAATAACAAGACGAAGTTGGTGTGATGACCTTGCTGAATAAATGGGAAGGTATCATTTTAAGAAGTATGCCATATGGCGAGTCGAACAAAATTGTGACGCTTTACACAAGAGAAGCCGGTAAGCTGACGGCGATGGCTAGAGGTGCTAAAAAACCAACCAGTCGACTCGCCGCTATTACACAGCCATTTACGCATGGTTCATTTCTCATCCGAAAAGGAAGGGGAATGGGGACGCTTGAACAAGGCGAGCCAATCGACTCGATGCGTCATATTCGTGAAGATCTTGAAGCGACGGCTTATGCGAGTTATGTTGTTGAGTTAATTGACCGTTTGACGGAAGACGGAGAGCGCTCTGAGGGGATTTACGGACTATTGCACGAGGCGCTTCATGCCATCAATGAACAATATGATCCTGAAGCAATTGCTTTGTTTGTGGAGTGGAAAATGCTGCCGGTAGCGGGGATTCACCCCGTTTTGCATCAGTGCGCGAATTGCGGGGCAACGGAAGGGGAATTTGCATTTTCTTTTAAGGAAATCGGTTTTCTCTGCCATCGCTGTTTCCATACCGATCGCTATATCATTCGAATTTCACCTACTCAATTGAAGCTTATTCGGACATTTTACACAGTTCCGATTAACAGGGTCGGCAACTTGACCTTGAAAAAAACGACGAAGCAATTTATGAAAAAACTCGTGCGCACGATTTATGATGAACAGGTTGGTATTCGCTTGAAATCGAGGTCTTTCCTCGATCAACTTGAATCCACACCTGAATTGCTGCCACGACAAGAAAAACCGGAAGAACAAGGGGAGTAGTGCCCTTGTTTCTCCGGTTTTTCAAAAATTATTTTTTAACTTAAAACTCAAGATGTTTTGCAATATATTCTTTTACATCTGCAATTGGCATACGGACTTGTTCCATTGAATCGCGGTGACGTACTGTTACTTGGCGATCTTCTTCAGAATCGAAGTCATACGTGATACAGAAAGGTGTACCAATTTCGTCTTGACGGCGGTAGCGTCTGCCAATAGATTGAGAATCATCGTATTGAACATTGAAATGCTTCGCCAACTGTGCGTAAACGTCACCAGCGCTATCTGCCAACTTTTTCGATAAAGGAAGAACCGCAGCTTTTACAGGCGCAAGGGCAGGGTGGAAGCGAAGAACTGTACGTTTGTCGTCATTTTCCAATTCTTCTTCATCATAAGCGTCGCATAGGAACGCAAGTGTTACGCGGTCTGCTCCAAGAGATGGCTCGATGCAATATGGTACGAATTTTTCATTCGTGATAGGGTCTTGGTAGTGGAAATCCTCACCTGAATGCTCCATATGGCGATTCAAGTCGAAGTCTGTACGGTTCGCAATACCCCATAGTTCGCCCCAGCCAAATGGGAATTTGTATTCAATGTCGACAGTCCCTTTTGAGTAATGGGAAAGTTCATCTTCATTATGCTCACGTAAACGCATAGCATCCTCAGACATCCCAAGGTTTAACAAGAAGTTCTTAGAATAATCGCGCCAGAACTCATACCATTTCATATCTTCGCCAGGCTTACAGAAGAATTCAAGCTCCATTTGTTCAAACTCGCGTGTACGGAATGTGAAGTTACCTGGTGTAATTTCGTTACGGAAACTTTTACCGATTTGTGCAATCCCGAAAGGCATTTTCTTGCGCATTGAACGCTGAACATTTTTAAAGTTAACGAAAATCCCTTGTGCTGTTTCAGGACGTAGGAAAATTTCGTTTGCTGATGAATCCGTCACACCTTGTGACGTTTTAAACATCAAGTTGAACTGACGAATTTCCGTGTAGTCCATCGCTCCACATGTAGGGCACACAACATCATGGTCTTGAACAAGCTCAGCCATCTTATCGAAAGAAAGACCGTCAACAACCAGTTCAATACCTTTTGCATCAAGTGCATCTTCAATCAATTTGTCTGCACGGTGACGTGTTTTACATTTTTTACAGTCAATCATCGGATCATTGAAATTTCCAATATGGCCTGAAGCTTCCCATACTTTCGGGTTCATTAAAATTGCTGCGTCAAGTCCGACGTTATACGGTGACTCTTGAACAAATTTCTGCCACCAAGCTTTTTTTACGTTGTTTTTCAATTCGATCCCAAGTGGACCGTAATCCCACGTATTCGCCAAACCTCCGTAAATCTCAGAGCCTGGGAACACAAATCCACGCTGTTTTGCCAAATTAACTACTTTTTCCATCGAAATTGTCATAGTAAATCCCTCCAATTATTAATCAAATACGCCTTGGCGGATTTGTGTCCAGATTTTGAATTGAGCTTGCTCAATTAATACCCCTCAAAATCTGTGACATCCGCCGAAGGCTTTATTTTGGTTCAGCAGGGGGCTTATGCTGCACCAAAATAAAAAGCACCCATCCCTGGACATAATGTCCAGGGACGAGTGCATGATTACCCGCGGTTCCACCCTGTTTGACCTTTGATAAGGTCCACTTCATAGTGCAATGGCTCGAGGATGCCGTTTCATGTCAGTACGGGCTTTCACTGTCCCCGTTCGCTTCAATTGACACTACTTATCGTCCTGTCTCCGCCTATTCAATTCTTTTTTAGTGTAGCACGGTTCCGCTTTCTTCGCAATAGTGCACGTCTTCGTATATAATAATCGAGGATAAAGAATTGAACGATTAGGGCGGTGACACATATGGAACTGAATAAGCGCCAGACGGAGATTCTTGCAATCGTCAAAGCGGATGGACCCATAACTGGCGAACAAATTGCAGAACGACTTACGTTGGCAAGGGCTACAATCCGCCCAGATTTAGCAATCTTAACAATGGCAGGCTATTTGGATGCTAGACCTCGTGTCGGCTATTTCTATTCAGGAAAGAAACCTGTCCAATCGGTTGCTGATAGTATGGTAGGTATGAAAGTGCGTGATTTCCAATCCATCCCGATTGTGGTTTCAGAAAACACTTCAGTCTATGATGCGATTTGTCATATGTTTTTAGAAGACGTTGGAACACTTTTTGTTGTGAGCGGAACTTCTCTACTGACTGGAGTTCTTTCCAGAAAAGATTTGTTGCGAACGAGCCTTGGTAATAATGATTTGGATAAAATTCCAGTTCACGTCATTATGACACGCATGCCGAATATTACGTATTGCAATAAGCAGGATACGCTACTACATGTGGCGAAGAAAATGATAGACAAGCAAATTGATTCTTTACCCGTTGTCGATGACAAAGGAGAAGGACTTGAAGTAGTCGGTAGAATTACGAAAACGAATATTACCGCAGCTTTCCTGTCACTTTCGGATGACCATGAATTATGAGGGGGATACAAGTGGGAAAGTTAACATTATTCATCGTCTCTGACTCTGTTGGTGAAACAGCTGATTTAGTTGCTAAAGCAGCTGCCAGTCAATTCAGACAAGGTCTTGAAGCCGTTTCGATGAAAAGATTTTCACATATCGAAGATGAATCACAGCTCAATGAAATTGCTTTTTTAGCGAAAAGTCAAGATGCTATCATTATCTATACACTTGTGAAAAATGGAATGCGTCTAAAAATACAAGAGCATTGCCTATCCTATGGTGTGCAATGCATTGATTTGCTAGGACCAGTTGTTGATAAAATCGGTGCAGAGCTAGGTGAAAAACCACTTGAAGAGCCGGGACTTGTTCGACAACTAGATGATGATTATTTCAAGAAAATCGAAGCGATTGAGTTTGCTGTCAAATACGATGATGGACGAGATCCACGTGGGATTTTGAAAGCGGATATCGTGTTGGTTGGTGTTTCAAGAACATCGAAAACACCATTATCACAATACTTAGCACATAAACGTTATAAAGTAGCGAATGTTCCACTTGTGCCTGAAGTGGATCCGCCGGAAGAATTATTTATGATTAAACCCGAGAAATGCTTCGGCCTTGTTATTTCTTCCGAAAAACTAAACTCTATCCGTAAAGAGAGACTTATAGCACTCGGTTTAAAAGATGATGCCAGTTATGCTAGAATCGAGCGAATTGACAATGAAATTATTCATTTTAACAAAATTGTCTCGAAAATTGGTTGCAAAGTCATCGATGTGACAAACCGGGCTGTCGAAGAAACGGCAAACGTTATCCTTAGTGAAATTGCAAATTATAATCGGTAAGCGATTGAATCTCAGCAGTAGCAATAAGAAGGACCGCCCACTCCCGTGGGAAGGTTCTTCTTTTACGGATACTGATAATCATTTTAGGGAATAACATTAATTTAGAGCAAAAGCCTTTGTATTAGTGTAAAATAATAGTTTCGGAGTATAATCGAAAATATTTTGTCGAATACAAAGGATTTTTGAAGAATTTCTCGAAATAAGTAATTAGATAGAGTGGAAAATGGTGATACGTTGACGAAAATACCAGAAGAAACAATTGAAGCTGTCCGCTCGAAGACCGATATTGTAGATTTGATCGGTGAATACGTGCAATTGACGAAAAGGGGAAAGAACTGGTTTGGGCTTTGTCCGTTTCACGGTGAAAGTACACCTTCCTTTTCAGTTTCCGAGGATAAGCAACTATTCCATTGTTTTGGTTGCGGTGCAAGTGGCAACGCGATTACATTTGTCATGGATATCGAAAATAGTCCGTTTACGGAAGCGGTTGTCAAATTAGCTGGTCGTACTGGCATTGAAATTGATGCAGTTATTGGTGATGAAACCGAAGCGCAACCCCGTCATGAATTTAAGTCTATGATTGAAGCACATGCCCTTGCGGCAAACTTTTACAGTCATTTACTGCTAAACACTGTGGAAGGCGAAGAAGCGTTGCAATATCTTGAAAAAAGAGGATTTACGAGGGATAGTATCGAAAAATATGGTATAGGATGGTCACTCAATGATTGGGAAGCATTGACAAGCCTCTTGAAACGAAAAAATTTCGATATGAAAGATATGGAACGTGCAGGGCTGTCTATTATGAAAGATGATGGGACAGGCTATTTTGACCGATTCCGTGGGCGTATCATGTTCCCGCTACGTGACGATAATGGAAACGTTGTAGGGTTCTCGGGACGGATTTTATCCGGCTCAAAACAGGAAGCGAAATATTTGAATAGTCCTGAAACCCCGATATTCGAAAAAAGTCATATTCTGTACAATTTTCATAATGCACGTCTTAACGTACGAAAATCGGGTAAAGTAATACTGTTTGAAGGATTTATGGATACGATATCGGCTGATCGTGCGGGCGTAACGAATAGTGTGGCAGTTATGGGCACAGCATTGTCCGATAAGCATCTTTTAAAATTAAAAAGAATTGCAAAAGAAATCATCATTTGCTGTGACGGTGATGACGCAGGCTGGGAAGCTGCGAAACGCTTTGCAGACATGGCGATGAAAAAAGGAATGGATGTTCAAGTTGCTCTGTTACCAGGGAAGATGGATCCTGATGACTATATCACGCAATTTGGTGGCGAAGCTTTTCGTGAAAAAGTTATCGATAATCCACATTCATTCATGTCATTCATCATGGCTTATGCCAAACGGTCCAAGAACTTATCTTATGAAAATGATGTGTTGCAATATATTCATGAAGTGCTGGAAGAATTGGCCCTGCGAACATCGCCGGTAGAGCGGGATCTCTATATTCGACAACTTTCAACAGAAACGGCTGTGTCTGTTGAGGCCATTCAACAACAATTTATTAAAATGGCTGGACATCAGGCGAAAAAAGCGAAAGCAGAGCCACTCCCCGGAGAGACAATGCGAGTGCATAATCCAGTCCGAGAAGAGAAGAAAACGGGTACGGAACGAGCCGAGCGTTTGTTGCTTTATCATTTATTAAATGATGGGGCATTGTTTGATCGTTTACAGAAGGACAAGCAAAATCTGTTCATTCGGGATGATTACACGGCGATTTTCGTACGACTTGCGGGATTTTACGAACAATATGGAACTCCGGATTTCCACAGGTTTGCCGAATCGATGGAGGACCGTGAACTACGGAAAATTGTCTTGGAAGCAGCTATGGTGGAAAGAGATCCTGAACAAGCACAAGCAGAAATTAATGATTGTATTCATCATTTGGAAAAATATCAGATCAAATTAACCATTCAAGCAAAAATGCACGAATCGAGAGAAGCAGAAAAGATGAAGGATCATACCCGGGCGCTGGAGCTGGCCAGGGAAATTATACAGCTCCGGAAAACATTGACGACATTATAGTCGTATTCCGGTGTACTAAGGAGGAACGGGTAAGATGAGTAAAAAAGAATTAGCTGGAGATATGGAACACGAATTGACAATTGAGGAAGCAAAAGCGAACCTATTAGAGGGCGGAAAGAAATCAGGAGAACTAACGCTTGATGAAGTGACGGAAAAATTGGCGGCATTTGAAATGGAGCCAGAACAGTTTGAAGAATTCCTAGATTTGATTGAAGCGCAAGGGATTGAAATGGACCGTAAAGCAGACGACGAATCTGGGGAAGAAGGCGGCAAACCGGCTGCGGAAGAAATGCAGTTCGATTTGAATGATCTAAGTGTACCGCCGGGTGTTAAAATCAATGACCCTGTTCGCATGTATTTGAAAGAAATTGGTCGTGTAGACTTGTTAACGGGCGCAGAGGAAGTTGAATTAGCCATTCGTATTATTGCTGGCGATGAAGAAGCGAAAAAGCGCTTGGCAGAAGCCAATCTTCGTCTAGTTGTCAGTATTGCCAAACGCTACGTAGGGCGTGGTATGTTGTTCCTCGATTTGATTCAGGAAGGAAATATGGGTCTCATTAAGGCAGTTGAAAAGTTCGATCATACGAAAGGCTTCAAGTTCAGTACGTATGCGACTTGGTGGATTCGTCAAGCGATTACGCGTGCTATCGCGGATCAGGCACGTACGATTCGTATTCCTGTTCATATGGTTGAAACGATCAATAAGCTCATTCGAGTACAACGTCAATTATTGCAGGATCTTGGACGCGAACCGTCTCCAGAAGAGATTGGCGAGGAAATGGATTTGACGGCGGAAAAAGTACGTGAAATCTTGAAAATTGCTCAAGAGCCTGTGTCGTTGGAAACACCAATTGGGGAGGAAGACGATTCGCACCTAGGTGATTTCATCGAAGATTCCGAGGCGCAATCTCCGTCGGACCACGCAGCCTATGAATTACTAAAAGAACAGTTGGAAGATGTACTCGATACATTGACAGACCGCGAAGAAAATGTACTTCGTCTACGCTTTGGATTGGATGATGGGCGCACCAGAACACTCGAAGAAGTTGGAAAAGTATTCGGTGTGACAAGAGAGCGAATTCGTCAAATTGAGGCAAAAGCACTTCGTAAGTTGCGCCACCCATCAAGAAGTAAAAGATTGAAGGATTTCCTAGAGTAAAAAAACTACACCGGCATATTTATCATGCCGGTGATTTTTTAGTGTCAAGGAGCGATAAATCTTATGAACCAACAGCGAAAACGAATTATTATTTCTGAAATAAAGTATTGGAAACATAATAAATTATTGCCCGCACATTATTGTGATTTTCTCATTACACTTTACGCGCGAGGGGAAGAGGATAATGAGCGGGAAGTAAAAGCTTCCGAGTCGATTTTTGTTAAAGAAAAGAAGAGTTTAAATCGGACAGTTTTCTTCCTGTCTATATTAGCGGTAGTCGTCAGTGCCGGGATGTTTATCTTTACACAGTATCCCGGAATGACAATGACTTTGGCGGCAGTACTTGCTGTTGCTTTTTTGCTGATAACTCTACGTAAAAAGGCGAACCAAGCATTAGCACCTTTTTTATACATAATCGTTTCTTTTATGCTGCTGATCATGTCATTGAAAGTATGGTTTGTCTTTTTTGAAGGGCATACAATGTTACTTCTTGGGTTACTGATGTTGAACTGTTCACTGTGGTTGTTTGCGGGACGACTGTTAAAGCTATTGTATTTTACGATCTCCGGAACCGCGGGTATATTATTGATTATTGGATTCCTACTTCTTTCATTTTAGTAGTTGTGAAAGTAGTAGCGAATTCGCTATAATTAAAGTGTAAGCGTTTACAACGAAGGGGATGAAGTTGTGAATTTCGATTTGACAGAAGAACAGCAGATGATTAAAAAGATGATTCGGGCATTTGCGGATGACGTTGTTGCACCCGGTGCTATTGTGCGTGATCGAACAAAAGCGTTTCCTGTAGACATCTTTCAACAGCTGTCTGACATGGGGATGATGGGCTTGCCATTTTTGGAGCAATACGGGGGTGCAGGAGCTGATACCATAAGCTTCGCTATTGTGACCGAGGAATTAAGTCGTGCTTGTGCATCGACGGGAATTACTTATTCAGCACATATTTCGCTTGGGGGAGCACCGCTGCATTTATTTGGCACGGAAGAGCAGAAACAGCGTTATTTGACACCAATTTGTACAGGTGAATCATTTGGTGCATTTGGCTTAACAGAAGCAAATGCTGGTTCGGATGCGGGGGGGACGCAGACGACGGCTAAAGAAGATGGCGATGATTTTGTCATTAATGGTTCGAAGGTGTTTATCACAAATGCGAGTTATGCTAAGCATCTCGCAATTACCGCGATTACGGGGAATACCAATGGGCAAAAAGAAATTAGTGCGATTATCGTGCCAACGGATGCAAAAGGTTTTACCATCATCGACAATTATGAAAAAATGGGGCTACATGCTTCCAATACAACAGAACTCGTGCTTGACAATGTCCGTGTGCCTAAAGAAAACCTGCTAGGGACGCGAGGCGACGGTTTCCGCCAGTTCTTAGTCACATTGGATGGTGGACGTATCGGTATCGGTGCAATGGCTGTGGGGATCGCTCAGGCGGCTTTTGACCGAGCGCTCAGTTATTCAAAAGAACGCAAGCAATTCGGGAAAACATTAGCCGAATTCCAAATTACCCAATTTAAATTAGCAGATATGGCGCTGAAAATTGAACTGGCACGCAATATGGTGTATAAAGCAGCTTGGTTAAAAGACCAAGGACGTCCATTTTCAAAGGAAGCATCGATGTGTAAGCTTTATGCGTCAGAAATTGCGATGGAAGTAGCGACGGAAGCCATCCAAATTCATGGCGGCTATGGCTATATGAAAGAATATGAAGTCGAACGCTATTTGCGCGACGCAAAATTATTGGAAATTGGGGAAGGGACTTCAGAAGTCCAGCGCATGGTTATTGCCCGACTGATTGGCTGTTAAGGTGAAAAGTTTGTCGAAATTGTTACAGCGCTTTAAAAGATAATCGATAACTCTTTCAGTTTTCAATTGAATACAGTACAATAACAATTGTGCACTGTATTTAATACAGAAAATGAACTTAATGAAGGAGGGTAATTTAATGGGTAAAAATCCTGTAGTACCTTATATCCTAATTTTTGCGCTTGGGCTTGGTCTTATTTTCTTCATGTCCCTCTATGGACTTGATCAACAAAAAGAGATCGCAAATAAGGGTGAAGAAGGTAAAACTGAAGATGTTGCTGAATCAGCAGAATTCGATCCTGAAGTTGCAGTTGGTAAATGTATCGGCTGTCACGGTGGAGACTTGACAGGCGGTATGGGTGGAGCTGCTCCATCACTAGTTGGAACAAGTCTTTCTAAGGATGAAATTAAGAATGTCATTCTAAATGGTTCAGGCGCAATGCCAGCTGGAATCATCAAAGAAGATGCCGAGCTTGACGCAATGGCAGATTATATTCTATCACTTAAATAATTCTTACGATGTAAAGAGCTGTCAGTCAGCAGAAGAACTCTGTAGACTGATGGCTTTTTATATTGTCTAAAGTGTAAAATGGTACAATATCTTATACAATGCTAACAATGAAAGGTGAGGATAATGTGAATACAGAACGTTTATCAACTAGATTGGCGACAGTCGCTTCTTTTGTCGAAACAGGGGCCGTTGTTGCAGACATTGGCAGTGATCATGCCTATTTGCCATGTTTCCTTGTTCATAATGGAACGGTGCAAAAAGCGGTTGCTGGAGAAGTTGTCAAAGGGCCATATGAATCTGCTGTGCGAAATGTTCGACGTGAAGGCCTATCATCTGCGGTGACGGTGCGATTGGCAAATGGCTTGTTTGCAATTGAAGAAGGGGATGCGGTCGATACCGTAACAATCGCTGGGATGGGTGGACCACTCATTGCGACTATCCTTGAAAGTGGTAAAAATCGACTTCGAGGTGTGAAGCGCATTATTGCGCAGCCGAATATATATGCAAAAGCCATTCGTGAGTGGGCTGTTGCCAATGATTGGATCATTTATAACGAGGCAATTTTAAAGGAAGATGGCAAAATCTATGAAATCATCGTCCTGGAAAGAGGAACAGCTACATACGACGAATTACAACTGCTCGTAGGGCCTTTTTTACTGCAGTCCAAATCAGCAGTATTTTTGGAAAAGTGGGAGAGGGAATTGTCGGAATGGCAACGTGTGCTTAGCTCTCTTCAACAGGCAGAACAAACAGAGGCTATCCAAGCGAGGAAACAGGAATTGCTCACGCATATCGACTTTGTCGGAAAGGTGCTGGCGACATGAAAAAAGTCAATGGCCATGAAATTATTGGTCTGTTTGAACAATGGTCGCCAAAACGCTTTGCGATGGATGGTGATCCCATAGGTCTTCATATTGGGCAGTTGAATCGACCAGTGGAAAAAGTACTCATTACGTTGGATGTCAATGAAGAAGTGATTGATGAAGCCATTCAGCAAGGGGCAAATCTTATCATTGCTCATCATCCACCTATTTTCAGACCGTTAAAAAGTCTGCAAACGGACACACCACAGGGTAGAATGATTGAGAAATGCATTAAAAACGATATAGCTGTCTACGCAGCGCATACCAATTTGGATGTTGCACCAGGTGGCGTCAATGATATGCTAGCTGCAAAACTGGGATTGCTAGATACAGCTGTCGTTGAACAGACATTTTCTGAGCCACTTTACAAATTAGTCGTTTTTTGCCCTGTTACACATGCCGAAGATCTTAGGCAAGCATTGGCACAAGCGGGTGCAGGTTCTATTGGTGATTACATGGGTTGTAGCTTTAGTTCATCTGGGACAGGCCGTTTTACGCCAGTTGGAGGTGCTGACCCGTATATTGGCGAAATCGGTCAAAGTGAACAAGTGCAAGAAGAGAAAATTGAAGTTGTCTTACCAAGTACTATTCGTAATAAAGTACTGAAGGCTATGCTTGTCGCACATCCTTATGAAGAACCTGCCTACGACTTTTTTGTCCTTGATCAACGGACCAATGAATATGGTCTTGGGCGAATTGGCAAGTTAGAGAAACAAACGACACTTGCACAGTTTGCTGAACATGTGAAACAAGTATTTGGAGTACCGGCTTTGCGTTTTGTGGGTAATCCAGATAAGGAAATTCGAAAGGTTGCGGTTCTTGGTGGCGATGGCAATAAATATATCGGTGCTGCGAAAAGAGCGGGTGCTGATGTGCTTGTCACGGGAGATTTATATTACCATGTGGCGCATGATGCTGAAGCAATGGGGCTTGCTGTCATTGATCCGGGGCATAATATTGAAAAAGTGATGATTGAAGGTGTCGTAGATTATATGCAAGATGCTTGTGTGGAGGCTCGCTATAATGTGAAGTTTATCAAATCAGCTGTCATTACTGAACCATTTCACTTCATCTGAATTCAGCAGAAGACTGCCACTTTTATAGGTGGCAGGTGTTAGCGATTTTGTTCCCTGTTCAGGGGGTGTTCAAACTCCCGCTGAACCCAGATAAAGCCTCCGGCGGATGTCACGGATTTTTAAGGGAGCTTAAGAAGGCAGTCTAAGTACGCGACGTCCTGTCGCAACGACTGCATGACCTACTTCCTGTAGGCCCCAAGCTCGAAAAAAATCCGGACGCAATCACGCCGAGGCGTGATTGATCTGATAAAAAAACCGACCTCACGAATGGGGTCGGTTCACTTTACGTGGTCGCATACGGTTCAATGCGTTCAACAGGTGTTGGATTTTTAATTTTCGGCAGAATTTTTTCTAATTGGAATTTGCGCTCTGGGTGATGAGTTGTCGGATCTTCCGCATCAAACTTCTCAAGGAAGGCAATCACTTCTCGGACAATCAGCGTAGGTGTAGAAGCACCAGCTGTCACGGATACCTTTTGGACACCTGTTAACCAGTTGACATCAAGTTCTGATACATCTGAAATTCGATACGATGGTGTCTGGGCAATTTCAACTGACACTTGCGTAAGGCGGTTCGAGTTATTGCTTTTCGGATCTCCCACAACAATTAGCAAATCTGATTGCCCCGCTTGTTCTGCAACGGCTTCCTGTCGTACCTGTGTGGCCATGCAAATTTCCTTATGCACTTCAATATGGGGATATTTCACTTGCAGTGCGTCCATAATATGAACAACATCCCATTGACTCATCGTCGTTTGGTTTGTGACAAGTAGCTTGCGATTGTTGACGTCAAGATTGTCAACGTCTGTAAGTGTCTCGATTAAATGAACCGCGTGTGGTGCGACACCGATTGCACCTTCAGGCTCGGGATGATTCTTTTTACCAATATAAATAATATCATAGCCCTCTGCCGTTTTTTCCTCAATCAAATCATGGGTGACAGTGACATCAGGACAGGTCGCATCAATCGACACAAGTCCTTTTCTTTTTGCTAGCTCACGGACTTCGGGTGAAACGCCGTGGGCTGTGAAAATAATTGTACCTGTCTCCACTTTTTCGAGAATTTCTAAGCGATTTTCACCGTCGAGCGTAATGATACCGTCTTCTTCAAAGGCATCCGTAACATGTTTGTTATGGACTATCATACCCAATATATAAATAGGTCTCGGCAACGTTTTGTCGAGTGCCGCATTTCTCGCAATAATCATTGCATCGACAACCCCGTAACAATACCCTCTCGGGGAAATCTTCAATACTTCCATGCATCATTCACTCCTCTAAATAGGATCTACTATCCATTATAGCGGAGTCTGCTAGTTGATTCAATTTCGCCGCGGCGAAATTGCGTCCAAATTTTGAATTGCGCTCGGGGCAATTCAAAATTTGTGACATCCGCCAGAGGCCAACTTGAATGAGTAAGGAGTTTGAACTCCTTACTCATTCAAGTTCAAAAATATAGGATTTAAGGTTGGAAAATGCGTGGAATGGATGCGCCGAGTGAGGCGCTGGCTGCCGACGAAGCGCTGGCTGCTGCCCCAGCCCCTGCTGCCCCTGCTGCCGGAAGCCCTTGGAAGCCTTTGTACAGTCTCCACATAGCGGGTAAATTTTGAACCATTGGGGCGAATTGCTGAACCATTGGCGCAAATTGCTGTGCAGTATTGAGAAACTGGTTGGCAGTTTGCATATAGGATTCCATCTTTGATGGACCTTGTTGTTGACCTGGATTGGTCGCAGGACCGCCTAATGGATTATTCACAGAATTGCCCATTTGATTCCCCATAGGACCGCCATTTTGGAAAGGCTGATTCGGCATCTGCATTGGGCCCATTTGCGGAGGCATTCCGAAGCCCATTTCTCCCATAGGAAGTGGATTGGCTGGCTGTTGCGCGAACGGATAAAAGGATTCGTACCTCATAATTTTCTCCTTTCAAAAAATCAGAATGAACTTTCACATTGTATACTATGCGAAAATCGCATACGGCGGAACAGAATCGTGTTATAATAAGACTACGATTAGGAGGAACACCAATGTCTAAATTTACTGATTACCAATTTAAGCCGTTTATTCGGGAAGCTATCGGGAAGCTTGGCTTCGAAAACCCGACACCGATTCAAAAAGAGATGATTCCACTCATCCTGAAAGGGACGAATGCCATCGGACAAGCACATACAGGAACAGGGAAGTCTCATAGTTTCCTGATCCCAGTATTGGAACGGATAGATGCAATTGACGATGAGCTACAAGCAGTGATTTCCGCACCAACGCGAGAATTGGCAACGCAATTGTTTGATGAACTTGCCAAGATGACCGAAGGAACGGATGTACGCAGCTCATTGCTTATTGGCGGGACAGATAAGCAACGTTCAATAGGTAAGTTGAAATCGAATCCACATATCGTTGTTGGGACACCAGGACGGATTAGCGATATGGCTGAAAATGGTGCGCTTGCTATTCATACAGCCAAAATTTTAGTGATTGATGAGGCAGACCTTGCATTTGACATGGGCTTTATCGAAGATATCGATAAGTTTGCGTCGAAAATGCCAGCTAACCTTGAAATGTACGTATTTTCAGCAACCATTCCTGAGAAATTAAAACCGTTTTTGAATAAATATATGGACTCACCGGTTCATGTTAAAATCGGTGAACGCAAGCCGTTAACGGAAGGTATGCGCTATTCTTTAGTCCCTGTACGCAGTATGAATAAAAGAAAAAAATTATTACATGTTATTGAATCCATCAACCCGTATTTGGCGATTATCTTTACCAATACACGTCAAAATGCAGATGGATTAGCCGATTTTCTTGCTGAAAATGGTATTAAAGCAGGGAAAATTCACGGTGATCTAACACCACGTGAACGGACGCGGATGATGAAACAAATCCGTGATTTGGATTATCAATATATCGTTGCGACAGATCTTGCAGCGCGTGGCATTGACATTCCCGGAGTCAGTCATGTAATCAACTTCGAATTACCTGATGAGCTAGAGTTTTTCGTTCACCGTGTAGGACGAACAGCACGTGCAGGATTAGAAGGGACTGCGATTACATTGTACGAGCCATCTGATGATGATAAAATTGTCAAAATTGAGAAGCTCGGTATTCCATTTATTCATGAAGATGTGAAAAATGGTGAATGGATTGAAGTAAAAGAACGTCATGCACGACGTAATCGTGTTAAAGAAGAGGATGATATTGACCGTAAGGCGACGTCATTCGTTCGTAAACCTGCAAAAGTAAAACCAGGTTATAAAAAGAAAATGGCACAGCAAGTGGAGCGCTTTAAAAAGCGTGAAAGGAGATTGGCACGTAAAAAATGACAAATGATAAACCCTTATTGCTCGGCTCTCACGTTTCGATGAGTGGCAGTAAAATGTTACTCGGTTCGAGTGAGGAAGCGGCAAGCTACGGCGCTAGTACGTTTATGATTTATACGGGGGCACCTCAGAATACGCGGAGGAAGCCAATTGAAGAACTCAATATCGCAGCGGGCCAATTGCATATGGCGGATAATGGACTATCCAATATCGTTGTCCATGCACCTTATATCATTAATATTGCGAACACGTTAAAGCCAGAAACCTTCGAACTTGGTGTAAGTTTTTTACAGAAGGAAATTGAACGCACTGCTGCGCTTGGCATCGACCAGATTGTCTTGCATCCAGGGGCTCATGTTGGAGCAGGTGTCGATTTGGGCATTGCTAAAATTATTGAAGGGCTGAACGAAGTACTTTCCCAAGATTATCCGGTGCGTATTGCACTCGAAACAATGGCGGGCAAAGGCACTGAATGTGGCCGAAACTTTGATGAGATTGCGGCGATTATTGATGGTGTGAAACATAATGAGCGGTTATCTGTTTGTTTTGATACGTGTCACGTCCATGACGCAGGCTATGATATTGTAGGGGACTTTGAAGGTGTGCTGAATGAGTTCGATAAAATCATTGGACTAGACAGAATTTCTGTTATTCATGTCAATGATAGTAAAAATGAGCGGGGGGCTATGAAAGACCGCCATGAGAACATCGGATTCGGTCATATCGGCTTTGAACCACTTTCTTACATCGTTCATCACCCAACATTTCAAGCTGTTCCTAAGATTTTGGAAACGCCTTTTGTTGGGGAAGATCCGAAAAAGAAATTGTCACCTTATAAGCTTGAAATTGAAATGTTGAAGGCGAAATCATTTCAACCCGAAAAAATCGAACAATTAAAAGCTGAATAATAATAACCCGTCTGCAAGGGGTATACCATGCAGACGGGTTTTATTTGATTGAAATGGCCGAGTACAATTCTAATAATTACCCAGCTTAACTCATAATTGCAACTCTAACACCAAACAGTTTCAACTGGCATTATTTTGTCGTATTAATATATTTTTGAAAGAGAATCTCCGTTTTTTTATTACCAATCGCTCTTCGAATTTTGTTGATGAACGACTCGGGAACGCCAGTGAACAGCCAATGGAAGGACACGTCATCTAGTAAAGGACGCAGCGCCTGGATTTCTGTGATTGAAAGATCGACACCATATTGCCCCGCAAGAACTTTGACATCCTCGTCACTTCTCGTTTTCACTTCATGTAATAATTGCGCATAATCCATTTCAAACACCATCTTTCTTAAAAGGTTGTGTCCTTTCATCCCATAGTATATAATTCAACAAGTGAATCGGAATGATTCCGGTTATGGGTGGAAGAAAGGATCATATAATAACATGACAAAAACAATTATTCAATTAGACGATGTGAGTTTTAGTTATGAGCAATCCATTGCTCTAGATCATATATCTCTCCAAGTAGGGGAAGGGGAATTTTGGGCGCTCATTGGCCCCAATGGTTCTGGTAAATCAACACTGATCAATATTATTCTCGGTCTTCTTAAACCTACAAGTGGCTCGGTAAAGTTATTTGGTGAGGACATAGAAATGTTTAACCACCGGGAACGGATTGGCTATGTGTCGCAGAAATCGAATTCATTCAACTCAGGTTTCCCGGCGACTGTGCTCGAAGTTGTGCGCAGTGGCTTGACACGAAAAGTAGGTCTATTTAAAAGTTTTACGAAACAGCATGAGCAACAGGCAGTAGAGGCACTTCGAATTGTTGGCATGGAGAAATTGGCAAGACAGAATATCGGTCAATTATCTGGCGGTCAGCAGCAGCGGGTTTTCATCGCACGGGCGCTTGCAGGTAAACCAGATTTGCTTATTATGGATGAGCCAACGGTGGGAATTGACCAGCAGAACGTTACATCGTTCTATTCTATGCTCAATATGCTGAATCGTGAGCATGGTATTGCGATTGTACTCGTGACACATGAAATTGATTTGGTTACGGATTTGGCGACGCATGTGGCTTGTCTCAATCGGACGATTCATTTCCACGGTGTCCAATCGGCTTACAAAAATATGGAAGACCAAGATGTTTCGAGATGGTATGGCCATCCTGTACGGCGCATTCATCAGCAGTCGGCGGAGGTGGAGCAATGATTAGCGCAATTTTATCATATGAATTTCTACAAAATGCATTTCTTTCAGGTCTAATTATTGGTATCATCGCCCCGTTGCTTGGTTTGTTTATCGTCGTTAGGCGTTTGGCGCTCATTGCGGATGCGCTCAGCCATGTTGCGCTAGCAGGTATCGCAGGAAGTCTGTATTTAAGCCAGCAAGTTCTATTTTTTGCTGCGCTGAATCCGGTGTATCTTGGGATTGCTTCCGCAGTCGGCGGCTCACTACTCATTGAAAAATTGAGAGGGGCTTATCGCCATTACGAAGAACTCGCCATACCGGTGATTTTATCGGCCGGGATTGGACTCGGTGCGATTTTCATTTCATTATCCAAAGGCTTCGGCTCGGATTTGATTGGTTATTTGTTTGGCTCTGTGTCAGCTGTAAGCAGACAGGATCTTGTCGTTGTGATGATGATTGCAATCATCGTGATTGCTTATGTCCGCTTTATGTATAAAGAACTGTTTGCCCTGTCATTTGATCAGGATTATGCCAAAGTATCTGGTGTCAATTCACGTTATATCCAGATGGTTTTTATGATAATTACTGCGCTGGTGATTGGGGCTTCGATGCGTATTGTCGGAATTTTACTTGTGTCCTCGCTTATGACGATTCCTGTTGCGGCGGCGATGCAACTGGCGAAAAGTTTTAAAAGTGCTATGATATACTCGATTGTATTTGGAGAAACAGCCGTCATCGTCGGACTTGTGACGGCCTATTATTTGGACATAGCTCCTGGAGGGACAATCGTTATTACGTCCATTGTTATTTTACTAATCGTTCTTTTGTGGAATAAATTACGGGCGAGACATAACGCTCGTGTTATCAAGGGGGGCATTGTATGACACTCGATGAGGCATGGCGTATCCTACAAGACAAGCAATTTAAGCGGACAAAAAATCGGGAAACAATTTTACAATTTTTCTCGCAAAATGATCGCTATCTCACAGCAGCTGAAGTACGAAGTTTTATGGAACTTGACAACCCAGGGATTAGTTTCGATACGATTTATAGGAACCTCACAACCTTTGCAGAGCTTGGTATTTTAGAGGAAACGGATTTGATGGGGGAACGTCATTTCCGAATGCAATGCGACGCGAGCGTCCATCACCATCATTTCATCTGTACAGCTTGTGGTAAGACACGGAGCATTCCACATTGCCCGATGGAGATGATTACAGTCAATCTACCAGATTATGAGGTGGAAGGGCATAAGTTTGAGATTTACGGTAAATGTCCATTATGTGTGGCGAATTAAAAACGGTGTGAAACTCTAAACTTCGAGTTTCACACCGTTTTTTTATTTCAATATTCCTTGTTCAATCGGAAACAACTTGTTAATCCATTGATTCGCTTCCTGCCAGTCATTGACGCGAATGACACCCTGGGGAATAGGCTCCCGATTATAAGGTGTATCAAACAGAATAACAGGTATATCGAGCTCTTCATGAATTTCCACTGCATTGTCGTGCTTATCTTCAAAAAAGGCATGGACGCCAAATTTTTTCGCCGTTGCAATCTTATGATGACTACCAACAAGTTCGATATGGTCGTACGGAATTTCTTCACGGTTGAACCAATCCATTGTAGCATCGAAGACCTGCGGACCACGAGCTGAAATATAATACAGCTCAAACTGTGCCTGCCAGTCGCCCAATACTTTTTTAGCGTAGGCTTGTGGAGGAGAAGTGCTGTAAATATGCGCTTCTGCTCCTGTATACCATTGCCAAAAGACCTCTTTATCGACGGAGAATGCCGCGGTCAAGTCATATTCCGTAATATCATCGAGTACAAGGTTGCAGCCGAATTGTTTATTGATATGAGGCAACAAGGAAGTTGGGCATGTCACCGTGCCATCGATATCAATGCCGAAACGGAGATTTCTCATTCTGTTTTCCCTGCCTGAAGCAATAACTCTTCCTGGCGTTTCTTTTCAAAATACTCTTCTGCCAGTTTATCAATTTCAATCTTTAATTCATCGACCATCGTTGCTTCAGGCACTTTACGAACGATTTTCCCCTTCATAAAGAGCAAACCTTCACCACGTGCCCCTGCAATACCGATATCTGCTTCTCGTGCTTCACCTGGACCGTTGACCGCACAACCAAGCACCGCAACTTTCAGAGGTGCCTTAATATGCGAAATATACTCTTCGACTTCATTGGCAATCGAAATGAGGTCGATTTCAATGCGCCCACATGTAGGGCATGAAATAAGTGTTGCTGCATTCGATGAAAGACCGAAAACTTTCAACAGTTCACGTGCTACTTTGACTTCTTGAACGGGGTCAGCGCTTAACGACACACGCATCGTGTTACCAATACCAGCCGACAGTAATGTCCCAAGACCTGCCGAACTTTTAATAGATCCTGCAAACAACGTGCCAGATTCCGTTATCCCTAAATGTAATGGATAATCGAAGGCAGCTGCTGCTTTCTTATACGCTTCTACTGCTAAATTCACATCAGACGCTTTTAAAGACACAATGATGTCGTGGAAATCGAGATCTTCTAATATTTTTATATGGTGAAGGGCACTTTCTACCATACCGTCAGCTGTTGGATAGCCATACTTTTCGAGAATCTTTTTCTCAAGTGATCCGGCATTGACGCCGATTCGGATGGGAATCCCTTTTGCTTTTGCTGCATTGACAACGGCTTCGACTTTCGCCTGTTTACCGATATTACCCGGGTTAATGCGGATTTTATCTGCGCCTTGTTCAATGGCAATCAACGCTAGCTTATAATCGAAATGAATGTCGACGACAAGCGGAATATTAATTTGTTTTTTGATAGCCCCAATTGAATAGGCAGCGCGCTCATCTGGACATGCAACGCGGACGATTTGACATCCTGCTTCCTCTAAACGCAAAATTTCTGCAACAGTCGCTTCCACATCATGCGTCTTTGTTGTCGTCATACTTTGAATGAAAAGCTCATCACTACCGCCAATTGTCAAATTACCAACACGGACCTGACGTGTGTTTGCTCTGTTTATCATTGGATTCATTTATTTCGCTCCTTAAATAGTCTAGAACTTATAACTATACCTATTTTAGCAATCAACACAGCAAAAAGACAAGGGACAGCCCTTATCTAGTGGATTCCGTACAATTACCAGATGGAACTCGCGATAGTGGTAGGATAATTTTCTCTCCTCCAACTAGCTGCTGGTTTTGAAGATGAGGATTTAGGGAATAAAAAGAATTCAATCTGTCCAAAAAACTTATATCTGGGTCAGGATACAGCGCGAATAGCGCTTCAATCGTATCCCCATCAACTGTCGTAACAGGAATGGAAGTGTGCTCTACCTGCTCTTCACAGGACGCGGGCTCACTGTCATTCTTAAAAGAAGCGAGTGAGATAGTCCCTTCTACGAGGTCCATTCGGATAACATGAAAGGCTATGAATAATAGTACGGCGATTAGTAGTGTTCTCATGGAAATTCCCCCCTCCGCCACTATATGCACGGAAAAGGGAATTATTCATTTCGATAGTTTGGGATAATATTTGGCTGCAGCCGCAATATAGCCTACATGAACGACTGATGTTATGACCATACTGTAATCGCTCATTGCAGGAATGAAATCAAGGGCAATGGTCAATAACATAGGGATTGTGACTGCAATAGCTGCTGTATTCCACATAAATCGGTACTCTCCACGCCTTTTCATCAAACGCAACAGAACGACGCCCACATAGGCGAAAACGCTAATGCGAAGGAAAATATAAAAAGTGCTGACAACAAATTGGAGGATAAGCGCAATCGGATAGATAAGCCAGCCTATCAATTCACCATGTTCCAGTAGCTCGGGTGAGGCATCGAACAGTGTCACATCACCTACCAAATAGCGGATGAAGGAAATAGCCGTAAATAACGTCACAAATAAAAAGACATAGCGAAAAACTTTACCGATTTTTAATAAACGGAATGCAGCTAATTTTTTTGGTTCATGGATAGCTGCTGTGAAAATTTGGTGAAACTTCATAATAAGTGACCTCCTCCGTCAAATAACATTCTATCATTATCATGACAAGGAGTGGTGAGTAGCAAATTCGACAGAATGATGACAATTTGTAACCCAATTGTTAAGGGAATGTAAAGATTTGCACGTTTCTATTTACAATCAGCAAGTATTATCAGCATAATAGGGTGCTATACATAAAGGATGATGGAGGTTGACTGCGTTATGGAGGTAAACTGGCAGGAAATGCTGTTCCAGTTTTTGGGCGGACTTGGAATATTCTTGTTCGCAATAAAGTACATGGGTGATGGTCTTCAAAAGACAGCGGGTGATCGACTTCGCGCAATTTTAGATCGCTTCACGACAAACCCGTTTATGGGCGTTCTTGTAGGTATTATCGTGACAGTGCTTATTCAATCGAGTTCCGGAACGACTGTCATTACAGTTGGGCTTGTCAGCGCAGGTTTTATGACGCTGCGTCAGGCAATCGGTGTAATTATGGGTGCCAATATTGGGACAACCGTGACGGCATTTATCATTGGGCTTGATGTCGGAGCGTATGCATTGCCAATTATGGCGGTAGGAGCATTTCTTATTTTCTTCATTAAGAAAAGTCAGGTTAAAAATATTGGGGAAGTCATTTTTGGCTTTGGTGGACTGTTCCTAGGACTCGAATTGATGAGCGGGGGAATGAAGCCGCTTAGGGAGTTAGATACGTTTACAGACTTAATGGTTTCAATGAGTGACCAACCGGTGCTAGGAGTAGTTGTAGGAACCATTTTTACGCTGATTGTCCAAAGTTCTAGTGCAACAGTCGGAATTTTACAGGGCCTTTATGCTGAAAATCTTGTTGATTTGAATGGGGCGTTGCCGATTTTGTTCGGTGATAACATCGGCACGACGATTACAGCTGTCCTCGCATCAATTGGTGCATCTATTGCGGCAAAACGGGCAGCGGCGGCACACGTTCTCTTCAATGTCATTGGAACAATCATCTTTATGTTCCTTCTAGTGCCGTTTACAGCCTATGTTGAATGGATATCGGGTATTTTAGCGCTTGAAAATAAAATGCAAATTGCATTTGCGCATGGTTCATTCAACGTTGCCAATACTATTATTCAATTCCCGTTAATCGGAGCGTGGGCATGGCTAGTAACCAAAGTTATCCCAGGTGAAGATGTGACCATTGAATATAAGCCTAAACATTTAGATAGGCATTTCATCGATCAATCACCTGCCGTTGCGATTGGACAAGCGAAAGAAGAAATTGTACGCATGGGTGAATTCGGGGTTCGGGGATTGCAAGAGTCTTTTGAATACTTGAAGACGGGCAATAAAAAGCATGCGGAAACTGCCTATCAGATTGAGGATGCTATTAATAATCTGGATCGTAAAATTACCGATTATTTGATTGAAATTTCGTCTGTGAGTATTTCGCCGCTTGAATCGGCGCGCCATGTCATGCTGATGGATTCAGTGCGTGATATTGAACGCATCGGGGATCATTTTGAAAACATTATCGAACTAATTGACTTCCGAGATGTTAACCGTGTCAAATTAACGGAGGATGCGATGGATGAGCTGTCAGAAATGTTTACCCTGACTATTGAAACGGTGCAAAAAGCCGTTGACTCGCTCAATCTGAATGATATGGAATTGGCGAGAACTGTTGCTGAAAAAGAAGATTTGATCGATAAAATGGAACGCAAACTTAGAAAAACACATATTTTACGACTGAATGAAGGTCGTTGTACCGCGCAATCAGGTATGGTGTTTGTTGATATCGTCTCGAACTTGGAGCGTATTGGTGACCATGCTGTGAATATTGCGGAAGCCATTTTAGGCAATCGAGGATGATGATAAGGGGATGAATCGATGGAATTGATAGGCTGGATTGTTGCAATCGTTATGTTCATCATTGCATTTGCTGGACTTGTGTATCCGGTTATTCCATCGGCTCTCTTTTTAGTAGGTGGATTTCTTCTTTATGGATGGATTCATACGTTTAATGGGATGAATATATTCTTTTGGATGATCCAAATATTGTTCGTTATATTGTTGTTTGGTGCGGACACGTTATCGAATTTGGTAGGGGTCAAGAAATTTGGCGGCTCGAAAGCGGGCATGTGGGGGAGTACAATCGGTCTGCTAGTTGGTCCATTTGTCATCCCGGTTGCTGGAATTTTGATAGGGCCTTTTTTGGGGGCTGTCATCGCGGAACTCATCGTCTCGCGCTCTGATGTCAAACAAGCGTTCAAAACGGGTGTAGGCTCTCTCGTTGGATTTTTTACATCAGTCGTGACAAAAGGCTTTGTGATGGTCGTGATGATTGCTATCTTTTTCTTCTTTGTTCGATAAAAGTTCACAAATAGTACATTTTATTTGAACGCATTTTACAATTTTGATAATGTTGAAGACGTAGGATAATTTTGAAACTCTCTAGGAGGAATAGACAATGGCTTACCAACTACCTGAACTTCCATATGCATACGATGCATTGGAACCACACTTTGACAAAGAAACGATGAACATTCACCACACTAAACACCATAATGCTTATGTAACGAACTTGAACAATGCACTTGCGGGGAACGAAGAACTTCTTAGCAAGTCAATTGAAGAATTAATTGCAAACCTTGACGCTGTTCCAGAGGCGGCACGTACTGCTGTCCGCAATAACGGTGGCGGTCACGCAAACCACTCACTATTCTGGGAGCAACTATCAGCTGATGGTGGTGGACAACCGACTGGTGCGCTTGCCGAAGCGATTGATAAAAAATTCGGTAGTTTTGATGCTTTCAAAGAAGAGTTCGCAAAAGCGGGCGCTACACGTTTTGGCTCAGGCTGGGCTTGGCTGTCATTGAACAATGGCGAGTTGGAAGTAACTTCTACGCCGAACCAAGATTCACCAATCATGGAAGGTAATACACCACTTCTTGGACTTGACGTTTGGGAGCATGCGTATTACCTACACTACCAAAACCGTCGTCCTGACTACATTGCAGCATTCTGGAGTGTTGTAAACTGGGACGTAGTTGCAAAACGTTTCGGTAAATAATTGATTGAAACGACTTCTTGAAGGAACAAAGCACGGACCTTGTACGTCAAGGTCTGTGCTTTTTCTTTTTGGGGTGTTATAATTCAACATGATTGGAGGTGCTGTATGAAAAAGCAAATGCGTAAAGCAGATCAAGCTAAAATACGCCAGAGAAAACATATCGCATTTCGCATGAACTTCCTCTTCTTTTCAATCTTCGTCCTTTTTTCTGTGCTCATTTTAAGGCTTGGCTATTTACAAATCGTCAAAGGAGAAGATTATAGTCTTGCGCTTGAGCGGACAGAAGAAATTGCAGTCAATACAAGCATACCTAGAGGTAGAATATTTGATCGTTTAGGAACTGTTCTGGTGGATAATGAACCACAAAATGCCATCACGTACACAAAAACGACTTCAACAAGTGCAAATGAAATGCATGATATAGCCAAGGAATTAGCTAGTTTGATTGAACAAGATACTAAAAGAGTGACAATCGGTGATAAAAGGGATTTTTGGATTTTGACGCATCCAGAGGAAGCAGAGGCGAAAGTTTCGAAGGAAGAACAAAAAGCTATTGCAGAAGATGGTTCACCATCGCGGACAGAAATTCAACGTAAGATTAATAGGCTGACTAGGGAGCGTGTGACAGAAGAGGAGATTAACTCCTTTACGGAAGAAGAGCTTGAAGTGCTTGCCATTTACAGAGAAATGATGTCTGGTTATGCATATTCTCCGCAAATCGTTAAAAGCGGAAATGTTACGGAAGAAGAGTTTGCGGCCGTCTCAGAACGACTAGGAGAATCACGACTACGAGGTGTCAATACGACAACGGATTGGAATCGTGTGAAAAAATCGACCAATGCCATTCTTGGTACTACGTCGACACCGATTGAAGGGATTCCTAATTCAAGTAAAGACTATTTTCTGGCTAGAGATTATGCAAGAAATGACCGTGTTGGAAAAAGTTATTTTGAGCAATATTATGAAGAGCTATTGAAAGGTCAAAAGACCATTGTGAAAAATATTAAAGATCGTAGCGGTCGAGTTGTCGAAACGAAAACAATCAAAGAAGGAGAGCCTGGCAAGGATCTTGTCTTGACGATTGATAGCGAGTTACAACTAGCGATTGAAGATATTGTAACCGCGAAATTATTGGAATTGAAAGCGGGGCCGAATGCACAGGAATTGGACAGAGCTTTCTTCGTCATGATGAATCCGAATAATGGGGAAATCCTATCGCTTGTGGGTAAACAAGTCGTCAAGAACAAGGATACAGGAAAATTCGAAATATTGGATTATGCGTATGGTACGTTTACTTCGTCTTATGAAGCTGGATCGACAGTGAAGATGGCGACGTTGCTTACTGGCTATCAGGAAGGGGCCGCGCATGTCGGTGAAGTGAAAATAGATGAATGGATGAAAATCGGTAATACCCCCAAAAAATCACTTTTCAATAAAGGCAATCAAAGAATTCCGACTAGTGACATTGAAGCTATTGGTAAATCTTCCAATGCTTATATGTTCAAAATCTCCATCGCCATGGCGAATGCTACCTACAGGTACGGTCAAGCAATGCGTATTGATAAAACGGCATTCGATACGTTTCGACAGACTTTTGCGTCCTTCGGTTTGGGGACGAAAACGGGTATTGATTTACCTGGTGAAGCGACGGGTTACCCTGGTAGAGAAACTAAATCGGGTCTTCTGTTAGACTTTTCAATCGGGCAGTATGATACGTATACCCCTCTCCAGCTAGCACAGTATGTATCTACAATTGCCAACGGTGGGTATCGCATTGCTCCAACCGTATTAAAAGAAATTCGCGAGCCTTCTGTCGATGGTGAGATTTTTGGGCCTTTAATTCAGGAAACAGGGGTTACGATTTTAAATCGCATTAATAATACAACTGCGGAGATTGAACAAGTGAAGCGTGGGATGCAATACGTGTATGGTCCAACAGGGACGGCAAGAAATATGTTTGCTGGCAAAGACTATGACGGGGCTGGGAAAACGGGAACAGCTCAAACATTTAGTGGTGGTCGTTCAACGATTAGTCTAGGTCATGTTGGTTTTGCTCCTTTTGACAATCCAGAAATCGCATACGCATATCTCATTCCGCATGTATCTACCAGTAGCACTCCACAGCTTGGTGCACAAAACGATGTCACTAAACAGGCTGTTGACAAGTATTTTGAATTAAAAGCGCAACGGGCTAAAGAAAATACGACTGCTGTTACACAGCCGATTAAACAAGCACCTGAACAACAAACAGATGAAACAAAAATAGGGAAGCCACAATAGTGGTCTCCCTATTTTTGTTTAACTGTTGTAATTTTTTTAGCGATAGTTTTGAAATCCATTGAAGAATCCAGTCGGTGTTCCCCAACTTGAATCTTTCTGGCCAGACCATTTTCAATAAGATAGGCTTCGAATGCAGCAGCATCTTGAATGATGCCTAAACCTTCCAATGACGAAGCGACGAAAGTGGCATTTGAACCGCGTTTAATCGTCAAAATGGGTATAGTAGTATCGTCTTCTGCTTTTTCATCAACCTTTGAATCCTTTGAAACATTTTTTTCGGTGGATGATGTGGTTTGAGCAATTGCCAATTCCTCTTTTGTTTTAGCAAGCACATCTCGAAGTTCAGCGACTTCATCTTGCAGTTGCTGCACTTCTGTGTTTGGGATATCCTTACTGTTATTTGTAAAATAAAGAATCCCGCCTGCAAGGATACAACCAATTCCTATGGTGCGCAACACATCACGCATCATACCATCACACCTTTCGAACGCAAGACAGTGATGATGTCCTCAGTTGAAAGGGAAGCACGTTTAGCAATCTCATTGACGGAATAGCCTTGGGAATGAAGTGATAGAATTTGATTGATAATGATATCATGAATTGGCTTTGCTTTGGGTTTAGCAAACGTTTTACTTTTGCTTGCTAGAGGAGTCGGGCGGGTTCCAATCATTAGTTCTTCTTCTACAACTTTCACTCTTTTTTTTAAGCTATTTGTTTCTTCGTGGAGACTGATGGATACTTTCTCCAAGTCTTCTGCGTATTTGTTGGAGAAGTTTCCGGCGAAAAATGAAGCGACTATACTTATAAGTCCAATAATAAGAAGGATTATCGGAATGTCCATTGTACCACTCCTTTGGTGAATCAATTTGTATCCATTCTACCATAGCCGACTCATTTAGGAAATTTCAATCTTTCCACTAGACAAATGAGAGTTATGTGGTACACTTGGTAAGTCGTATAAATCATGCTCATAATACATTTTATATTCCTGATGAGTGGGAGGGACAATAATGCGCGTAAATATTACACTTGCTTGCACAGAATGCGGTGAGCGCAACTATATTTCAAAGAAAAACAAGCGTAACAATCCGGAACGTCTTGAAATGAAAAAATACTGCTCACGTGAAAAGAAACAAACTTTGCACCGTGAAACGAAATAATTGCTCAGGCCAAAACCTTTATTGGTTTTGGTTTTTTCATTGCCGAACTATTGTGTTTTAGTGTGGGTGGGTGTCCTACAACTTACGTTTGTCCAAGTTACTGAACCGGAAGGGGAATTGTAATGACTAAAAAAGATGTGAGGAATCAAGTGCTAGATCTATTGAATAGTATGGATCGAGAACATCATAGCAAGATGTCTATGGCGATCATCAATAGGGTACTCTTATCAGATGAGTTCCTTCGTGCTGATATGATTGGCATCACACTTTCTCATTTCCCAGAAGTGGATACACGACCGCTTATTGAAGCAGCGTGGCGGGCTGGAAAGCGTATTGCGGTACCGAAATGCATACAAGCAACACGTGAGATGGATTTTCGAGTCATCACATCGTATACTCATTTAGAAACAGTCTATATGAACTTGTTAGAGCCGATTGTGGAAGAAACAGTTGCAGTTGAAAAAGAAGCCATTGATTTACAAATTGTACCGGGCGTTGTATTTTCAAACGAAGGATACAGAATTGGTTTTGGTGGAGGATATTACGATCGCTACTTAGCTGATTATAATGGACGGATGTTGTCACTAGCATTTGACTGCCAAATGAGTCAAGCGGTTCCTATTGAAGGGCATGATATTCCAGTCCATAAGATTGTTACTGTAGACCGTGTAATTAATTGTAAGGAAAATGAGGTTTGATCATGAAAGATTTTTTGGGGGTACTTCAGCTATTGAAACGCTTCGGCATCTATGTGTATACAGGTGATCGAAAAGTTGATATCGACATGGTACAGTCAGAAGTGAAAGATCTTTACGACAACGGCCTGCTGATGCAGGAAGATTATTTACAAGCGGTGCTCATCTTGCGAAATGAAGCATCGAAGCCATGAAAATAGAACAATTGTAATTATTTATTTTACTTTTTCTTATTTTATATGAAACTTTTTGTCGGTCACGCCGTCTATTATACAGTGCGGTTTAAATTCGTAGTAACTATACTGAAAGGGAGAGATGGAATGAAGAACATCGTATGGCCCAAACATTCCGTACTCATCATTGCAATAATCGCGACTTGGCTTACAACGTATTTCGGCTATTTAACAAGCTTCAATATGAAAATCGATAATCTAATGCAGGAATTTATTCTTTTTTTGAATCCACTTAGTTTCCTGTTATTTGTTTATGGCCTTGCGCTATTCATGAAGAGTACAAAAAGACGCAATATCTATTTAATGACAGTGAGTATAACAACCTCAATTATTATGTTCAGTAACGCAGTGTTTTATAGATTTTTTAGTGATTTCATTACATTGCCAGTGCTATTCCAAACAAGTAACTTTGGAGATTTGTCTTCCTCGGTAACGGCTAATCTACATTTGACGGATATCTTCTTTTTTACAGATGTGTTAATTGTTTACTTAGCGATTCGTTATATTCCGGAAGGTAAACGTAGTGAACAACGTGGGAAAATTGCGCGCAAGCTTTATTTTGTCGTAACAGCTACGGTGATGATGGTGAATCTTGGTCTTGCAGAAATGGAAAGGCCGCAATTGTTAACGCGTAGCTTTGACAGAGAGCTTCTTGTAAAAAATATTGGTACCTATAATTATCATATTTATGATTTGTTTATCCAATCCAAGTCACACGCACAACGTGCATTGGCAGATGGTAGTGAATTAGTAGAAGCAGGGAACTATATTAATGCTAATTATGCTGCACCAGATCCAGACATGTATGGAATTGCGAAAGGCCGCAATATTATTGCCATTTCCCTTGAATCATTACAGTCATTCGTGATTAACGAGGAAATGGATGGGCATGTTATTACACCATTTTTAAATGAATTAACAAAAGACCCAGATACATTTTATTTCACTGATTTTTATCAGCAGACGGGTCTAGGGAAAACGTCGGATTCAGAGTTTATTCTGGAAAATTCGTTGTATCCTCGAAATGGTAGTGCTGTATTTTTCACGCATAGTGGTAACAAATATCAATCTATGGCCGAGAAATTGGGCGAGGAAGGCTATTTCACAAACGTGATGCATGCCAATAATCGAAGCTTCTGGAACCGTGATATTATGTATAATGCGCTTGGAATCGATAAGTTTTACGATTTAGAAAGCTATGAAATCGGCGAAGGAGAGGCCGTTAACTGGGGAATGAAGGATATCCCATTTTTCAATCAATCCGTTGAATTGATGAAAGGCATGGAACAACCATTTTACTCAAGGTTGATCACATTAACGAATCACCATCCATTTGATTTGGATGAAGAAGATAAATTGATTCCAGAATATACTTCAAACTCCAATACGCTAAATAAATACTTTCAGACGGTAAGATATATGGATGAAGCGGTCAAAACCATCTTTGATGATTTGAAAAAGAGTGGTCTGTATGATAATTCCATCATCATCATGTATGGAGACCATTACGGTATTTCAGAGAATCATAACAAAGCAATGGGCATGTATTTGGATAAGGAAATTACGCCTTATGATAATGCGAAATTGCAACGAGTTCCTTTGTATATTCATATCCCTGGTTACGGCAAAGGGAAAACGATTGATGAAGTGGCAGGTCAAATTGACTTGAGACCGACGATGCTTCACTTGATGGGCATTGATACCAAAGACGATATGCAAATGGGTGCGGATATCTTTTCTCCGGATCATGAGTCGTTTGCTATTTTCCGTGACGGACGTTTTGTAACTGATAAAAATGTTTTCGCGCAGGATGTTTGTTACGATAGTGAAACGGGAGAAGAAACGGATCGAGCTGCTTGTGAACCGTTTATCGAACGAGCGTCGACTGAGCTGAACTATTCTGATATGATCATCAATGGAGATTTGCTTCGATTTAAAGACGAACAAGAACAAGAAAAATTTCCAGTGATGACCGGTCAACAGAAAGAATGATAAGGGTCTGCACGGAATTTTCCGTGCAGACTTTTTTACATATGAATTAGGAAATGGGGGTGGCATCGTGAAAAAAAGAGTGGTCACCTTGTGCGTAGCAGTTTTGCTCGTAACAGGTTGTACGGCGAAAACAGATGACAATGTAGAAAAAGCCCCAATAGACAATGAAACTGTTGAGCAGACGGAAGCGCCCGTTGAAGAAGTGATTAAAACGCTAGCTGTAGATCCTGCGAAATTCCATTTTATTGCGGATTGGCTGTCGGATACAAAGATTGTCTATGTTGAAAAAGATGAAGGTTTATATAAAGTGAACAGTTTTGACTTAGATACAGGTGAAACGGATACATTGTATGAAGAAAAATCGATGATCATCGATGTCCTCATCCACCCCTCAAAACAATATTTACTACTACATACGAGCGATAATTCAACCTCCGCAACGGTTAAAATGCTATCTACGGATGGGATTATACAGGATGAAATTGAAGTTGCTTCAACTGAATTGGGGATTGAGTGGAATGATTTAAATCCTTCGCTCATCCTTCTTACTGCATTTTATCAAGATTGGACATTTGATCTTTATCTGTATGACGGAGCGGAATCCGATTTAGTGCTTTTACCCATCGAAGATCCATTCCCGAAATGGTTTGGCGGGCAGCAGATTGCGGTTGGCTATGTAGAAGACCATCCATTAGATGGCGGTGAGATTCGGTTATTTAACCCGACAACAGAGCAGTGGGGGAACTTAGGTGTGGATGGAATTGTCTATTTCGATACGTATGAACATTCATTGTTGACGGTGAAAATGAATGAGGCGGGAGATGCACATTATATGTTGTCGGGATTAGATGGCATAGTGCAGTCAGAGTGGACATTACCTGCGGTTAGTAATTATTCAGAATGGGTAGTTCCTGAAGTGGAATGGGCTTCTGGCAATACTGTATTCCTCCGGGCGCCTATAACAGGTGGTCAATTGGATGAGTTATCCTCTCCGTTTCGTTTAATTCAGGTCAAGGAAGGACAACAGCAAGTGATCAATGAAGACATTGCAACAGGCTTCCTGCGCTGCTCTCCATCTGGCTTAGCTTGCATAACAGGTCCAACGGCAGAAACGATTATTGATATCCAAATGGCAGAAGAAAGAGTCTGGATAGACATTCTGAAATAAAATAAAAAAAGCGCCTAGTTTAGGCGCTTTTACTTTACTTATAGACCTGGTGGATACCCTTGGAAAGCGATTGTCGCGATTGTAAAGCCTCCAAAAACGACTGCAGCTCCAAGATTGAAGACAATACTTAACAAGTTACGTTCTTTGAACGCTTGGACTGTACCAACGACCGCTAAAATTGCGATAAGTCCGAAAATAACCATCAATAAGTTCATTGGGAAGACACTCCTTTCAATAGGAACTTCTGTCCAAATAGCGCACGCGCGTCGCGGGCTATGCAGAAGTCAACACATCTGTGTAAGTCCGAAATTAACAATACTCCTCTTCTATTGTACTGTTTATAATCAATTTTGTCGAGGCAAATTAGTGACGATTGTTTGAAATCGTATTTCATGTTGCGTAATATGAGTTGAAGGAGGTGGGGATATTGTTGAAAATAAGTACATATCCGTTAGGACCCATTCAAACAAATTGTTATATCGTTCGAGATGAGGCAGGGAATTGTCTGATTGTTGATCCGGGCGAAGAAAGTGCCCGTATGATTCGTAAAGTTGTTAGTCAAGAATTGACGCCCATTGCCATTCTGCTAACGCATGCTCATTTTGATCATATTGGAGCTGTTGATAGTATTCGAGATCGATTTGGTATTCCGGTTTATATTCATGAGGAGGAACGGGAGTGGTTGTCGGATCCGAAGTTAAACGGTTCGGCAAAATACCCAGGATTGCCAGCTGTGCACATTCGGAAGGCGGATCATGTGATTTCACAAGAAGGTGTGATGGAAGTCGGACCATTTTCGTTTGAAGTACGGCATACGCCTGGTCATTCCCCGGGGAGTGTCTCTTATATTTTTGAAGCGGCTCGTTTTGCGATTGTTGGAGATACGTTGTTCAAAAGAAGTGTGGGTAGAACCGACCTGCCGGGTGGAAATACGGGAATCTTACTCGATTCTATTCACAACAAGCTTCTGACGCTCGATGATGATTTCATTATCTATCCCGGGCATGATGCTTCAACAACGCCAGGAGATGAAAAAGATTCAAATCCTTTTTTGAATGGATTTTAATACGATGTAGCAACAATAAAACAAAAAAACAGCCCAACTAGTGGCTGTTTTTTTGTATGTACTTTTTAATGCATGCCTTGTACGTGAATGAATGTTGTATAATAGCTGAATCCAACCATGAAAACAGTTAGGTAAGCTCCAAAAATATACATGTACATACGTTCCGAAAGGTTCAAAAACCCAAGTAGTATGAAGAAAACTGTGCTCGCAACAAAAAGAAGCGCAGGAGTTAGCATATCTCCAACGAAAAACATAACCGCGAAAATACCTGTCCACCAGCCCATTAACTTAAACATATTATCCATGTGTGCGTCCCTCCTTAATAAAACAATACAATAAGCTCCTATTCATTATAAAGGATAACGACAGCGGATGTAAACTCCAATCGTTATTTCATTGTGACAAAGAAGTGTATGACAAACAAATTTTTTTGAAATATGAAATTTAGAGTCAAAAACAGGGGTGAAATTGAGATATGCCCTGTTTTTAGCAATACACAATTCGACTTTGAGGGAAAGTATTCCAATTTTTGCTCGCAAGTCGTATACTGTGTCGTAAGATGGGAGGAAGTTCTCCATCTCACAAGACGAAAAGTGGTCTTTCGTCTTCAACTTGAAGATAGAGGGGTGTTCAATGAGTAAAAATGATAATGTCGTCGAGCAGAAGAGTTTTCGGCTTCTAGAAACGGCTATCCAATATGAAGCAAGCGATATCCATCTTGTTCCGATGCGAGAAGGATACGATGTGTTATTCAAAAAGGATGCAAGGCTTGATCGGTCCGGGACATTACCCCCACAGTTAGCCGGCCGTATGATTTCATTTTACAAATTCCTTTCCTCACTTGATATTAGTGATAAACGCAAACCCCAAAGCGGTTCTTTTCATAAACAGATACAAGGAAATAATTATTCTTTCCGTGTTTCGACTATCCCATCCATACAAATGAAGGAAAGTGTGGTCATCCGTCTACAAAGGCATGACCGGATTGTTTCTCTTGATGAGTTATGTATTGAGAAAGAATGGTCGGATAAATTACGACATGCGGTTTCTGAACAACAAGGTCTCATATTATTGACCGGGCCGACCGGATGCGGTAAGACCACAACCATTTATTCGTTAAGTGCTCACTGCGTTAATCAGCTAGAGCGTCATGTCATTACTCTGGAGGATCCTGTTGAAAACAACCATTCACATTTGCTCCAAATTCAAGTCAATGAACAGTCAGGGATGACCTACTCTGCTGGTTTGAAGGCTATTCTGCGCCATTCCCCGGATGTTATTATGATTGGCGAAATCAGAGACTGCGAGACGGCGAAAACAGCTGTTCAAGCGGCATTAACTGGGCACTTAGTCCTGACTAGTGTCCACTCCAAAGACCCTGCAGGTTGTTTTTACAGAATGCTAGACTTTGGAATTTCTGCAGAAGAATTAAGGCAAACGATTATCTGTATTTCAGCTCAGCGTCTTATCCGAACAACTTCTGGAAAGATGGGTGCGGTATTCGAAATTATTGAAGGCGACACGCTCGACCGCATGACTGACTCCATCATGAAGGGGGACAGGGTAGTTGTTCCAGACAGACTTAAAATAGAATCACTCATTCGTAAATATGGTGCAACAAGCGTGATGCAAGATGGTTAAGTGGATAAAGAAGGCCTCGTTTCAGAAAGCAGGTCAGCTTCAAAATAGAGCGGCATTTCTTGATCGGCTGGCAGTTCTACTAACGGAAGGATACACATTTTATAATGGTATTATGCTGCTATTACCGCATCATATGAAGAAGTATGATACAGCGCTAGCAACCATAAATGATGATCTGAAAAAAGGGCTTGGCGTTACGCTTATATTAAGTCGCATTGGATTTTCAACAGGCATGCTTCTTCCTATCGCTATCGCCGAATTAGATGGGCGGCTTGCGTTGGCTTTGAAAGAAATGGCGGCTCGTTTGAGAAAAAAAGAACAGCAGCAAAGGAAGTTGAAAAACCTTTTGGCTTACCCAACTGTTCTATTTGTGTTTATCGGCGCGTTGTTGCTTGCTTTCCGGCGTTTTTTCTTACCTAACATGGAGGCGCTAGCCGTTTCTAGGAACAGTGAAACGACAGGTTTTGCATCTACCTTACCTTCCTTGGTAACTAAAATCCCTGATGTGGTGATAGGGATGGGATTCTTGTCTGCATTGTTAACGGTAACAGCTGTCATTGTTTATAAAAAGTTTGAGCCCAAAACTAAAGTTCGTGTCATGATGTCACTGCCTATTTTAGGAACTTTTTTTGCGATGTACAAGACACGGGATTTTTCGAGTGAAATAGGTAGCTTGTTACAATCAGGGCTTTCCATGCAAGATGCGCTTGATGTTTTGATTGATCAACATCTCGATATTGTATTAAGTGAAATAGCCAGTAGCGTGAAGGAGCTAGTTATTTTCGGGGAGTCCTTCCACATCGCTACAAACATGACAGCAGGTTTGACCGCTCAATTAGCGGCATTTGCTAAGCATGGAGAAGATAGCGGTCACCTCGCGAAAGAGCTATTAATTTACAGCGAGCATCTGAGTGAGTCGATCGATGACAAGTTAACTAAGGGTTTGGCTATGCTTCAGCCAATACTATTTAGTCTAATTGCCATCTGCATTTTAGCCGCTTACCTTGCTTTGTTATTGCCTGTTTACGGCATGATGGATAAATTATGAGGGGTGAAAGTGTGAGAAAATATATTGGAGAACAAGGTTTTACGTTGGTTGAAATGATGATTGTGTTGCTAATTATTTCAGTGCTCCTCTTAATTGCGATTCCTAATGTGACAAAACATTCCAAGTCAATTGATGAAAAGGGGTGTTCCGCTTATGTGAAAATGGTTGAAGGTCAGGTGGAGGCATTTAAAATGGATGAGAAACAGTTGCCCACCAGTCTAGCTGATTTGACGGCTAAGGAATATTTGCCTGAAAATCCACAGTGCCCTGATGGTAGACAGCTATCCATTAACCAGGAAGGAAAAGTGGAAGTAGTAGGCGGATCCACGGGGCCGTGAGACGATGGTGAAGCGGCATAAGGAAAGTGGTTTCACATTTCTTGAAATGCTTCTCGTCTTGTCTATTGTAACGCTTGTGACGGCCATTATTTTACCGATGGGTGATAAATGGATACGCACAGCTTCTGAGGAAGATGGACTTCAAGCATTTGTTGCAGCGATTCATAATTTACAGGCGTATTCGATGGCGAATCATGTCGTGACTAGATTAGACTTCAAAAATTCCGGTACAACGTACATCACATTAATTCCTGGAAAAAGTGAATTCACAAGAACTGTTTTTCCGAAAGGGATGAGGTTAGCAGATTCAAGTCCGATGAAAACAGTTGAATTTCATGCCAACGGAGATATTATAAAGTCTGGTACACTTACGCTCGAAACAAGTTCTGGATTGACCCAAATACGATTTCAATTTCAACGTGGGAGGATGATTATTTATGAATGAAGGAGGTTATTCATGGCCCGAGGCAATACTTACATTGGCCGTTGTTATGGTTATTTTTGGTACGCTACTTCCTTTGGCATCAACAATGACCACGAAGTTACAGATGAAAAAATTACAAATGTATGCGGCAGAAACGGCCCTTCAAGGGGCAATATATTTCAAAGCTTATGGTTGGCTGGAAGGTAATCGTCAAGAAAATGGGATAGATTTTGATTGGACGATTGAAGGGCAAGCTGTTTGTGTGCGCTATAAAATAGTGGATAAGGCTATTGAGAAATGTGTGAATCAATGAAGAAAATGGATGAATATGGCTATACGTTGTTGGAAAGCATCTTTCAACTTGTCATTATGACAGCTTTCATCCATCTTTTTCTGTTGTTTTTCTTTTGGAAAGCCCCGATTGAACAACAATACGTCGATTATTCATCTACGCAGTGGGAATTATTTACCGCTGAATTGCAGCAACTTCTTGCCGATGTGAGTGAAATACAGTTACTGAATGCGGGGAAAGTCGTCTACTTTCGAAATAGTCATGGAACGGTTGCTGTTGAACAAAGTGGCACGGTAATAAGAAAGCGGGTAAATGGTGATGGACATGTTCCGCTATTTACAGGGATACGTTCTGCTACGTTTACCTTCGATAGCGTGACATTAACCGCTGTTGTGACAATGACTGATGGCTCCGTTAAAGTAAGGAGGTTTGCAGTTGGCCGCTTTCCAAAATGAACGTGGTGCTATGCTTGCCGCGGCGATTATTTTATTATTTTTCGTCAGTCTCTTTCTTTTCACCCTCGTTTCGTGGCATGATAGTCTACAAAGAACTTATGATTCGCTTGAGACATTTTATGTCAATGAAACGAAGAAAACAATGAATCGGGGCGAATAGAACTATTCGCCCTGCCAAGTGGGTGATGGAATGAAGAAGGTGTATTTGATTGGCTATATGGGCTGTGGTAAAAGTGCGATTGGTAAACGCTTGAGCTTTGCGACAAAAATGCCTTATTACGATATGGATTCTGAAATCGTGAAGAAAATGGGCATGACCATACCAGAAATTTTTGAAACATATGGAGAAGAGCGATTTCGTGAACTTGAGACAGAATTTTTGAACACGTTCCGTGATGAGTTTTGTATCATCGCGACGGGTGGAGGCGTCCCAATGCGCAAAGAGAATCGGGAAATTATGCGTCGGACAGGCATTGTCTTTTTCCTCAATGCGCCGTTCCGAGATATCTGGAGACGAATTGCTTCGGATCGAAATCGTCCGATTGTTCAACGTTCAACGCGTTTGGATCTTGAAAAGCTATTCAATGAACGAAAACCCCATTATTTGCACACAGCCCATTTTAAAGTCGAAACAGAAAACCGCTCGCTACGTGATATTATGGATTACATCGCATTCCAAATCCGTAGGCTGAGGGGCGAACTCTAAAAAACGCGGAAATCATCTACTGATTTCCGTTTTTTTTACAATGAAGTTGCAGGAGTACAAAATTGAAGAAATTAAACACGAACGATTAATCGTTAAAAGTTATTTTTGTTCGGGAATTCAACTATCAATTAAAAACTATTGCGCTTACAGATATCAAATGTTAAGATATAAGGCGAAAGGGCATGATTGTCCGAATCTTATTCTTATTCATTTTCATTCAGCAAGCTGAATGAAGATGAAGCCTCCGGCGGATGTCATAGATTTTGAAAGGAATCAATGAAGGCAGTCTAAATTCGCGACGTCTAGAACGTGCCTTAATTTCTGCAAAGAACGCAGAAATACGGCAAATCGATCCCTTCGCTGTTCGATTCGCAACGACTGCATGACCTACATCCTGTCGGCCACAAGCTCGATTCAAAATCTAGACGCAATTACGCCGAGGCGTAATTGATACTAAAACCAATTGAATAACGCGAATGATTGTATGGGGAGAGCACGCACTGGCGTCGCCGAAGGAGCAAATAACAGCGGTTATGAATCTCTCAGGTAACAAGACTCATACATGACGCATCTCTGGAGAGTGCCGGGATTGATCGGCCACCAACGAAGAAAGCCGTAAGGTCAAACTTTCAGGTACAAGGACAGGGGTTCTCTTTTAAGGGGGACCTCTGTCTTTTTTTTCAGCGTTTGGCTTCAGCACACTATTCGTCATTCATCACCTAAGGAGGAATCAGTTATGGCAGATGCACTAAAACGTACTGCACTTTTTGACAGTTATGCAGCATACGGCGGAAAAACAATCGATTTTGGCGGTTGGGAACTACCTGTTCAATTTTCAAGCATTAAAAATGAACATGAAGCTGTACGGACAAAAGCGGGTTTGTTTGATGTTTCGCATATGGGCGAGGTTTTTGTTAGTGGGGCAGGAGCACTTGCCTACTTACAAAGATTAGTCACCAATGATGTGTCGAAATTAGCGGATGGTCAAGCTCAATATACGGCAATGTGCTACGAGGATGGCGGAACAATCGATGATCTTCTCATCTACAAACGTGGAGACAACGATTATCTACTCGTCGTCAATGCATCGAATATTGACAAAGATGTTGAGTGGATGAACAGCCATGCAACAGCGGATGTCGTCATTGAAGACAAATCATCTGAATATGGACTTCTTGCTTTGCAAGGACCTGTGGCGCAAGAAGTGCTGCAAAAATTAACGGATGAGCCACTAGCTGATATCAAGTTTTTCCGTTTTAAGGAAAATGTCAATGTCGCTGGTCATTCTGTTCTTGTGTCACGGACAGGCTATACAGGTGAAAACGGTTTTGAAATTTACGGTTCACCAGAGGCGATTGTTGCGCTTTGGCCAGCGATTCTTGAAGCTGGTGAAGCAGAAGGCGTGATTCCAGCTGGTTTGGGCGCACGTGATACACTTCGTTTCGAAGCAGGCTTGCCACTTTATGGTCAGGAGCTGTCAAAAGACATTTCACCACTTGAAACTGGTCTAGGTTTTGTTGTGAAATTGAATAAAGAACAGGATTTCCTCGGTAAAGCAGCACTTGCTGCACAAAAAGAAAACGGCGTACCTCGTAAATTGATCGGTATCGAAATGATTGACAAAGGTATTCCACGTACAGGTTACAAAGTGTTCTTGGGTGACGTGGAAATCGGTGAAGTGACGACGGGTACACAATCGCCAACGCTTAAAAAGAATATAGGCTTTGCTTTACTGAAAAGTGAGCATACTGCTGAAGGCACGGAAGTAGAAGTTGAAATCCGCAATAAACGTTTGAAAGCGGTCATTATTGCAACACCATTTTATAAACGCTAATCAAATGACATGATGAAAAGGGGCTAACTAGACATGAAGCATCGTTACCTTCCAATGACGGAAACCGATCGTGCTGAAATGATGCAGACAATCGGAATTACCTCAGTAGATGAACTATTTGCAGATATTCCTGAAAAAGTTCGTTTTAAAGGCGAATACAATATTAAAAAAGCAAAATCCGAGTCTTCATTGGCAAAAGAACTTGCACAAGTTGCAGCAAAAAATGCGGATGCGCGTACATATGCATCATTCCTTGGCGCAGGCGTCTATGATCATTTCAAGCCGATCATCGTTGACCACGTCATTTCACGTTCAGAGTTTTACACAGCTTACACGCCGTACCAACCAGAAATTTCACAAGGAGAGCTACAAGCTATTTTCGAATTCCAGACAATGATCTGTGAATTAACAGGGATGGATCTTGCAAACTCTTCGATGTATGACGGTGGAACGGCACTTGCAGAGGCAGGAAATCTTGCGGCAGGTCACACACGTCGTAAGAAACTTCTTGTGTCTGAGACAGTTCATCCAGAATCACGTGATGTTGTATTATCCTACGCATCGGGACAATCAATTGAAGTGGTAACAATTCCACAAAAAGATGGCGTAACGGATTTAGCGAAGCTAGAAGAATTGATCGATGAAAATACAGCGGCTGTTCTTGTACAATATCCAAACTTCTTCGGTCAAATCGAAGATATTCAAAAAATCGGTGACATTGCGCATGAAAAAGGCGGATTATTTGTTGTCTCCTCTAACCCACTTGCACTTGGGGTACTGACACCACCAGGTAAGCTTGGTGCTGATATTACGGTTGGTGATGCACAGCCATTCGGTATTCCAGAAGCTTTCGGTGGACCGCATTGTGGTTATTTCGCTGTTACGAAAAAGTTGATGCGTAAAGTTCCAGGACGTCTTGTTGGAGAAACGACAGACGATGAAGGACGTCGTGGCTATGTATTGACATTACAAGCGCGTGAGCAACATATTCGTCGCGATAAAGCGACATCTAATATTTGTTCAAACCAAGCGTTGAACGCACTTGCTGCATCTGTGGCGATGACTGCACTTGGTAAAATGGGCGCGCAGGAAATTGCCTACCAAAATATCGTTAAAACACGTTATGCTAAGGATGCATTTGAAAAAGCTGGTTTTGAAGTATTATTTGGCGGTGCTCATTTCAATGAAATCGTCGTTAACTGTAAAAAATCTGTCAAAGAAGTCAATGCACACCTCTTCACGAAAGGCATTCTCGGCGGTTATGACCTTGGTTTGACATATCCGGCATTTGCAAATCATGCATTGATTGCTGTGACTGAACAACGTACAAAAGAAGAAATCGATGCACTTGTGCAGGAAATGGAGGCCCTTCATGCATAAAGATAATCAGCCGTTAATTTTTGAACTGACGAAAGAAGGCCGAGTAGGCTACAGTCTTCCAGAACTAGATGTACCTGAACTGGACCTGTCAGATTTATTGCCAACAGGATTTGTTCGTGAACAAGCAGCGGAACTTCCAGAAGTGTCTGAGCTTGATATTATGCGCCATTACACGGCGTTGTCTAACCGTAACCACGGTGTAGACACTGGGTTTTACCCGCTTGGATCTTGTACGATGAAATACAATCCAAAAATTAATGAAATGGTTGCGCGTTTCCCAGGATTCGCCAACATTCACCCATTGCAAGATGAGTCGACTGTGCAAGGTGCGCTCGAAATTATTTATGATTTGCAAGAGCATCTTGTTGAAATTACAGGAATGGATGAAGTGACTCTTCAACCAGCTGCTGGCGCACACGGCGAATGGACAGCTTTGATGATGATTCGTGCCTTCCATGAAGCGAACGGTGATTTCAACCGTACAAAAGTACTTGTTCCAGACTCTGCACACGGAACAAACCCGGCATCAGCAACAGTTGCGGGCTTTGAGACGGTTACAGTGAAGTCGAATGAACACGGACTTGTTGACCTTGAAGACTTGAAACGTGTTGTTGGATCGGATACGGCAGCATTGATGCTGACAAATCCAAACACACTTGGACTTTTTGAGGAAGAAATTCTTGAAATGGCTGAAATCGTTCACGCTGTCGGCGGGAAATTGTACTATGACGGTGCTAACTTGAATGCGGTTATGTCCAAAGCGCGCCCTGGCGACATGGGCTTTGACGCGGTTCACTTGAACTTGCACAAAACATTCACAGGTCCTCACGGTGGTGGTGGTCCAGGTTCTGGTCCAGTTGGTGTCAAAGCTGACTTGGCTCCATTCTTGCCAAAACCAGTGCTTGTGAAAAAAGACGATGTCTATACATTTGAATACAATGTGCCACAATCGATTGGCCGCGTGAAGCCATTCTATGGTAACTTCGGTATTTATCTACGTGCGTACACATATATTCGTACTATGGGGCCAGATGGCTTGAAAGCTGTTACGGAATATGCAGTATTGAATGCGAACTATATGATGCGCCGACTCGAGCCTTACTTCGACCTGCCATATAATCGTCATTGTAAGCATGAATTTGTTCTTTCGGGTCGTCGCCAGAAGAAATTGGGCGTTCGTACGCTTGATATGGCGAAACGTCTGCTAGACTTTGGCTATCATCCGCCAACAATCTACTTCCCACTTAACGTTGAGGAAGGCATGATGATTGAGCCGACAGAAACAGAGTCGAAAGAAACACTTGATGCATTTTGTGATGCACTCATTCACATTGCAAAAGAAGTCGAGGAAAACCCTGAAATCGTTCAAAACGCGCCACATACGACGGTCATTAATCGTTTGGATGAAACGAAGGCGGCACGTCAACCTGTATTGCGTTATACAAAATAATAAATTACTTGAAAAAGCACAGCCTTGCGCTGTGCTTTTTTTGTGACGAAACGTACACAACTCATGTATGTTATTGTGATGAAAATCACATTGGATGTACTGAGTTCGTACTATGCTAAACATGTAGTTTCATTCAACGCAATATGACTAGGGGGGGCGTTTTAGATGATACCAGTCAATGAAGAAGTCAATTATGAAGTTAATCCGTTTATTGTAATATGGGAAGTGACGCGGGCTTGTGCGTTGAAATGCTTGCATTGTAGAGCAGAAGCGCAATATAAGGCGGATCCACGTCAATTATCATTTGATGAAGGAAAAAAACTAATTGATGACATTGCAGCCATGGATAATCCGCTGTTTGTTTTTACAGGTGGAGATCCATTGATGCGGCCAGATTTATTTGACCTCGCTAAGTATGCCATAGAGGAGAAGGGGTTCCCGGTTTCGATGACACCGAGTGCGACGCCAAAGGTAACGAAGGAAGCGATTCAGAAAGCAAAAGATGTTGGGTTATCGAGGTGGGCATTCAGTTTAGATGGCTCCAGCGCAGAAATTCATGATCATTTCCGCGGTACGAAAGGATCCTATGATAGGACGATGAAAGGCATTGAGTATTTAAAGGAATTAAATATCCCGATTCAAGTAAATACGACAATTTCAAAGTACAATCTTCATGATTTAGAAGCGATTGCTGAAAAAGTGAAAGAAATGGGGACAGTGCTGTGGAGTACATTCTTCTTGGTACCAACAGGACGCGGCATGGAGAAGGATATGATTAGCCCAGAGGAACATGAAGAAGTGATGAAATGGTTATATCAAATTCAACAAAAAATGCCTTATGGTGTGAAAACGACGGAAGCGCCTCATTATAGACGCGTGTTTCATCAGGAAAAACTGCGCTTAGGTGAAAGTGGAGTATCGAAGCGGTCGGATATATTGGGACGTGCACCGAAGTTTGTCAATGATGGAGACGGTTTTGTCTTTATCAGTCATACAGGCGATGTCTATCCAAGTGGTTTTTTACCAGTTGTTTGTGGCAATGTGCGTGAACAATCGTTGGCGGATATTTATCGGCATTCACCAGTTATGAAGCAATTGCGGGATAAGTCTTTGTTAAAAGGTAAGTGTGGCGTTTGTGAGTTTAAGCATATGTGTGGCGGTTCACGTGCGAGAGCTTACGCGATGACAGGAGATTACTTGGCAAGCGATCCTTCTTGTTCGTATATTCCTGAAGCGTTGCGCTAAACAATGCATCATTCTGAAAGGAGGAAATCCAATGAGGAAAATCATCATTGTTGGCGGTGGCATAACAGGGTTAAGTGCAGCGTTCTATGCAAAAAAATGGTTTGACGAACGACAAATTCCCGTTGAACTGACGCTCATAGAAAAAAGTGATACGTTGGGCGGTAAAATACGGACGTTGCATCGAGAGGGTTTTATCATTGAAAGAGGTCCGGAGTCTTTTTTAGCACGCAAAATGCCTATTATGACATTGGTCAAGGAATTAGGTCTTGAAGATGAATTGACGGCAACGAATCCGCAAGCAAGAACAAATTATATTGTACATAAAGGGAAGTTGCATAACATGCCACCTGGACTGATGCTAGGTATTCCGACAAAATTGACGCCGTTTATGAAAACGAAGCTTATATCACCAGCAGGAAAAATTCGGGCGGCAATGGATTTATGGTTACCTAAAAAGAAAGGAATGGAAGACGAATCATTGGGGAATTTCATCCAACGTCGTTTAGGGAAAGAAGTGTTGGATCATATTACTGAACCGTTGCTAGGGGGCATTTATGCGGGAGATACACATTCGTTAAGCTTACAGGCGACGTTTCCGCATTTTTCGGCAATGGAGAAAACGCACCGTAGTTTGATTGTAGGGATGCTGGCAAACAAGCAACAACCGGCTCCTGGCGTGGCAGGGGTGCCTGAAATTGTGCAAAAAAGTATGTTTTTAACATTTCGTAAAGGAATGATAACGCTAGTTGAACGATTGCAAGAACAATTACAGTCGGTTCAGCTACTCACCGGGCAAGGTGTACAAGAGATCCGACGTGATGGACAGGACTATGAGGTGTGCTTGGATAACGGACAACAGCTGCAAGCGGATGGACTTATAATGGCTTTGCCTACTCATCAAACGGCAAAATTATTAGCGAATCGTTCGTCGTTACACTGGTTGGAGAAAATCAACTATGTGTCTGTTGCGAATATTGCCCTTGCTTTTGATGCAAAAGATTTTACGTATCCATTAAACGGTTCCGGTTTCGTCATACCGCGCAAAGAAGGGCGTATGTTAACAGCTTGCACATGGAGTTCTTCTAAATGGTTGCACACGACACCGAACGGCAAAATATTATTGCGCTGTTATGTCGGACGTGGTGGAGCAGAGGAGTGGGTTCACTTATCTGATGAGCAATTGATAGCGGCTGTGTTAAAAGATTTGAAGGAGATGATGGGCATCCAAGCGAAGCCGTTATTTCATGAAATTACGCGACTTCAACAATCAATGCCACAGTATCCTGTGGGGCATGTAGAAGAGTTAAAGAAGATGAGAGCAGACCTTGCTGTTCGTACACCAGGCGTTTACCTCTGCGGGGCTGGTTATGAAGGCGTTGGGATTCCGGACTGTATTCAGCAAGGGAAAGAGGCCGCTCAGCAGCTAGTGGAGTATTTGGGAGGTAATCCGTTCAAATAACAATAAGGAGAGGCCGAGGGGCCTCTCCTTATTGTTATTTGCTTTTTACTTTACCCGTCCAAAGACGGAAGCCGCCTTGGAGATGGAATAACTGTCCGTAACCTTTTTTCTTTAAAAATAATGCTGCACGTGCGCTTTTTCCGCCATTTTGGTCGTACAAATACACAGGCTTGTCCGGACGAATTTCTTTAAAACGTTGACGGAACTGTGAGTATGGAATATTACGAGCACCCAAAATATGGCCTGCATCAAAATCTTTCGTCTCACGTACATCAATGAGCTGCGCTTTTCGATAACCCTCGATAAACTGATCTTGTGTTAAATTTGTAACGGCTTTACGAAGACGTAGCATCATGATGACCATGTATCCAATCAAAAGAACTGCAGCGACTCCTAAAATAATCAAATTCACAACAACTTACCCCTTTCTCTCTACCTTTCTATTATAAAGATTTGGTGGCACTAGTTCAATGGGAATGATAAAATGAAATTCGTTGTGAAGGGGGAATTCAGATGGAAAAAACGATTTGGCACTTCATTAATTCGGGGAAATGTAGCGCTTCGTTCAATATGGCACTCGATGAGGCATTGTTGGAATGGCATAGTAAAGGGGAAATTGGCCCAGTGCTGCGATTTTATGAATGGCAGCCTGCAACATTATCGATTGGTTATTTCCAAAATGTCGCTAGAGAAATTAATATGGATGCAGTGAACAAACATGGTCTCGGTTTTGTTAGACGTCCGACCGGTGGACGAGGTGTTCTGCACGAGCATGAACTTACATACAGCGTTATTGTATCCGAAAGCTATCCAGAGATGCCCGAAACGGTGACGGAAGCTTACCGAGTGATTTCAGGTGGACTGCTTGAAGGGTTCCGCAATTTAGGGCTAGATGCAGAGTTTTCGGTTCCGAAAACTACTAAGCAAACGAATGACTTGAAAAAGCCGAAAAGTGCTGTGTGCTTTGATGCGCCGAGCTGGTATGAACTGGTTGTTGAAGGAAAGAAAGTTGCGGGTAGCGCGCAGACGAGGCAAAAAGGTGTCATTTTACAGCACGGTGCCATACTTTTAAGTCTTGACGAAGATAAGCTTGTTTCATTATTCAACTTCGCATCGGAAGAGCAGCGTGAACGGATGCGTGCTAGTCTGCCGGAAAAAGCGATTGCAATCGATCGTCTTATGGATCGAACTGTGACAGTGGAAGAGTGTGTTGAGGCGTTTGCCAAAGGATTTGAAGATGCACTAGATATGCAACTAGAGCCGTTGGTATTAACTGCTGAGCAGCTTGAATTTGTAAGGGAAATTGAACAAAAAAAATATGCCAATCATGACTGGACGTTTAGAAAGTAACGTCTATAACTTTGGGGCTATCTTTTGTAATATAGCCAATTGAAATGGCGTGAATAAAGAGATTGACGAAAAATGTAAAAACAGCAAGATTGAAGATTTATTCAATATGTAGTAGATTAAAATGAAGAATCAATACAACATGTTGTATTGATTGGAGAAATATAAAAAGGAGGATGCTTGAATGGTCATCGTTTCAAAGCATCAAGAACCAATGTTAGACAAGGTGCAGCTGAATGCAGATATCGCGAAATTCCCGCAAGTGCATCCCATTACAGAAGATATGAAAATCGAACATAGCGGAGTATCTAGACTCGTTATGATCGACAGATACTCGTTTAAGGATACGGAAAAGAAAACACTTCAAGCTGGTGATTTTGTCGTTTTGACAGTAAAGGAAGATCCAAAGTTCCCTGCGCGTGGACTTGGATTTATCACGGCGATTGATGTTCAGAATGGCAAAGCCGATATTTGGATTGAAAAAGAATTCCGTTCGGCGATTGATAATCCGGAAGAACAAGAAAAGGGAATTATCACACGTCCAATCGACGTGATTGAGAAGCCGCTTGAAGTATTCTATGAGCAAATTGCGAAGCGTAATGCGACGGGGCTAGCATCTGTTGAAACTACGGAAGACAAGCGTCAGGAATCGTTTGGGCGTTTCTATGATCAGCTGTCCCAGTTGAACTTCATCCCAGCAGGACGTGTGCTGTATGGGGCTGGATCGGATACGGAAGTAACGTTCTTCAACTGTTATGTGATGCCGTTTGTAGCGGATTCCCGCGAAGGTATTTCAGATCATCGTAAACAAGTGATGGAGATTATGAGCCGAGGCGGCGGTGTTGGGACAAACGGTTCCACATTACGACCGCGCAACACATTAGCACGCGGCGTGAACGGCAAATCGTCGGGGTCAGTGTCATGGCTGGACGATATTGCGAAATTGACACATCTTGTGGAGCAAGGTGGATCAAGACGTGGTAAATCAGATTTGTGTGCCTCGTCTATAAATAAACCTCGTGAATTGCTGGAAACTCTTTAATGGCTTGTCAGCTACAACGTAACTGGAAACGGTAAGCGTGAATGCTTGAAAATGACAAGTGGATAAAGACAATCAGCAGCCAAGCTCCTGTGAAATGGAGAAGGTTCAACGGCCATCGAAAGCACGCTGAGTTAGCGGAAGCGAGTAGAGTAGGGGTTAAGCAACCCCGAAGCGCGAGGATACTCCTAGTGAGTATAAGATATGGTCTGAACGTCTAAGGTGACTTAGAGAGTTGATGTAGCGAATCAACGTAACAAATCGGCACAAATGATTATGTTGGCGGACTGGCACCCTGACATTTACGAATTTATCATCTCGAAAATGCAGAATCCCCGGATTCTTCGTTACCTTCTGGAACATACAGAAGACGAGCTGATAAAAAAACTTGCTAGTGAAAAACTGAAATTTAAACCGCTAACTGCTCAAGAAGAAGCGATGTATCAAGGCATTTTAAACTATCGGACAATCCCGGGTATGGGTGGCTTCAACGAGGCGATCATGCACGATGCTGAATCGAAATTACGCGATGGTGGGACATATTCCGTGCACAATATGGAATTCCTCACTGGCGCTAATATTTCTGTCACATTGACGGATGACTTCATGAAGGCTGTTGAACAGGATGCAGATTACGAGCTCAGGTTCCCAGCAGTTGAGAAATATTCACAAGAAGAAATGGTCACGTACAATGAAGAGTGGCATAAGGTTGGGGATGTTCGCGAATGGGAGCGTCAAGGATTCGCTGTACGCGTCTACCGGACTATCAAAGCACGCGCACTCTGGGATCTGATTAATATTTGTGCAACGTATTCCGCGGAGCCAGGTATTTTCTTCATCGACAATGCTAACAACGAAACAAATGCAAAAGCATACGGCCAGCAAGTCGTAGCAACAAACCCGTGTGGTGGACTTCGCCTCACGTTAAAAATTGCGGGATGAAGCGGGGAAGCTGAGAAATAGTATGATTAATTTAATGAAATCTTAATTTACGAGGCGCTTATGAAAACAAAAATATGTAAGAATTGTGGACTTTCTAAATCTGTTAATGAATTTGAAAAAAGGAAAGATAGCAGAGATGGTTATAGACAACAATGTAATACATGTAAAAAAATCCGTTCAACTTTTGCTAAAGCAAAGTGGGCTAAAGATGATCATATCTCCTTTTGGAGAGTTAGATCGTATAGTTTCAACAATGCAAAGGCGAGAAGAACAGGAATTGCAGCAAAAGTAATTCTTAATTCTAAACCGATTAATGGAATGGAGCTAAAATTACTTTACGATACAGATCCTTGTTGCTATTACTGTAGGGTATCTCTTGATAGAGAGAATATTGTTTTCGATCATAAGCAGCCACTGTCTAGAGAAGGAAAACATGAAATTAACAATATTGCTATTTCCTGTGAAGATTGTAATAATCTGAAGGGAATTAGAAATGAAACAGAATTTCATAACTTCCTTCTTGATTACGTAGGTCGATTTTTTAATTAATTATACTTGCCAATCCGAACCGAAGGCTAAAGGTAAAGCTTTAGTCAGGGGCAACGCATACCTGGTGATCCTGTTTTCGTTAGTTAGAAAACAGACTATAATCCAGGCACGAGACCGCAACACTGTACAACACAGTGAAAATGTATGCTGAACTTACAGAAAAACGAACTGTAAGAACTAGGGGATAAAAAGCCTTTAGGATAACAATTCATTGGAACAACCATTAGCACCCTATTCGGTTTGTAACCTTGCTGCTGTAAACCTTGCTGAATTTGCAGATAAAGAAACAAAAACGGTGAACTATGAAAAATTGAAGGAAACCGTACGGGTTGGTGTGCGCATGCAGGACAATGTTATCGATGCTACACCTTATTTCCTTGAAGATAATAAAGTACAAGCCCTCGGCGAACGTCGTGTTGGACTTGGTGTGATGGGTCTTGCTGACTTATTGATTTATTGTGAAAAAGAATACGGTTCAGTAGAGGGCAATGAACTCGTTGATCATGTATTTGAGACAATTGCCACAACGGCTTACCGTGAATCTGTCGAGCTTGCGAAAGAAAAAGGAAGTTTCCCGTTCCTTATCGGCAAAACAGACGAAGAAACGACAGCTTTGCGCAATGCATTTATTAATACAGGCTTTATGAAAAAAATGCCGGAAGATATCCGTCAATCGATTTTGGAATATGGAATTCGAAACTCTCATCTCCTAACTGTTGCGCCAACGGGATCCACTGGAACCATGGTTGGCGTCAGTACCGGCTTAGAACCTTATTTCTCTTTCACCTATTACCGCAGTGGACGCCTTGGGAAATTCATCGAGGTCAAAGCGGGCATCGTAGAGGAATATTTACAGCGAAATCCTGAAGCAGATCCGGACAACTTGCCGGAATGGTTTATTTCATCCATGAGCCTTGCACCTGAAGCTCATGCGGATGTTCAGTGTATCATTCAACGCTGGATTGACAGTTCGATTTCCAAGACGGTTAACGCACCACGTGGCTATACGGTCGAGCAGGTCGAAAGCGTCTATGAGCGTCTGTATAAAGGCGGAGCGAAGGGTGGTACTGTCTACGTAGATGGTAGTCGTGATTCGCAGGTGTTAACGCTGAAAGCTGAAGAAAACAACATGGAAACAAATTATGTAGAAGAAGTGATCGAACAGCCGAAAGTTGTGCTGGTCAACACAATTCAAGACTTGCGGTCAACCAACGTCACAATTGGCTCCGAAGTTGGCGATACATGTCCAGTTTGTCGTCAAGGAACCGTCGAAGAAATGGGCGGCTGTAACACTTGTACAAACTGTAATGCACAATTGAAATGCGGTTTATAAGTAATCAAAAAAACGGAAGGCACCTTAATGGGCGCCTTCCGTTTTATTAATTTACAGCAACCGTTTCAGCAGTGGAGTTTGTATCTGCCTTCGCAGTAACTTCCAATACTTCAACGCCATGCTCCTCAATTTCCAATAATTTTTCAAATGAGGCGATAGCCACTTCAACTTGTTTGTCATCGGGTTCTTTTGTCGTTAATAATTGTAGCCATAATCCTGGGTAGCCTAAATATTTCAACACAGGAATCGTACGCATCGCATTGGTTAGCTGCAATACTTCAAAGGAAATGCCAAGCACGACTGGAATCAGAAGAATCCGGTTGACAACACGTAACCAAAGTGGATCAGTCGGAACAAGGAAATAGATAAACATGCCTACGATCACTGTAAACAGTATGAAACTACTACCACAGCGAAAATGTAACCTAGATTGTGCTTGCACATTGGCAACTGTCAGCGGTAAATTATTCTCAAAGGCATTGATAACCTTATGTTCTGCTCCGTGGTATTGAAAGACTCTTTTAATGAGCGGAGTCAACGAAATTAGTGAAATATACGTCAATAATAAAATAAGTTTGAATAGACTTTCCAATAAGATTTGTGCAGGTTTCCCAGGTGCGATAAACTGCAACGCTTGCGCTAAGAAGACGGGAATGAGTGTGAAGACAAATTTTCCGAACAAAAACGACAACACGCCGACCGCGGCCACACCAAGCACCATAGCTATTTTAGACGTTTCTTCAGGCTGTTCTACTTCTTCCCCTGGCATAACATCATAACGCTCATGCGAAAATGTCAAATGACGAGAGCCAATCCCTGCCGATTCAATCAAGGCAACAATTCCTCGTACGAACGGAATTTTCTTTAATTTCATGCGCATCGTATTCTTTTCTTTCGGTAGATGATAATAATCGATTGAATCATCTTTGCGCCTGATGGCCGTCACGGTATGATCTTTACTGGCGAACATAACCCCTTCGACAAGCGCTTGACCTCCGTAAGTAGGAGCTTGTTGTTCTTTTCCCATCGTCATTCCCACACTTTCTTTCGTATCAACTGCAATCTATTTGTCCATTGTACTAAAAAACGGCCAGACACTCCACAATAGATGTTTAAAAAATAGAGAACCATCCGACACTTTGGGGAGGAGGGATTTCTATGATCAATAAAACTTTACTTTGGACTGCATTTTTTAGTGCTTTATTCACTGCATTGTCGCTTAAATTTTTGCATCTTTTCAATTTTATTAGCTGGTCGCCTGTTGGGTGGGTAAAAAAAGGGTCGTTGTTTGGATCGCCTCATATTGTCATCCAATGGGCGCTCTTTTTTATTATATTGACAGTCGTCTTCGCAATTATCTATTTTGCTGTGTCATTTACATCGTCTATTCCGCCATCCGTCACGTCACTGATCATTGCGATTATTGCTGTTTTTGCAATTGAATGGACAATCGGTTCACCTAAAACGCCATTCGATGCGATTAAGTCTGTGTCTATTCCATTTCTCGCAATCATCGCTATGGTTCTACGATTTATCACAGGAACGGCAGTTTTTATGAAGAAATTTTTAGCGGAAAGTGTGAAATGAGTTGCTAGACAACGACGATATGATAAAATGGGAAAGAAACGGTGAGGGGAATGGTGCTGGGTGAAAGTACTGATTCTGAATGGCCCTAATTTAAACAGGCTTGGAAAAAGAGAACCGGGTATTTATGGTGCAGAAACGTTGGAGGATATCGAGCGTAAACTGGACGTCTTTGCAGCACAACAGGGAGTGGAGCTAGCATTCTTCCAATCCAATGTGGAAGGTGCTTTAATCGACAAAATTCATGAAGCAGAAGATAGTGGCCTAGACGGGATTGTCTTCAACCCGGGTGCATTTACGCATTATAGTATTGCATTGCGTGATGCAGTTGCATCAATCCAAGTCCCTGTTATCGAAATTCATATTTCGAACATACATAGCCGAGAACCGTTCAGACAGACGTCAGTCATTGCGCCGGTCTGCGTTGGTCAGTTGTCTGGATTCGGCACAGATGGATACACACTTGCCATCCAAGCCTTACTCCTCCGTGGAAAAGGGGTATAAAATGATGAAACTAACAAATTTGCGTAAGTTGCTACAAGAGCAAGAAATCGATGCATTACTTGTTACAAATCCGTTCAATCGACGATATATGACAGGGTTTACTGGGTCAGCTGGACTGGCGTTAATCTCGTCTGACGATGCTGTTTTCATCACAGATTTCCGGTATACGGAACAAGCGGAAAAGGAAATTGAGGGCTTCCGTATTGTTCAACATACGACAACAATCATTGAAGAAGTTGCTACGCAAGCTGAACAAATGGGCCTTCAAACAATTGGTTTTGAAAAAGATGATTTGACATTTGGCCTATACGAGTTATACAATGCACAAGTTAAAGCTACATTAAAACCAGTTTCGGGTCTTATCGAGAAACTGCGTATGGTGAAAACGGAAGATGAGCTGGTGATTTTGCGCAAGGCTGCTCAAATCGCTGACAATGCATTCGCGCATATTTGCACATTCATTAAACCAGGCGTGACGGAACTCGAGGTATCTAATGAGTTAGAGTCCGCGATGCGTAAACAAGGGGCAACATCGTCATCGTTCTCGATTATCGTGGCATCTGGTCTACGCGGTGCGCTCCCGCATGGTGTAGCAACGGACAAAGTGATTGAATCGGGTGAACTTGTGACACTGGACTTTGGCGCATTGTATGAAGGCTATATTTCAGACATTACGCGTACAGTTGCTGTTGGGGAACCTTCAGACAAACTAAAAGAAATTTACGCAGTAACCCTCGCAGCACAAGAGCTGGCAGTAGAAAAGATTAAACCAGGCATGACAGGAATCGAAGCAGATGCCATTGCGCGCGATTACATCTCATCCAAAGGGTATGGTGAAGCCTTCGGTCATTCAACAGGACACGGTATCGGTTTAGAGGTGCATGAAGGGCCTGGGCTGTCCTTCCGTTCTGACACTGTCCTTGTACCAAATATGGCTGTCACGGTCGAGCCAGGAATCTATCTTCCAGGTATCGGTGGCGTACGTATTGAGGATGATATAGTTATGACGGAAGACGGCAATGTGCGTCTAACGCATTCACCAAAAGAACTACTTATCTTATAACGTCAACCAATTTAAGTTCAAGGATGACCTTATAAGGGCAACTACGGCTCTGCCGTCGCAGGCCTACAGGAAGTAGGTCATGCAGCCATTGCGACAGGAAGTCGCGATTTTTGGCTGCCTTCCTTTCGGATTCGGCAATCACCTAGTTTTCTAATAACTTAGTAAATGGAGGAATCATTATGATTTCAGTAAACGACTTTAAAACAGGATTAACAATCGAAGTAGACGGCGACATTTGGCGCGTAATGGAATTCCAACACGTTAAACCAGGTAAAGGTGCAGCGTTTGTTCGTTCAAAACTGCGTAATTTACGTTCTGGTAACGTTAATGAAAAAACATTCCGTGCAGGAGAAAAAGTAGCAAAAGCACAAATCGATAACAAACGTATGCAATATTTATATGCAAACGGTGACGACCATGTCTTCATGGACAATGAGTCTTATGAGCAAATCGAATTGCCTGGAAATCAAATCGAAGATGAACTAAAATTCTTGAAAGAAAACATGGAAGTGCATGTGATTCAATACAAGGAAGAAGTTCTAGGTGTTGAATTACCTGTAACAGTTATACTTGAAGTGGCAGCAACAGAGCCAGGTATTAAAGGTGATACGTCAAGTGGCGGTTCGAAACCAGCTACACTTGAAACAGGACTCATTGTTCAAGTACCATTTTTCGTCAACGTTGGCGATAAATTGATCATCAACACGACAGAATCTGAATACGTTTCACGCGCTTAATCATTACAATCAACAACATCCTGCAACCCAATTGGGCCGCGGGATGTTTTTTTTTTTTTTCATACGATGACGTTGTCGCACATAGGATAGGGCAATGGGGGGAGCACCAGATGGAATTGAGTGATTTACTACGTGTGGCAGGTATTGGGCTAGTGATCGGTTTACTGCATGTTTTTTTCGAACAGACCGGTAAAAAGGAATTTTCCTATTTCCTATTTTTCATCGCTTATATTTATATCACTGCGGAAATGCTACGGTTTCTTAAAATTTTCTTCACGGAAATCATGGAATTTTTCCAATGGTTGTCGATGTCAGTCTGATGTTGATATTACTGCAAACAATTGTCGTCTTTCTTATTTTGCTTGTCATCTCATTTGCCGTTCCGAAATTGCAGCCGCTGTTGTATACATCCATTTTCTTCTTTTTTTTATTGTATGTATTGACTACAATCGTCTTTCCATTTAGTAAATCATTTGCAAACATTTTCGAAGCGTTACCGGATCCATTTGCCAAGCTATTGATTGGCAGCGCCATTTTGTATTATATTTCTGAGCTAATCACAGGACATATGGCAGAGGCTGGTTATAGTTCCCTAGCAACACTGGCGAATTTCGCCGTGAAAATTGCCATTCTTAGCTTGTGGATGAAGCAAATAACACAACTAATCGAAATACTATCAACACTCATTATAAAATGATCGGATGAGACATCTATGATCTCCTTTATTGAAACGATACTTGGGACTGTATTATCCAGTTTCGTCATCGTAATTATTGCAACTTTCATAGCATTGTTGGTTGATTTTTTATTCCCTTCATTTGCAAAGTGGACGAGGATGATGATGATTTTCATTGTCATTGCGGTCGTCTTGCAACCCGCATTCGAACATCTTGCTCTGATTCGTGATATCGCGCATACCATTTCATCGATGTTCATTGGGGTTTATCCGATTATGACTGCCAGTATGATTGCGGCAGGCGGGGCATTCAGCATGCTCAATTTTCAGCCGGCGATGCTGCTGTTTGCCAATGGTGCCATTGTACTTGCGGAAAGCGTCCTCATCCCTTTATTGACCGCGGCGCTTATTTTTGATCTTGTCACGAGGATACTGCCGGCAGTTCCATTTTCCAAAATGGCGGATCTCATTCGGACAACCCTCCTTAGTTCTGTTTCAGCCGTCGTTGCCGCTTACTCCATCTTTATCACTGTGGGGGGCACGATGTCCTGGGCGCTATCGGGAATTGCTAGTGAGCCCATTAAAGAGTTAATCCGTCAAAATGTCCCGCTGATTGGTTCGTTCATGACCGAAAGTGTAGGGACAATTGGCCGCTATTCGTCGGGAGTTAGCGTTTTTGCGGGTGGGTGGTTTATTACAGCCATTTGGACGGTTGCACTTGTTCCCTCCATAAAAACGTTACTGACGGCTTTCTTTTATAGATGGACGGCTGCGCTCATCGAACCGTTCGCCAATGAAGATATCACCGGGATTTTGGATGATATCGGCAAAACATTATTTGTGTTATGTGCTGTTTCATTTCTGATTGCTTTCGCATTCATCTATACAGCACTTTTTTCAGTCATCCTGATCAAACTGATTACGACGATGAAATGAGGATTGAAAATGGCATCTTTTTAACAGGCGTTTTGTTAATAACACTATTATCTTCAACCATTCTATTGTTAGTTCCAAAAGAAACCGAAGGAGATTTTCTACCGATTATTAAGCTTGCAATGGGTATTTGGCTAATTCGTTCAATCTTCGTATTTTTTGGTCATAGCCTGTTATGACATTGCATAAAATGAATCATTGATGACAGGTCCTATACCGGCTCAATGAACGGAAATGGTGATGTTATGCAAAAAACAACGAGGAAAATTCATCCGATCCTTCTCGGGACACTCGTTATCCTGGTCATCATTGTCATTACTTCTACTGGTGGAAGTATCGGGGGGGAGAAGGGAAAGAAGGAGGAGAGCCGGGAATTCGTAGAACTGGAACAAGCATTGATGAAAGTGAAAGGGATTGGAGAAGTAGTATTGTATCCCCACTATGAAATTGAGGAGCCTACCAATCCATTAGGTGATTACTTTTCATCATCTGCAGCAACAGCAAAAAAAGGCAATGGGCTGCAAGGTGTACTTGTCGTTGTAGAAGGTGCAGAAGACTTCAAGGTTCGTAACCAGCTTTCAAAAATCTTGTCGACTGTCCTTCAATTGCCCGAACATCGTATCGTTATCGAAGAAATGGAGAAAAGGGGGATTACAAATGAGAACGAATAAAAGAACAGTGTGGTTTTTAACTTTACTTAGCCTAGTTGCGGTTATCTCAATCTATACCTTCAAGGAAAAACCAATGACTTTAGATGGCATCACGCTTTTTACGAAAGATCCGAAGGACCTGTCGACGCTGACAGAGAAATTGACTGACACTGAAAAAACGACCCCTGTTTTTGCGGAAGCCTATCTATTTGAAGAAATGCGGATGGAGGTCCGCAATGAACGAAGTAAGCTGGCAAGTCAATTAACGACTAAAATTGGATCTTCAGACTATACAGCTGCTCAAAAGAGTGATGCGCTTGACGAGATGGCCCAGTTGACTAAACGTAATTCTGCTGAAGCACTCATGGAATTGGAAATTAAAGCACTTGGCTATCCGGAAGCATTTGTACATTCAGAAGGCGGCTCAGTGAAGGTGAATGTCTTGGCAACAGAAGGACAGTCAAAAACATTGGCGGCTGAAATTATCCAACATGTGAAAACGAGCTGGGCAGATGCTGGAGAAGTTCAAGTTGTCTTTATGGGTGGTACAGAAGAATGATAAAAGTAGACGTGAAGGCCCTATTTTAGGGTCTTTTTTCTGTTTTTATGATGATTTCAATAACAATTCATCATTATCTATTTCAATATGGAGTGAAAACGTCTAAAATAGAGAGGAACGTAATAATTATGTAGTCAGGGGAATCGACCATGTTAAAAATTCAAGAAATTCGTGAAATTATTAAATTAATCGATCAATCTTCAATTGAAAAATTTACTTTTGAATCAAACGGAGAGAAAATTAAATTAGAAAAAGGAAATGGACAATCCGTTGGGACCCCAGCTGTTGTATCAGCACCAATTGTTCAGCAGGAAGTAGCTGTCGCACAACCAGTAGCAGTAGAAACGGTTGCGGTACCTGTGCAACAAGCACCTGTGGCAATTTCACAAGTGGAAGATTCATCTTTACACAAAGTGACTTCTCCGATGGTTGGGACATTTTATGCATCTTCTTCACCGGACGAACCAGCTTACGTACAGAATGGCGATAAAGTAAAGCCTGAATCGATCGTCTGTATCGTCGAAGCGATGAAACTTTTCAATGAAATTGAAGCAGAAGTTTCTGGGGAAATCGTGGAGATTCTCGTAAAAGACGGACAACTCGTTGAATACGGACAACCTCTCTTCCTCGTAAAGTCAAATTGAGGAGGACTGCCAAATGAAAAAAGTATTAATTGCCAACCGCGGTGAAATCGCCGTTCGTATTATTCGGGCTTGTAAAGAACTGGGCATAAAAACGGTTGCGGTTTATTCGGAAGCTGATCGTGAGGCTCTTCACGTCGAATTAGCGGATGAAGCTTATTGCATCGGACCGAAATTATCGAAGGACAGCTATTTGAACTTTTCGAATATCATTAGCATTGCCAAATTGACGGGTTGCGAAGGAATTCATCCCGGGTACGGTTTTCTAGCAGAAAATGCAAGTTTTGCGGAGCTGTGTGAAGAAGTTAACATTGAATTTATCGGACCAACTGCTGATGCCATTTCACGTATGGGAACGAAGGATGTTGCCCGTGAAACGATGCGTCAAGCAGGAGTCCCAATAGTGCCTGGTTCGACGGGCATTGTTGCGGATGAACATGAAGCACTTCAAATTGCACAAGAAATCGGTTTTCCAGTCATCATCAAAGCAACAGCTGGTGGCGGAGGAAAAGGGATTCGTGTCGCAAGGGATGAAGAAGAACTAAAAAGTGGCATTAAAATCACTCAAAAGGAAGCCGAGGCAGCATTTGGCAATCCGGGTGTCTATCTTGAGAAATTCATTGAAGTATTCCGTCATGTTGAAGTGCAAGTATTGGCTGATAAATTTGGGAATACGATTCATCTTGGAGAACGTGACTGCTCCATCCAACGCAGAATGCAGAAGCTCTTAGAAGAAGCGCCTTCACCGGCTTTGACGCCCGAACTGCGCCAAGCAATGGGAGAAGCAGCTGTGAAAGCAGCCGAGGCAGTGCAGTATCGCGGTGCTGGAACAGTTGAATTTATTTTTGATCATATCAATCAAAAGTTTTACTTCATGGAAATGAATACACGTATCCAAGTCGAGCATACGCTCACTGAAATGATTACGGGGATTGATTTAGTCCAACAGCAATTGAAAATTGCGTCGGGTGAAACACTTATCCATCGCCAAGAAGATATTACCCTTAATGGCTGGGCAATTGAATGTCGCATCAATGCTGAAAATCCTGCGAAAAACTTTATGCCATCGCCGGGGAAAGTAACGATGTACATTCCGCCAGGTGGATTTGGTGTGCGGGTCGACTCCGCTATGTATACAGGGTATTCCATTCCTCCGTTTTATGACTCAATGGTTGCTAAACTAATTGTGCATGCGGATACAAGGGAAGAAGCCGTCGCGAGGATGAAACGTGCATTGGATGAATTCATCATTGAAGGTGTCGATACGACAATCCCTTTCCATTCAAGATTAATGGATGATGCAGTCTTTAAGTCTGGGGATTTTGATACGAAGTTTTTGGAGAAATATTCAATTATGGACTAACAGGGAGGAGAACCGGAATGCCTGAAAAGACAATTCCATCATTCGTTGGCATGGCCCCATCGGGAGATGTCGAGCTTGGACGCGTCCAGCTTGCTCCAGAAGTTCTTGAAGTCATTATTGGCATCGCAACAACAGAAGTAAAAGGCGTGGCAAACACGAGAGGAAACTTTGCCACAGGTGTTGCTGAGAAATTCGGTAAAGTGGTGCACGGCAAAGGTGTCAAAACAGAGTGGTCCGAAGAAGGCTTAACGGTTGATGTTTTTTGTGTCGTCGATTATGGCTATTCGGTACCAACTGTCGCAACAGAAATTCAAAAGCAGATTCGCCATGCGGTTTTCCATATGACTTCACTTGAAACAAAAGAAGTAAATGTCCATATAACGGGAATCCAGTTCGAAGTGGGAACGGAAACGGTATGATCTGAAAGCATCGTCCTAATCGGATGATGCTTTTCAGCTTGTCTTGCTGTATACGGGCACCCTGTTTATGCTATGATAATGCCTTAGAGATACAGTAGTGGAGGAGAACAGTTATGAAACGACGAGAAGCAAGGGAAAAAGCGGTCCAAACGCTATTTCAACTTGATAATACAGAACTAACAATTGAAGAGGCCATCACATATATTGTCGATGAGCCAGCCAACGCATTTTATGAGCAACTTGTGCGTGGTACTATGCAACACCAGGAAAAAATTGATGAGACTTTAGTAGGGAAATTAGAACACTGGTCATTGGATCGTCTACCTAAAATTGAACGAACCGTTTTACGACTTGCCGTCTATGAACTATTGTTCAATGAAGAAGTGCCGCACCGAGTAGTGTTGAATGAAGCCATCGAACTTTGTAAAACGTTTGGCGATGAAAAATCGGGTCGTTTTGTCAATGGTGTGCTGTCGAAATTTGAAGAAAAATAATCGAAGCCGTTTGGAGGAGTTAAGATGACTGGGTCATTAATTGATGGAGTAGCAATCGGAAAAGAAATTAGAGAAGAAATTAAAGAAGGAGTAACTGCGCTAAAAGAAAAAGGATGCCAACCTGGTCTTGCGGTAATTCTTGTGGGTGACAACCAGGCCTCCCGTACATATGTAAAAAATAAACAGAAATCCACTTTGGAAGTTGGTATGAAGTCCGAACTGATTGAACTACCGGCGACTGTAACGGAAGAGGAGTTGCTGGCATGTGTCGCAAAATTGAACAATGACGAATCCATTAACGGTATCCTTGTTCAGCTACCTTTACCGAATCATATTGACGAAAATCTAGTCATTCGTGCAATTGCCCCTGCAAAAGACGTGGACGGATTCCATCCGGAAAACGTTGGTAAGATGATCATTGGGCAGCAAACATTTTTGTCTTGCACACCTTATGGCATTATCGAGTTACTTGAACGGACAGGCACTGAAATGAGCGGTAAGCATGCGGTTATCGTTGGGCGAAGCAATATTGTCGGCAAGCCAATGGGACAATTATTGTTGCAGCGTGACGCTACTGTGACTTATTGTCACTCCAAAACAAAAGACTTAGCTACATTCACCAAACAAGCGGATATTCTCATTGTTGCGATTGGCAGAGCTAAGTTCATCACAGGTGAACATGTGAAAGCAGGTGCCGTTGTCATTGATGTCGGTATGAACCGCGATGAAAATGGTAAGCTGTGTGGAGATGTTGATTTTGCAACAGCTAAAGAAGTTGCGTCTGCGATTACTCCTGTACCAGGCGGAGTAGGTCCAATGACAATTACGATGTTGTTGAAAAATACATTGCAAAGTGCAGAGCAAGCTTGCTCACAATCACTATAAAATACCGAATGGACGCTGTTTTTCATCAGAAAGACAGCGTTTCTATACGTCGGAAATCGGGAGGTAGGACTGTTGACCGGTAACCCCTACTTATCTGTACAAGCCTTATCCAAATATATTAAACGAAAATTCGATGCAGATCCGCATTTGCGCAATGTTTTTGTCAAAGGGGAGCTATCGAACGTTAAAAGCCATCCAAGTGGCCATATTTATTTCACGTTAAAAGATGATAAAAGTCGAATCCAGTCAGCAATGTTCCGTTCAAGCGCAGCACAGTTGAAATTCAGGCCGGAAAACGGTATGAATGTGCTCATTACGGGCGATGTGACTGTCTATGAAACAACTGGCAACTACCAATTGTATGTCCAGTCGATGCAGCCAGATGGTATTGGTGAATTGTATTTGGCTTTTGAACAGCTGAAAGAAAGCCTTGATAAGGAAGGTTTGTTCGATGCACGTTGGAAAAGTTCACTTCCTGCATTCCCACAGAAAATCGGTGTCGTGACGGCGCAATCGGGTGCGGCGATTCAAGATATTTGTTCAACGATTGCAAGGCGCTATCCATTAGCTGAAATCATTTTATTCCCAGCGGTCGTGCAAGGCGCACAAGCCGCTCCTTCTATCGTTCAATCCATTGAACAGGCTGAAGCACATGGCTCCATCGATGTCCTGATTGTGGGACGTGGGGGTGGCTCCATCGAGGATTTATGGGCATTCAATGAAGAAATCGTTGCACGTGCCATCTTTTCCTGCCGAATCCCGATTATTAGTGCGGTTGGACATGAAACGGACACGACGATTGCTGATTTTGTCTCGGATCGAAGAGCACCGACTCCGACGGCAGCTGCCGAAATGGCGGTTCCCGCTCGCGACGAGTTGTTTGAAAGGTTACTAGATCGAAAACGTGCCTTATATAACGCTTTATCCAATCAAATGAAGCATGAACGGAAACGTTTGATGACTTTACAAACTTCTTATCCATTACAATTTCCTGAACGACTTTATCGTCCGTTTACAGAAAAATTGATAGGGTTGGAAGGTAGATTGCAACGGAGTAGTCAGGCGATTACGAGTCAAAGAGCCTCTGAGCTCCAGAGATTGAGTAGTATGCTATCCACCTTTGCCCCTGAGCAGCGCATTAAGGAAGAACAACGCAATGTGACGTTGTTGACAGAACGTCTAACAAGGGCTGTTCAGCATGATGTCCGCATACGAAGTGAACGCTTCCAAGCATCCATTCGTATGTTGCAAGCACTGAATCCGCTGAATGTGATGGAACGCGGCTATTCAATCGTTTATCAGGATGGGGTAGTTGCCAATTCTGTTACATCTATGGAAGTTGGGAAAAGCATTCACATTAAGTTGCAAGATGGAACAGCGGAAGCACTGGTCCAATCGATTACAACGAATGACAGGGAGGAAAAGTAAGTGGGAAAAGAGCCAATCCGCTTTGAAGAAGCGATGCTACAATTAGAAGATGTTGTCCAGAAATTGGAGTCAGGGGATGTCCCGCTTGAGGATGCTATCACTTTATATAAACAAGGGATGGAACTGACTGCCTACTGTCACGGGAAATTACAGGATGCTGAAAAACAGCTGATTTCTATTATTGATAAAGACGGCAATGCATCACCATTTGATCCGACAAAAGGGACAGATCAACATGCATAACAACTTGCAACGATTCATCTTAAATTATCAACCTGAAATTGAAGACCAATTGAATCATATGCTTGCCATCGCAAATGTATCCGAAACATTGAAATCTTCGATGGCTTATTCGGTCAATGCCGGTGGAAAACGCATCCGGCCACTACTCGTTCTTGCCACGCTTGAAGATTTGGGCGTCAAATCGGCCGATGCCTTAACAGTTGCTTGTGCTGTTGAATTAATCCATACGTATTCCTTGATCCATGACGACCTGCCTTGTATGGATAATGATGATTACAGGCGCGGTAAATTGACGAATCATAAAGTCTACGGGGAAGGAGTAGCTGTTCTGGCAGGTGATGCATTGCAGGCGCTGGCATTTGAGTCATTGACAACTCTTCAAGATACATCGGCCGAGGATGCACTCCAGTTGATCCGTATGTTAGCAGGAGCCGCGGGCGCTGGTGGAATGGTCGGCGGTCAAATGCTCGACATCGAAGGGGAGACGAAACAATTGTCCTTGATGGAATTGGAAACCGTCCATCTTAATAAAACAGGGGCTTTGCTATCCTTTTCTATCGAGGCAGGTGCTATATTAGCTGGTCTTCATCAGGAAAAAACAGCGCACTTAAAGACTTTTGCATGGAATATTGGCCTTGCTTTTCAAATTCAAGATGATATTCTCGATATTACGTCTACAACGGAAGCACTAGGGAAGACTGCTGGTAGTGATATTAGCAGTGATAAGTCGACGTATCCATCGTTGCTCGGTCTTGAAGGCGCAAGGGAACGTTTGGCAGAACATCATCGACTGGCTGAACAGGCGCTAGCTTTTCTCGAAAAAGACGAGCCACTTCTCGGATTATTCGCAGATTACATCGTCAATCGTCAATCATGAGGGAACGAAATTGTTGTATGGAACGTCCTTATTGATATAATGAACTAAGGAAAATTTATGAAGGTGTGTGATAATGATGGATCTTACTGAAATTACCAGTCCATCTTTTCTTAAAAAACTCAACAAGGAACAGATGACAGAACTTGCCGAAGAAATTCGCAAGTTCCTGATTGGAAAATTATCTGTCACCGGTGGGCATATTGGACCGAATCTGGGTGTTGTCGAATTAACAATTATGCTTCATCGGTTATTTGACAGCCCAGCGGATAAAATTCTGTGGGATGTTGGACACCAGGCTTATGTCCATAAAATTCTCACGGGACGTGCGGGTGAGTTCGATTCGCTCAGACAATTCAAAGGCTTATGCGGCTTCCCTAAAATGAATGAAAGCGAGCATGATGTTTGGGAAACAGGTCATAGCTCCACTTCATTATCGGCAGCAATGGGAATGGCAGCGGCACGAGACATCAAGGGAGATTCAAATTATGTCATTCCAGTCATTGGTGATGGGGCGCTGACAGGTGGTATGGCATTGGAAGCGTTGAATCATATTGGTCATGAGAAAACGAATATGATTGTGATCTTGAACGACAATGAGATGTCGATTGCGCCAAACGTTGGGGCTCTCCACACAGTACTTGGGAAACTAAGAACAGCCGGCAAATACAATAATGCGAAGGATGAACTCGAATATATCCTGAGAAAAATTCCGGCAGTTGGCGGAAAAGTAGCGGCAGCGGCAGAACGTGTCAAGGACAGCTTAAAGTATCTACTTGTTTCAGGTATCTTTTTTGAAGAGCTAGGCTTTACGTACTTGGGTCCAGTTGACGGGCATGACTTCAATGAATTGGAACGCAATCTCCTGTATGCCAAGAAGATGGATGGACCAGTTCTGTTGCATGTAATCACCAAAAAAGGCAAGGGATACAGCCCGGCTGAAGACGATAAAATCGGTACTTGGCATGGCACAGGACCTTATAAGATTGACACAGGTGATTTTGTTAAATCTTCATCGGTTGCTCCTTCTTGGAGTGGACTGGTGGCTGAGACAGTGCGGACTATTGCGCGTGAGGATCAACGTGTGGTTGCCATTACGCCTGCTATGCCAGTCGGCTCTAAACTGGAATCGTTTGCGGCAGAATTCCCGAATCGTTTCTTTGATGTGGGCATAGCTGAACAACATGCAACAACGATGGCTGCTGGGCTTGCTACTCAGGGCATGAAACCATTTTTGGCGATTTATTCGACATTCCTTCAACGAGCGTATGATCAAATGCTCCACGATATTGCGCGGCAGAATTTAAATGTCTTTATTGGCATCGACCGCGCAGGACTCGTAGGCGCAGATGGTGAAACGCATCAAGGTGTCTTTGATATTGCCTTTTTAAGGCATATGCCGAATCTAGTCATTATGATGCCTAAGGACGAAAATGAAGGACAGCATATGGTCAAAACGGCCATTTATTATAACGGGGGTCCGATTGCAATGCGTTATCCGAGAGGAAACGGGCTCGGTGTACCGATGGATGAAAAACTTCAAGCGATTCCAATTGGTTCGTGGGAGGTTCTTCGCGAAGGAACTGATGCTGCTATTTTGACATTTGGCACAACGATACCAATGGCATTACAAGCAGCAGAAGCGTTGGCCGCACGAGGTATTCATGTGAAGGTTGTCAATGCTCGATTTATCAAACCACTGGATAGTCAATTGCTAAACGAATTGTTTGCAACGGGCATGCCGATTATGACGGTTGAAGAAGCAGTCCTTGCCGGCGGTTTCGGTAGCGCAGTCATTGAATATGCACATGATAGTGGTCAGGCCACTGTCCCAATCCGTCGAATGGGTATTCCTGATCAGTTTATTGAACATGGTAATGTTGATGAGCTACTAGCGGAAATTGGTATGACGGCAGGGCACCTCGTTGACAACGTACAGTTGTTTGTGAAGGAACTTGCAATGGAAAGGGAGCAAGTATGACAAATCGTATAGCAAAAGAGCGGGTCGATGTCTTGCTCGTCGCACGTGGACTTGTTGAAACACGAGAACAAGCTAAACGTTCGATTATGGCAGGAATCGTTTATTCCGCCGAAACAAGGCTCGATAAACCTGGAGAAAAAATTCCCGAGGATGCACCACTCACTGTTAAGGGCTCCACTTTGAAATATGTTAGCCGCGGGGGCTTGAAGCTTGAAAAAGCACTTGAGCAGTTTGAGGTAGATGTGACTGACAAAGTAGTGCTAGATATCGGCTCATCTACGGGTGGTTTTACAGATTGTGCCTTGCAAAATGGTGCAGTTCATTGCTACGCACTGGACGTTGGTTACAATCAGTTGGCCTGGAAAATACGTCAAGACCCTCGAGTAACAGTGATGGAAAGAACGAATTTTAGACATGCAACACCAGAAATTTTCACCGAAGGCGTCCCACAATTTGCAACGATTGACGTATCATTCATTTCTTTGACACTTATTTTACCTGCTTTAAAACATATTATTGCAGATGGAGGAGACGTTATTGCACTCGTCAAGCCTCAATTTGAAGCAGGTAAAGGAAAAGTAGGTAAAAAAGGTGTCGTTCGTGAAAAATCTGTTCACCTTGATGTGTTGAAAAAAATTGCAGAGGCATCCATACAAGAAGGATTTAGTCTGCGAAGTATGTCATTCTCTCCTGTAACGGGAGGGGAAGGGAATATCGAATTCCTTTTCCATTTAACAGCCGAAGACAACCCAACTACTCTTTTTGATGATGAGTCGTATGACAAGCTGATTGAAGAGGCCTACAAGGCATTGCAATAGCGCGCATTTATTTGCGCGTTTTTCTTGTTGTAGGAAAAATTCGATGGTAAAGTATAAAATAAGACATAACAAGTGTGTATGGGAGCGATATGTATGAATAAAGGGCATAGACATATTCGGATTCGGGATATTATCTCGAATTTTGAAGTAGAGACACAAGATCAGCTGGTAGATAGTTTAAAAGAAGCGGGAGTGGCGGTAACACAGGCGACTGTTTCGCGTGACATTAAAGAAATGCATCTTATCAAGGTTCCTTTACCAGACGGTCGCTATAAATACAGCCTTCCTGCCGTACATAGTTATAACACGGAGCAAAAACTTAATCGTATGCTAACTGATGCATTCGTCAGCATCGACGGAGCGGGTCATTTTATCATACTGAAAACGCTTCCTGGTAACGCACAGGCTGTTGGCTCTTTAATTGATCATCTTGGATGGGATGAAATGCTCGGAACGATTTGCGGCGATGACACATGCCTAATCATTTGTCGAGATGAATCACTGACAATGGTCGTCAAAGAAAAATTGCTTGCGATGCTTTGAGGAGAGAGGTGACTGTATTTGTTAAGTGAAATCTCTATAAAAAACTTTGCAATTATTGAAAACCTCGATATTACTTTTGACGAAGGTCTAACTGTCTTGACCGGGGAAACTGGCGCGGGGAAATCGATTATTATTGATGCGGTTCAGCTACTGGCAGGTGGCAGGGGATCGCAGGAATTTATCCGTCATGGTGCGATAAAGGCTGAATTAGAAGGATTGTTTACGATTGCAGATCCAGCACATCCAGTCATAGAGAAACTGACTGAGCTTGGTATTGATGTGGAAGAAGGCAGCATCATTTTACGACGCGATTTGAATGCAAATGGTAAAACGGTTTGCCGTGTCAATGGAAAACTCGTCACAATTGCAGTGTTGAGAGAAATTGGTTCTCAGTTAATTGACATACATGGGCAACATGAAAACCAAGAACTCATGCATGAAAGAAGTCATATCCATCTGTTAAATCATTTTGCTGGCGACAAACTGACGCGAGCGTCTGACAACTATGCAGATCTTTATGAACTGTATCGCAAACTGAAGCGTAAGCTCGAAACAGCCGATGACAATGAGCAACAAGTAGCGCAACGTATCGATTTGTATTCATTTCAACTAAAAGAAATTGATGCAGCTGCGCTTGTCATTGGGGAAGAGGATGAGCTAGAAGCTGAAAAGCAAAAGCTACAAAATTTTAATCGTCTTTATGAGCGTTTAAATACGGCTTATCTGTCTATCAGTGGAGATACGCATGCGCTGGATTGGCTTGGTTCGGCTATGAGTGATATTGAAGATGCGGCTTCTGTAGATAAAACCTTGGCGCAGCATGCAGAAACCGTTGCAGCGAGCTTTTATACATTGCAAGATACTGCACATGAACTAAAAAGTATACTGGATGATATGGAATTTGATCCAGCTCGACTAGAAGTAGTTGAAGATCGGCTGGCCCTTCATATTTCGCTGAAAAGGAAATATGGCAAAACAATTGAGGATATTTTACTATATCGTGATAAGATTGCGGAGGATCTCGACAATTTAGTCAGTCGGGATGAACGACTCGCAGCACAGCAAGAAAAAATGGCGCAATTGTTGAAGGACCTGGAAGTTGAAGCGGAGGAGTTGTCGATTATTCGACAAGCAGCAGCAGGTCAATTACAACAGGCAATTATGGAACAACTGCAACAATTACATATGGAAAAGGCATCATTTAAAGTAGAGATAATGCGTAAAGCGGCTGGTGTTTTTGATGCAAATGGTTATGATGATGTGGTGTTTCTCATCTCCACGAATGTCGGTGAACCATTGAAGCCTCTTGTTAAAGTGGCTTCAGGGGGAGAGCTTTCACGGATTATGTTGGCCCTCAAAACCATTTTTTCAAAACATCAAGGCATTACGTCGCTCATTTTTGATGAAGTCGATACGGGTGTGAGTGGACGAGTAGCCCAAGCGATTGCGGAGAAGATTGCCATGATTGCAACGCATTCCCAAGTATTGTGCATCTCTCATTTACCGCAAGTTGCGGCAATGGCAGATCATCATTGTCTCATTAAAAAAGAAGTGGAAGATGACAGGACGCGAACAGCAATCCATGATGTTATTGAGTCGGAACGAACGCAAGAGCTATCGAGAATGCTGTCGGGTGCTGAAATTACGCCACTGACATTGAAGCATGCTGAGGAATTACTGAACTTGGCAGAACAACGAAAAAAATCATTTCGCTAAAAGGGAAACGCGCATAGACCAGTATGCGTGTTTTTTTTTGCTTTATTTACCCTTTCATAAGATTCCCGAGAAAGGACATACCATTAGTATCTTAATTCGTGGGAGGTGAAGTATGGGATGGAGTAGACAGTTTAAGTTGGCCGTTTCGTTTTCTGTGCTGTTGCTTGTCATGCCATTCAATACGAATGCAGCATCTGCGCAAGAAGAATCGCTCATTCCAATGGGACACTCAATCGGTATTAAAATGGAGCTATCGGGTGTTTTCATCACAAATGATGTCATGATTAGTAAAGATCATTGGTTGAAGGCAGGTGATTTAATCGGACAAGTAGATGATGTCACAATTGGTACATTAACTGACTTCGAAACAGCATTGTCTACCCTGCGTGACAAAAAGGAAATCGTATTGCATGTATCCCAAAATGGGGACAAAATTCAGATCCAAGCAGATGGCGATGCGATGAAACGTCTCCTGCCATTCCTGAAGGATCGGACGGAAGGTACAGGAACCTTAACGTATGTCGATCCGGATAATGGAACTTATGGTGCACTGGGTCATCAGATCATCGATAGCGCATTAAAATCACCACCTTCTTTTAACAACGGTGCCATTTATCTGTCGGAAATTGGCCAGATTAAAAAAAGTGTACCAGGCGTTCCGGGTTATAAAATTTCAACAATTGTTGAAGATGAGGATTTTTTGGGGACGATTCGAACAAACGGTGTGTACGGTATTTTTGGAGCTTGGAATAGCGCTCATAAGAAAGTGTTAACTGAACCTCTAGAGATTATGCATCCTGAACAGCTCAAAGAAGATGTAGCGGAAATTTTTACCACGATTAAAGGAACAGAAGTTGAATCGTTTTCCATCCGAATTACAAAAGTTGAACAAGATCAGTTTCAATTTGTCTTGACAGATCCCAAATTATTGAAAGCGACAGGTGGGATTTTGCAGGGGATGAGCGGGAGTCCAGTCATCCAAAACGGTAAATTTGTAGGTGCTGTCACGCATATGTTTGTCGATGATCCAGAAAAAGGGGCAGGACTTTTCCTGGAAACGATGCGTAGTGGAGAAAAATGAAGAAGGGAAAAGGACCAACTTGAAATTTAAGTTGGTCCTTTTTTTTTGTCGTGGTAAACTATACATAAACGTTACGACAATTTTGGAGAAAACAATGGATTTGGTCGAAATTTAGGGAAACTATAAGTCTGAAGATTCATTTTCAATTTTTAAAAAAGGGTTGTCTAATTATTTGTCGAAAAATTCATCTATGCAATGTAAAAGCGGGTTGCTGTTTATTTTAAGAAAATTGATCGTATAAATGTACTGGAGGGAAATGGGAATGGAAAAACTAAAAATAGCGATTGCTGACGATAACAAGGAATTGGTGAAAACGATGGTGACTTATTTTGAAAGACATCCTGAAATCGATATCATCTGGACTGCAAATAACGGAAAAGTGTGTCTGTCGATGTTAGAAGAAAAAAAGCCTGACGTACTTTTACTTGATATCATTATGCCACATCTAGACGGAATTGCAGTACTTGAAACATTGAGTACTAATGTACAAATTGCCGATCTGCATATCATTATGCTCACTGCCTTTGGACAGGAAGATGTGATGACGCAAGCGGCTAGTCTTGGGGCTTCTTATTTCATGCTTAAACCTTTTGAATTTGAAAGGCTTGCGAACCAGATTTTCCAAGTGGCGGGCACAAGGAAGCCAATTGTCCCTATGGCTAAAGCTAAACCTGAAGTGGAATACGCACCAGGTACGGTTAGCCAAAAAGTACTCGATACGACAATCACGTCGATTATTAAAGAAATTGGTTTACCGGCTCATATTAAAGGCTATGCGTTCCTTCGGGAAGCCATTCAAATGGTCTATACAGACGTTGAGCTACTAGGTGCTGTGACAAAAGTGCTTTATCCGGAGATTGCCAAAAAGTATAATACAACATCATCCCGTGTGGAACGCGCCATTCGTCATGCGATTGAAGTCGCATGGAACCGAGGTAATTATGATGTTATCTCTAAAATGTTTGGTTACACTGTCCACCATCTAAAAAGCAAACCGACAAATTCAGAATTTATCGCGATGATAGCTGACAAGATTCGTTTGGAGCATATGGCGAGTTAATCACATATAATCAAATAGAAGAAATGCCTACTTATGACGAGAATTATGTTCATATAGTAGGCATTTTTTCTTATTCTGAATAAAAGCACAATAAACCAATCAATAATCTTCAAATGCATTATATAATAGGGGTAGATAGAAAGGGTGAATCTTCGGTGTTGATTCAAAATGATTATTTTGATCTTTTTGTACAAGAAGAGAAAGTAATAGTCCGTTCGAAAAAAAGTGGTTTTCCACTGAAGTCATTTGATGCCATTACAAAACAATTTCCCCGCTTAAAAATAACCTCGTTCATTGTGTTACGAAAAGCGCTTACTGAAACGGACGGAGAACATATTATTGGAAGTTGGCTACCTGACTTTGAATTATTTATTACGGCCGATAAAATGAAAGCACAACTCATAATCAATATGGCAACAGAGGAATTCGAAGACAACAAACAAGCTATTGTAGAGCAGGTCAATCAGACGCTTGACGCAGCCGGGATTATTCATGGTAGAAAGTCTATGGAAGATGTGACGTTCAAATCGGATGAGCCGTTGATTGTTGCCATAGGAACGGAGCCGGAGCAAGGAACAGACGCGATTATCACGTATATGGAAATTCCTGAGCGGAAACCTGTTATTCGTGAAGACGGCTCGGCGGACTATTATGAAATGAATTTCGTTACGCCTGTCAAAGAAGGCGATTGGTTAGGTGAAAAAATACCACCTCAAAAGGGGATTGACGGTCGGGATATCTACGGAAATGTCATTTCAGCTCAAAGAGGCAATGATGAAAAATTAGGCTATGATCGAAAAGCTATACATGAGGAAGAACAAGACGGAAAGATTGTGCTTCGTGCATTGCATGGGGGCGCATTGGAAAATACACATGGCATCTTAAGCGTTGGTAAACAACTAGTGATTAGTGGTGATGTGGGCCCTGAAACAGGATCGATTACATTTGACGGGTCTGTTGTGGTTTATGGAACCGTACTTGCAGGGTATTCAGTAAAAGCAACGGGTGATATTTCCATTGAAGGAAATGAAGGCGTGACCAATGCAAAGGAAATCCAATCATCGCAAGGGGATATTTACATAAAAGGTGGCGTTTTTGGCGGTGGACTAACAATCGTCGAAGCACGAGGCGAAATTTTTATTAAACATGCAAATAATTGCAAGTTGTACGCCAAAAATGTCCATACGGGCCTTTATTTATTCGGAACAGAAGTCATTGCCGAATGCGTATTTGTTGATAAAAACCAAGGGAGAATTATTGGTGGTCATATCGAAGCGTTGTTTCGTATTGAATGTGCGTATGCCGGCAATAATCACGAGCGAACGACATTACTTTATGCCAAAGGAATTGATAAGGATAGACTTTACAAAGAAATTCAGGAGATGGCACAAGATTTGAAAAATCGCCAAAGTATTTTGGATAAACTAGAGCAGCATTCTGTTCAATTTGAAAAAGTGGCGGTTGGGATTAGTGGTCCACAAGCAGAAGTTTATAGGAAAACAAAGGAAACAATTGAATCGAATCTAGTTGCTATTCAAGAACTCGATAAAGAAATCCAACTAAAAATGCATACTATTAAACAAGCTGTGCCTGCTCAAATTGAAGTAACGAAAGAGGCTTATCCTGGATCAGTCATCCAAATTGGTTCACGATCGACGACACTTCATGAGGCAAGGAAAGGTGTTTTTGAAGTCTTGGATGGTGTTTTGAATGTCTAAGCCTGCTGTTTTTGCACATCGTGGTGCGTCGGCTGTTCGCTTTGAAAATACGATGTCAGCTTTTGAGAAGGCGCTTATGCAAGGGGCGGATGGCATTGAATTGGATGTCCAAGTGACCGAAGATGGTGTACCCATTGTGATCCACGATGCCGACCTTGTAAGACTTGCGGGTGTTCACCGGACAATTGCAACGATGACGAGTGCAGAAGTAGCCGCTATACGGGTGGGTAAAAAATATGCTCGTATGGTAAATGGTCACCAGATTCCGACCTTGACAGAGGTTGCGATGTTTAGTGATAAGCATGGGTTAGCGCTCAATGTAGAATTGAAAGAGACTGTTTCCGAGCGTCCAGAATCTATCGAACGAATTGTTGATAGTGTGTCACACATGGAAAACCTTCATTTTTCCTCATTTGATTATCGCTTGCTTGAAAAAATAAAAGCTGTGGATGCAAGCATAGAAACAGCCTACCTAGTACGCAAAAATGGCGTGGATTGGGATCATCTTGAGCAGTATGCTTCGGCAGATGGTTTTCATTTACACAAGCGATTGTTGCAAGAACCTTATGTAAGTAAACTGATTCAATCAGGAAAAAAAATTAGGGTTTATGGCATGACGGGGCAAGAGACGATTGTGCTCGATCCACCACCGTATATTGCCGGCTGGATAACTGATTACCCAGACCGATTCTAGTTTTATTCAGCAGAACCATTGCTGAATAAAGCTAGAGCCTCCGGCGGATGTCACAGATTTTGAAGGGAGTTGGGGAAGGCAGTCTAAGTTCGCGACTTCCTGAAAGTGCCTTAATTTCTGCAAAGAACGCAGAAATACGGCAAATCGAACCCTTTGCTGTTCGATTCGCAACAAAGAGGGATGTAGTTCAATCCCCTTTCCACTGCATGACCTACAAGGAAGGATGCAGTTCAATCCTTCCCCCCTGTAGGCCTCAAGCTCAATTGAAAATCTGGACGCAAAAACGCCGTGGCGTTTTTGATTTCATAAGAAAAGGACCACGACGTTACATGCGTTATGGTCCTTTTCTTATTTTTTTGCAAATCGACCCTGTACACGCCCATTTTTTCGATCGCGACGTAGAAGGAAGCCAGCAAAAAATGCAAGTCCAGCCGCACAAAAGAGCAATCCGACGACAAATTGTAGCCAGATGAACGGGAAGGGTTTGAATAATATGCCGAAAATGGAATCCCGCATCAATTTTATACCACCGGCCGCAAAAAGACCGGGGATGAGTAGGACAATAAAAGCCGCTAAACGTGCCATCAGTAACAACTCCTTAACGCATCTAATTTTACCTTGTCAGTTTTTATTGTCAAGAAGAGAGCAATCGTGTATGATTAGTTTGTAATTGCAAAAGATTGCATGATTTAAAAGAGGAGAATGAATACCCTTGCAAAACGTTCTTATTGTCGGGGCGGGCACAGACGGATCTATAATACTGGACCTTCTCCAAAATTTAGAATTCATGAATGTTAGAGCAATCATCGATACTGATGAACATGCACCAGGAATCAATCAAGCAAAAAAACATGGCATTGCACACGGCACGGATTGGAGAAGTTATCTAACGGATGACTTGCATATCATTTTCGATGTAACCGGCAACAAAGCAGAGTTCGCTGAATTGTTAAAAGCGCGACCTGCCCATACTGTGCTGATACCTGGTTCTGTTGCCAATCTCCTTGTGAAGCTTCTTGAAGAGAATGGAACGTACATAAAACAGATTCATACAGAAATGTATAAGCAGCGGATGATCTTTGATTCCATTGAAGAAGGTATGATTGGCATTAATGACAATGGTACAATCGATTTTTTCAATAAAAGTGCTGCCCGCATGGTGGGCGTTTCGGTGGACAAGGCGATTGGCAGACTTATCACAGAAGTTATCCCGATGACTGAGCTCCCAAGAGTCTTCAAAGCAGGCAGAGCAGAATTGAATCGGGAATTGACTCTCGCCAATGGCTTGAAAATTGTGACATCCCGATATCCTTTACTAGATTCTGAAGGTAAAAGAGTTGGAGCTTTCGCAGTGTTCAAAGACATTAGCGAAGTGGTCGCACTCGCGGGAGAAATTACGGACCTCAACAAAGTAAAGACGATGCTGGAAGCAATTATCTATTCCAGTGATGATGCCATTTCAGTCGTCGATGATCACGGTAATGGCATTCTTGTCAATCCAGCCTATACGCGAATTACGGGTTTAACCGAAGATGAAATCATTGGTAAGCCTGCCAATGCTGATATCAATGAAGGCGAAAGTATTCATATGAGAGTGCTTCAGACGAAAAAACCCGTCCGAGGTGTTAATATGCGCATTGGTGAAAATAATCGTGAAGTGGTCGTCAATGTTGCACCGATTATCGTTGATCAGCAAATTAAGGGCAGTGTCGGGGTGATTCACGATATCACTGAGATGCGAAACTTGATGAAAGAACTTGACCGAGCACGAACGATTATCCGTAAATTGGAAGCTACATATACATTTGAGGATATTTTCGGTGGTTCATCGGATATTGAAATTTCGATTGAGCAGGCAAAATTGGCTGCCAAATCAGATGTTCCTGTCCTTCTGCGGGGCGAAACAGGAACGGGCAAAGAATTGTTTGCACACGCCATTCATAGCAGTAGCACACGACGGTTTCATAAGTTCATTCGTGTCAATTGCGCTACAATGAATCCGGTTACATTTGAGGCTGAATTATTTGGAGCGGATGGTGAATTGGAACGTGGGCAAGGAATTTTTGAGGAATCGGATCAGGGTACGTTGTTCTTAGATGAAGTCGCAGAACTTCCGCTTGCGTTACAAAAGAGATTGTTGGCCTATTTAACGAATGAGACGATTGGTAGCAATCCTACAGAGTTATCCGTTCGTATTATTACAGCAACGTCAAAAAACTTAGAAAAGGCTATGCATGAAGGGCTATTCAATGAAGAACTGTATTATGTTCTCAATCGGATTTCCATTCAAATTGCGCCGCTTAGATCTCGAACAAAGGATATCCCATTAATTGTTGGACATTTACTCGTGAAACTCAATCAGGAATTTGGCATGAACATTAAGACAATGACTGATGAAGCAGTGGAACGGCTTCAGCAATATGATTGGCCAGGAAATGTGCGGGAACTTGAAAATGTGCTGAGCCGGGCTATGATATTTATGGACCCTGGGGAAGCTGTCATTGGCTTAGATGATGTGGTTAAATCCTTTTCATCTAGGGAAGAGAAAGATGAGGAAACGTTTCTTCCGGAAAGAAGTACGCTTGCTTCCATCATGGATGATTACGAAAAAACGATCCTTGAAACAGCCCTTCGCGAAAATGATGGCAATAAATCGTTAACAGCCAATAGGCTAGGCATTTCACTTCGATCGCTGTACTATAAACTTGAAAAATTTAGCCTCGTCTAATGGCAACAGGGGGAAAGGAGGACAATACAATGGTTACACTCGATTCACTCGTCGTGAAGGCGGCAGCGAAGACAGGTCCGATTGTCTCTGTCGCGTCAGCAGCAGATTGGGAAGTTCTGGAGGCTGTTAGTAGCGCTATTGCAAAAGGAATTGCTTCGTTTTTGTTATTCGATGATGACAAGCGATTAAAGGAATTGATAGCAACTGATTTTCCGCATTTATTGGACAATGAAAATTGTAGTATTCACCATGCCACTGACGAAGTTGAAGCATCTAGCCTCGCGGTGAAAGCGGTTTCAAGCGGACGAGCACATGTTGTCATGAAAGGTAATGTGGCAACGTCTATCATTTTGAAGGCCGTACTGAATGGTGAATACGGCTTGCGGACAGGAAAAGTATTGTCACATGTCGCTGCATTTGAAGTACCGGGTTATGACCGTTTGTTATTTGTAACAGACGCGGCGATGAATATCGCGCCAGACCTTGCAGCGAAAGCGCAAATTATTCGTAACGCAGTAGCCACGGCACATGCATGTGGTGTCGAGCAGCCGATTGTCGCACCGCTCGCGGCTGTCGAGACGGTTAATCCAGCAATGGTGCCTACGACAGACGCAGCCTCGCTTGTTGTCATGAATAAGCGCGGACAAATCCCGGGCTGCATTGTCGATGGTCCACTCGCACTCGATAATGCAGTTTCTGAACAAGCGGCTGCGCAAAAAGGGATTACAGGAGACACAGCAGGAAAAGCTGATGTCCTAGTCGTCCCCAACATCGAAGCCGGCAATATTTTATACAAATCGCTGATGTATTTTGCCAATGCCAAAGTCGGCGCGATAATCCAAGGCGCCAAAGCACCTATTGTCCTAACATCAAGGGCTGACAGCGCCGAAAGCAAACTGTACTCATTAGCGCTAGCTATACTTGCAATAAAAAACTAAGAGACCCCTAGGAGGAATTACACAATGGAACTTTTTAACTATATGGAGAATCATGATTACGAACAATTAGTTATTTGCCAGGATAAAACATCAGGTTTGAAAGCGATTATCGCTATTCACGATACAACACTTGGACCAGCACTTGGTGGAACACGTATGTGGACCTATGCAAGTGAAGAAGAAGCCATTGAAGATGCACTGCGTCTCGCACGTGGGATGACATACAAAAATGCGGCAGCGGGCTTAAACCTTGGCGGCGGGAAAACAGTTATTATCGGTAACCCGAAAACAGACAAAAACGATGAAATGTTCCGTGCATTCGGACGCTTTATTGAAGGATTGAACGGTCGCTATATCACTGCAGAAGATGTGGGTACAACGGAAGCAGACATGGACTTAATTCACCTGGAAACGAATTATGTAACAGGTACTTCAGCGGGCGGCAATTCGGGCTCATCTGGTAATCCTTCACCTGTAACGGCTTACGGCATTTATCAAGGCATGAAGGCAGCAGCAAAAGAAGCATTTGGTACAGATTCACTAACAGGCAAAGTAGTCACTGTCCAAGGTGTTGGTAACGTTGCCTATGCACTTTGCGAATACTTGCATAAAGAAGGCGCGAAGCTAATTGTTACGGACATTAACGCAGAAGCGGTTCAACGTGTCGTCGACGCATTCGGCGCAACAGCAGTTGGTATCAATGACATCTACTCACAAGAAGCAGACATTTTCGCACCATGTGCACTCGGCGCTATCATTAACGACGAGACGATTCCACAGTTCAAAGTAAAAGTGATTGCAGGATCAGCCAATAACCAATTGAAAGAACCAGAACATGGCGACAAAATCCATGAAATGGGTATCGTATATGTACCGGATTACGTCATTAATGCGGGCGGCGTCATTAACGTTGCGGATGAACTGATTGGCTACAACCGTGAACGCGCATTGAAACGTGTAGAAGGTATTTACGGAACAGTCGAGAAAATCTTTGCTATCTCTAAGCGTGACAGTATCCCAACGTATGTAGCAGCGGACCGCCTGGCGGAAGAACGTATTGCACGCGTAGCAAAATCACGTAAACAATTTTTACAAGACGAAAAAAGCGTATTATCAAAACGTTAATTCATTATTAGACATATGAATCAATTTCATAATTACCTATTTCGATTAAAAAGGCGAACGATTATACGATTATGAATTTCAATATTCGTAAATGTGAAGTTCCACTTTTGTTGATTGGAGCGTAAGGCGGCGACTCCTGCGGGAACAGCACGGGCTGAAGACCCTTGGTGGAAGGCAGTCTAAAGACGCCGCGTCCTGCGGCAACG